>JBKJNN010000161.1:0-44302 GCA_046593625.1 Gemmatimonadaceae bacterium | reverse complement strand
TGCACGCGCAATGCAGCGGCAGTCGCCGGGCGTAGATCCTTTTTTTGTCGGTGCCCTGCGCGGAATAGAACGCGACGTGCTTCCGAAGACCGAATTTCCGCACGCACTGCTCGATCTCCACCCGCTCTATCGTGCGCGGCCGTGGGAAAACTGGAAGACACTGCGCGGAGCGTTTTCGGCGTGGCGCGAGCTCGGACGTATTGTCGGTTCGGTGCGGCCTACGGCAGTCGTAGGGACCGGAGGATATGCGTCGGGCCTTGCACTCGCCTATGCCGCAACGCATGGGATACCATACGTTGTGCAGGAGCAGAATAGTTACCCCGGATTGACCACTCGATTTTTCAGTCGGTGGGCGCGCCAGGTGCACCTTGGTTTCCCTGAGGCTGCGGCTCAACTCAAGCCGGGTGCCGGAACACGGATACTCAATTCAGGCAATCCAATCGAGACTCCGCCAGATCCCCTTCCGGACAAGTCGAGTGCGCGAGAGTCGTGGGGCTTCGACGCCCACGCAGGGCGCGTGCTGCTCATATACGGTGGGAGCCAGGGCTCGAAGGCAATCAACGACGCCGTTGCAGAATGGATAGCCAGCGGAATCCCGGAGGGTCTTTCCATTATCTGGGCGACAGGGCAGAACACTTTCGCAGACTACGAACGGATGGGGAGTCCGAGGGTCAAAGTTCGAGCATACCTGTCGCCCGTAACGGAAGCGTACGCGGCGGCTGACTTCGCGCTGTCACGCGGCGGGGCGATGGCAACCGCTGAACTCTGCGCCTGGGGAATTCCGCCGATCATCGTTCCACTCCCTACTGCTGCTGCGGATCATCAGACAGCGAATGCGCGCGCGCTCGAAGCAGCGGGTGCGGGCGAGTTCCTGGCCCAGAGCTCGTTCTCCAGCGAAACCATAGACCGCTCCGTGCGACACCTGCTTGAGGACAACGCGGCGCTGGCGTCGCGCTCGCGCGCAGTGCTCGAGCGCGCGCGTCCGCGCGCCGCCGCCGAGATTGCCGCGAGCATACTTTCTATCTGCTCAGACTGAACCGCGCGCGTCCCTGTGAAATTGATTTCAACTTTTCCCGCAAAGCATGACAACGCCTCCACCTTCTGAATCCGGATCGGTCCACTTCGTCGGCATCCGGGGTGCGGGCATGAGTGCCCTCGCCGAGCTCTTTCTTCGCCGTGGCATTCCGGTCACGGGCTGCGATGCCAGCAGCAGCCTGCCATCCGATCTGGAGCGGCTTGGCGTGCACGTGATGCAGGGGCATGACGCATCACATGTTGCCGGTGCCAGCGAGGTTATCGTGACATCCGCCGTGCGACGCGATCATCCGGAGCTCCTGCGGGCAATCGAGCTTGGCATTCCTGTTACGCGGCGCGCCGAAGCGCTCGGAAAGGCTGTCGCGGTGGGGAAGGTGGTGGGCGTTGCGGGCACTCACGGCAAGACGACAACCACCGTCATGACGACGCACGCGCTGGAATCGGCCGGGCTGCGTCCGACCGGCATCGCTGGCGGAAGAGTAGGGGCATGGAACGGCAATCTGAGCGACGGCGGCGATGATCTCTTCGTGGTCGAGGCTGATGAGTACGACAGATCCTTTCTCGCGCTCGATCCCACGGTCGCGGTTGTAACGAACATGGAAGCGGATCACCTCGATATTTATCCTGGCGGACTCGACGAGATCCGTGAAGCTTTCAGGCAGTTTGTAACCGGCGCGCAGGCAATTGTACTGTGTGCCGACGATGAGGGTGCTTCGTCAATTGCAACGCCGAGCTCGGCGGAAGTAATCCGGTACGGCACCTTGTCTGACGACGCCCGGCTCATTGCGACTGCGATTGAAGCCGTCGGCACTGGTTCAAAATATGATTGCTACTACGACGGCAAGAAACTGGGCGACGTCGAGCTAGGGGTTCCCGGAATTCACAGTATTCGGAACTCACTCGCGGCAATTGCATCCGGGCTTGCTCTGGGAGCGACCCTGCCGGCCATGCGCGATGGACTTGCATCGTTCAAGGGAGTCGAGCGGAGATTTCAGAAAATCGGTGAGGAGCGCGGCGTGTCCATCATCGATGACTATGCGCATCACCCAACCGAGATCGATGCAACCCTCGAAGCGGCGAGGTCGGCGTTTCCGGGTCGTCGCATAGTGGCTGCGTTTCAGCCCCACCTCTACACGAGGACACGCGATTTCCAGAATGAGTTCGCGGCGGCGTTGTTGCATGCGGATGTAGTGTTTCTGTGCGATTTGTATCCGGCGCGCGAGCAGCCAATCGACGGCGTGAGTTCGCGGCTCATCTCCTCGGGCATGGCGAAAGGTGGCAAGTCGCCATTCTGGGAAGGGCCACGAAGCGACCTCGCAGCAGCGCTCGCTGATAACGTGAAGGAAGGAGATGTCGTGATCACCATCGGGGCAGGTGACGTCACCAGGACCGGTCCCGAACTTCTCGATATTCTGAGCGACGCCTGATGACAGGAGTGGAGCCGGACGTTCCGGTAGCCGAACCGAATCCGGTTCGCGGAATCAGGTGGCGTCGCGTCGCTGTGCTTCTGCTCGTGATACTGATTGCGCCAGCGTCATGGATGGCGCGTCGCGTTGCGTCGAAGATGGAGTTCTTTCATCTCCGGTCGGTATCGATCGAGGGAACGAGGTATCTGTCCGGCGAGGCCGTGCTCGACCGCCTCGCGTTGGACACGCTGCGGTCAGTGTGGGACGACACTGGCCCCTTGTCGGCGCGCCTGCGCGGAATGCCGCAGGTCGCCGGGGTTGAGATATCGCGGCGGCTTCCCGGAACTCTCGTTGTGACCATACGGGAGAATCTGCCGGTAGCGCTTGCGCCGAGTCCCCGCGGTATGGAAGCGGTGGATATCGATGGAGTATTTCTTCCGATCGATGTGACGAAGGCAGACCTCGATCTTCCGGTGGCCAATCAGCGCGACCGGCTGGTTCTCTCGCTGCTCGGTGATCTCCGCGCCGGGAATCCGGTGTTGTATCGCCGGCTCAGCGAAATTTCCCGCGACGGCCGGGAGGATATAACGCTTCGCCTCGCCCGCCTCGGCGAGAGCCCCGCAGCTCCGCCTGGCGACACGGCCGGTGCGAACTCTTTGTGGGTTGCCGAGGCGTCTGGGGCGCGGACTCTACTCGTTCGCGCGCCCTTGGGGGTGTCCGTCTCGCGATTGGCCGATATCTTTCCCGTCGAGTCAGACCTCATTCGGCGACGCGCAAAAGTTGTCGAGCTGGACCTACGCTACCGCGATCAGGTGATCGCAAGGCTTCAATGAATCCTGAACGTGTCATCGCCGGACTCGACATCGGATCCGCGAAAACAACCGTTGTCATCGCGGAGGCTACGGGCGATCTCCATCGCCCGGCGTCGCTGAAGATTCTGGGCGTGGGTCAGGCGAGAACCACGGGAATACGACGCGGGGTGGTTTCGGGAATCGAGGAGACGACCCGCTCGATTAAAAAGGCCATCGAAGATGCAGAGCGCATGGCGGGGCTGCGGATCGAGTCGATTTACGCGGGTATAGCCGGCGAGCACGTAAGGGCGATGACCAGTACCGGGATCGTGGCAGTCAACGGTGACGAGATTTCACGAGCGGATGTTGACCGGGCTAACGAAGTAGCGCGCGCTCAGTCCATTCCTCAGGACCGTGAACTGCTGCATGCCATTCCCCAGGAGTACACCGTGGACAAGAACCACGGAATAAGGGATCCCATAGGAATGATCGGGACTCGCCTCGAGACCGAGATGTATCTCGTGACGATCGGCAGCTCTCCGGCGATGAATCTGAAGAAGGCGGTCGAGCGGGCCGGGTACAGGGTGAAGGAGCTCGTGCTCGAGCCGCTCGCCAGCGCGCTTGCTGTTCTCACCGAAGATGAGAAGGAGCTGGGAGTCGCGCTTGTGGAGATGGGAGCGGGCACTACCGACGTTGCCATTTTTCACGAGGGCAAGATCCGGCATCTGGCCACGGTGAATTACGGTGGGAGCAATGTCACGAGCGATATCGTGCAGGGCATTGGCGTGACGCAGGCAGATGCCGAACGTTTGAAAGAGCGGTTCGGTTGTGCCTATGAACCGATGGTCAGCCCTGACGACATCGTCGAGCTGCCGAGCACGGCGGCACAGGGAGACCGACACATCCCGCGCGAGGTACTTGCGCACATCATTCATCAGCGCATCGACGAAATCTTTTCACTCGTGCATGGTGAGATCACGCGCGCCGGTTACGCCAGCAGGCTGAGCGGCGGCATAGTCGTGACGGGCGGTGCGGCAGCGATGGAAGGGATTCCCGAATTGGCGACCGATGTTTTCGGTACGGGAGTGCGGCTCGGCATTCCCGTGGAGAACATCGGAGGACTTGCAGATTCAGTTGAGGCTCCGCGCTTCTCGACGGTCGTAGGTCTGGCGCTTTACGGCGCAAACAGAATGGCCCTTGGCGGGAGCTCTGCGAGCGGCAGGCGGCGCGCCATCTCTTCGCCGAACATGGACCGCTTTGCACAGCGAGTAAAAACCTGGCTGCAGGATTTCTTCTGAGATAAGGGTTTTATTCGTTAAGTTGCATTGGCCGCAGCATTCGGCTGATATTGAATCGGCAGGAAATCCAGTTGCGGCCGCGTTTATTTCCACATCATAAAAGTTCTACAGCGCTCGCCGGCTGTGGATAAAATCACTGGACGCCTTTCATAGCAAAATCTTTCGTGACTTTGCGTGATTCGCTATTGGATAGCGCGGTCCGGGATGTATATATTTGCCGTCCGCTCTTCCCCACCAAGTTGCTCCGGAGTATCCCGCCTGATGAATTTCGAGTTCGAGGAGACCGCGTCCCAGAACGCCCGAATGAAGGTTGTGGGAATTGGCGGCGGTGGCGGCAATGCCGTCAATCGCATGATCGAGGAACAGCTTTCGGGTGTCGAGTTCATCTCGATCAACACCGATGCCCAGGCGCTCCTCAACTCCAAGTCCGACATAAAAATTCAGATCGGAAAGAAGCTCACTCGCGGACTCGGAGCTGGTGCGCGTCCCGAGATCGGCAAACAGGCTGTCGAAGAGAATCGTGAAGAAGTCGCTCGGGTACTGACCGACTGCGATCTCGTTTTCGTGACGTGTGGTATGGGTGGCGGTACAGGCACGGGCGCAGCTCCGACGGTGTGCGAACTGGCCAAGGAAGCAGGAGCGCTCACGGTTGGCATCGTCACGCGCCCCTTCCTCTTCGAAGGCCGCAAGCGGCTGCGTCAGGCAGAACTCGGCATCGCCGAAATGCGGAAGTATGTGGACACGATGATCGTCGTGCCTAACGAGCGGCTGCTCGCCGTCGTCGGCAAGGGCATCCCGTTCCACGATGCGCTCAAGAAGGCAGACGAGGTTCTGCTTCACGCCACGCAGGGAATCTCCACGCTGATCACGGTCACCGGTCTTGTGAACGTAGACTTTGCCGACGTGCGCACGGTGATGCAGGAAGGTGGATCAGCATTGATGGGCACTGGCATCGGACGCGGTGAAAATCGCGCCATTGATGCTGCCCAGCAGGCGATCGCCAGCCCGCTGCTCGACAACGTTTCGGTCTCTGGAGCCACCGGCGTACTCGTAAACATCACCGGCGGCGATGACCTCACACTCGGCGACGTCCATCAGATCGTCGAAGTCGTGAAGGATGCGGTGGGTGAAGACGCCGAGATCATCTTCGGAACCGTCAACGAAAAATCCATGCAGGGCGAGTGCCGTGTCACTGTCATCGCCACCGGCTTCGACAAGACGCCACAGCATATTGCAGCCGAAGCGGCAAAGGAGCCGCACCTGGCCAAGGCGTCGATGGGTACGCCGGTCATTCAGCTGCCTGTCCGCAACCGCGTTGTGAATAATGGCCCCGCAAGAGTCATCAACCCCAATGACCTTCCGCGGCGCGTGACCCCCCTCCAGTCTCCATCGTCACCTTCTGAGAAGGCTGACGGACTAGGCCAGGATCTCAGCGATATGGAGATTCCGACCTTCATTCGGAGACAAATGGATTGACGGTTGCTCGCGCACGCGTATTTACATATTCGATTGTAGGAATCTTCGCCGCGGCAGCGCTTCGCATGACGCCGCCTGTCGCGACGCACCCTGGTTCACGCCTTCCGGCCGTAATGTCCGGAAACTCAGCCGCGGTGGCATCGCAGGTGGGCCCAGGCCGGATCCAATTCTCGCCAGTGGTTGTTCAGCCCGGTGAAGTCATGGTCGCCCCGGTGTTCGTTGTGGCATCCGACAAGGAGCGCATCGACACCCTGACGGTGAGTGGCACGATCAGCTCGAGCCTTTTCTCCGCTCTCGCCAAGGCAGGCGATGGAGCACTGCCCAAAGGCGCGCGCGCCGAGCTGGCCTTCTCACTCGCTGACATCTTCGAGTACCGCGTGGACATGAGCCGCGATCTGCAGGTCGGCGACAAGTTCCACGTGCTGGTGGAACGCCTTCAGAAACCCAACGGCGCAATTATCGTCAACAGAATTCTTGGCGCCCGCCTCGCACTGTCGGGAAACGAAATCGAAGCCATCCGTTTTGAAAGCCGCGCTGCCAGCGGTGATTATTTCGATGGCAGCGGCAAGTCACTCCGCGCTTCATTCCTGCGAGCACCCGTCGCCTTCCGACGCATCTCCAGCATCTTCGGTGGCCGACGCCATCCGGTTCTGGGAATCTGGCGGCAGCATAAGGGAACCGACTACGCAGCCGCCATGGGAACTCCCGTAAGATCGGTAGGCGACGGTATCGTCGTGTTTGCCGGCCGAAAGGGCGGATACGGCAACGTCCTCGACGTTCGTCACCGCAACGGCTACATCAGCCGGTACGGACACCTGCGCAACTTCGCCAAGGGCATCCGCCGCGGCTCTCACGTTGACATCGGAAGCACCATCGGAGCCGTTGGAAAAAGCGGACTCGCAACGGGACCACATCTCCATTTCGAGATCCTCGTCAACGGCGTGCAGCGCGATCCCCGTGTAGCTCTCCAGATGAAGGGAGGAGAACCGATTCCTTCTGCGGAGAAAGGCGTATTCGAGGCGCTGAAGAACCGCACGCTGGCCTCGCTGGACTCCGAGAGCAACTGAACGGATCCACCCGCTCCCTTCACACCCTCGCAACGACAATCGGCCGGCATCTCTGCCCGGCCGATTTCTTTTCTGCCGCCCGCATTCGAAGAGAATCAGGGGCCGCATTATCTTTCACGGGAAGTTCTCTCTCTCCCGTGCACGCATGCCCCGCATTCTCAGAAAAACTTCCGACGCCCCCATCCGGTCGCTCTGGCAGCGCATCGTCGATGTCGCAATGCTCGACGTCACCACGCTGGCGCGGGGTGGAACCATACAGGGTTCGCTGGAGAAGCTGGAGGAAGTACTGATCGAGGCGGACTTCGGCGTAGCAACGAGCCTGCGACTTGTCGAGGACGTCGAGCGGCAGGCCATGAGAGGCGAGATTCGCACGCAGGACGATTTCCTCCACGCCCTTGAGGAATCTGTCGCCCGGTCACTCGGCGCCGATACCGACGACGGCGGCATGAAGTTCGCCGCGGAGGGCCCGACTGTAGTGCTCGTCATCGGCGTCAACGGGGCTGGCAAGACAACCTTCATTGGAAAGCTTGCAGCCCTCATGCAGGCGAGAGGGCGGAAGACGCTCGTCGGAGCGGCCGACACCTTTCGCGCCGGCGCCGTCGACCAGTTGAAGCGCTGGGCGGAGCGCAGCGGCGCAGATTTCGTTGGGGCCAACGCCGGAAGCGATCCGGCATCAGTTGCATTCTCTGCAATCGATGCGGCTGTGACGCGGGGCTCGGACGTCGTGATCATCGATACCGCCGGCCGGCTGCACACGAGCTCCGGGCTGATGGACGAGCTGAAGAAAATCCATCGTGTCATCGCCCGGCGCATTCCTGGCGCTCCGCATGAGACCCTTCTTGTTCTCGACGCCACCATTGGACAAAACGCCCTGGCTCAGGCGCGGACTTTTGCCGACGCTATTCCTGTTACAGGTCTGGTAATGACAAAGCTTGACGGCACTGCCAAAGGCGGAATTGTGCTGTCGGTTCGCGAAGCGCTTCAGGTGCCAGTGAGATTCATCGGCACCGGTGAATCAATGGCCGACATCGAGCCATTCAATCCGGTTGCTTTTGCGGCCGAGCTCATCGAGGGATAACGGTTGAGCGACGACGAACGGAAAGGTTCGCCGTCCGGGAAGCTCTATCTCGATATGCCCGTCACCTACATGAAGGAGGTCGGTCCGAGGCGCGGGGAGCTGCTGCGCAAGCTGGGGATAGCTACTGCGCGGGACATGCTGTTTCACATCCCGCACCGCTATGAAGACGCCAGCACCGTTACGAGAATATCCTCTCTCGAGCCGGGGATGGATGTCACCATCACCGGAAAGGTCGTTTCAAAAGGAGTAATCCCGACGCGCAAAGGCCTGCGGATATTCCAGGCCGTAGTGAAAGATGACAGCGGATTTATCGAGGCGTCCTGGCCAGGTCAGCCTTTTCTCGACCGCACTATCGCAAAAGACGACACACTCCTTCTGAGCGGACCTGTCAAATTCTTTCACGGCAGGCAACTTCAGCCGCGCGAATTCGTCAACCTCGGTGCCGACGCAGCCGCGCTGACGGAGGGAAGGGTACTCTCGGTATATCCTGCAACGGAGGGCCTGTCATTCAAGGTCATTCGCGGGATCATTGAATCACATCTCGATTCACTCCTGTCGCTCGTCCCCGAGCATCTTCCCGCCCATATCATGAAGCAGATCGGGCTGCCTCCGTTGCGGGATGCGCTCAGGATGGTTCACCACCCAACGTCAATAGCGGAAGCATGGAAGGGCAGGGACAGGCTGGCCTTTGATGAGCTGCTGTTCATGCAGCTCCTCATGCGGCGGTCTCATCGCCTTGCCAGATCGCGTCGCGCAGGCATCACCTTCGTCAACCGAAAGGAGCTCACTTCGGCCCTGCGCGAAAAATTGCCCTACGCGCTTACTGCGTCTCAGGTCTCAGCCATCCGCGAGATTGTCGACGACATGTGCAGCGATCGCAAGATGCATCGGATGTTGCAGGGTGACGTTGGAAGCGGCAAGACGATCGTTGCGCTCTTCGCATGCCTGCTGGCAATGGAGAACGGATATCAGGCGGCAATCATGGCGCCCACGGAACTCCTCGCCGAGCAGCACTATCGAACGATCTCCGGATTGCTCACGTCGATGGGAATTGCGCCGCTGCTCGTGACAGGGAGCATGGGTTCGAGGGCGCGATACGATGCGGCCGCGGCAATGCGCGCCGACTCACCGCTTCTCGTGATCGGAACACACGCGCTCGTGCAGGAGAGCACTCAGTTCTCGCGACTCGGTTTCGTCGCCATCGACGAACAGCATCGCTTTGGTGTCGAACATCGCGCTGCACTTTCGGCGAAGGGCGGCTCGCCCGACGTCCTGCTCATGAGCGCGACGCCGATACCACGGTCGCTGGCGCTTACAAGATTTGGGGATCTGGACGTCTCTACCCTCACCGAACGCCCTGCGGGCCGCCAGCCAGTCACGACAGTCATGCGGCCCGAAAGCAAACGCGCCGACGTACTCGGTTTCGTGCGCCGCGAGACAGACGCGGGACGTCAGGCGTACATCGTCTATCCGGTTATCGAGGAGTCGGAGAAAACCGACCTGAAGGCAGCCACGACGATGTACCAGACGCTGTCAGAAGGTGTGTTCGAAGGAAAACGGGTTGCCCTTCTGCATGGGCGCATCCCGGGCGCGGAGCGCGAAGCGACCATGCGTGCATTTCGGGATGGCGACATCGATGTACTGGTGGCAACGACGGTGATCGAAGTCGGCATCGACGTTCCCAATGCAACCGTGATGCTGATTGAACATCCCGAGCGCTTCGGATTGTCCCAGCTGCACCAGCTGAGAGGCAGAGTAGGACGGGGAGCGGACGCTGCCTATTGCATTCTGCTGGGGGGTGTCGGGGGCGATGCGCTCGAGCGACTGCGGATTTTCATCTCCACCGAAGATGGATTTGCTATCGCAAGAGCCGACATGGAAATTCGCGGCTTCGGTAATCTGTTCGGGGAGGAACAGAGCGGCGACGAGGGCTACCGGATTGCAGATCCAGTGAGAGATGAGCGGTTGAACATCGCGGCGCACCAGCATGCAGAAAAAATTCTCGATGCGGACCCGCAACTTGAAAGCGTGCGGCATGCGGGAATCAGGGACGTTCTTGCGAAGCGGTACTCACGCGCACTGAAGCTGTTCAGGGTCGGCTAGCGTTCCGGATTCGCCAGCCGCTTCTTGATGCGCTCGAGTTCCGCGGTGGCCTTTGCGAGCTGGTCCTTCAGCGATGCGATTTCGGCTTCCCTGGTCACGAAGACAGTGTCGCGCCCCACAATGCGGGGAGCCGGCTGAGACGAGGCTCGAAGAGCGAGGACTGACTGCGCCGTCCGCTTCAGTACGATAGCCTCAGGACGATAGCGGCTGGCGCCACTGTTGAGATAGATGTCCAGCGCCCTGACTCCCTCGGACATCGACATCGTCCGATTGTCAGGGTCTACCATATAAAGGGCCCGGAAGAACCCGGCTTCCGCAGCGTCATCGGTGCCCCTGGCCCTCAGAGCGAAGTCGGCAAGAATACGGTCAGCTCCGGGATAGTCTCCGGCCTCCACCCGCTTGTGCGCTGCAGCGACGGCCGCAGTGAACGCGGGCACGGGTTCGGGAGCCCTGCCACCTGGCGAAGCCTGCGAGCAGGCCGTCGCGATTGCCAGGGCGCAAATTGCTGCCGTCAATCTGAAATAACTGCGCTGAATCAAGCCACTTCCTCGGTAACGGGAGTCCTGCGGAACGGCGTGCGCCGCGTGATCGCGGCACGTACCGGCAGCTTTATTGAAAAAGTCGTGCCGCTGCCCAAGGTGCTTTCGACAACGATCGAACCACCGTGAGCTTCGACTATCTCACGTGCAATTGCAAGGCCGAGCCCCGTTCCCTTGACCGCCGCGTGGGCCTGATTGCTTGCCTGAAAAAACTTCTCGAAGATGTGCGGTAGCTGCTCGCCGTCTATCCCGACGCCAGTATCGTTCACGGCGATGCACACCTCGCTCTCGCCGCCCTCCACATGTAGCTCGACGCTACCGCCCCGATCAGTAAACTTGAACGCATTCGAGAGAAGGTTTCCCAGCACCTCGTTGATTCTGTCCTCGTCCCACAACACATGCGATGGGAGCGAGCCACCGCGTGTAACCTTGAAGTTGATCTCACGCTGGAGCGCGAGCACATGGAACGACGTCTCGAACGCATGCAGAAACCGGTCGAGGTCAACCTGACGGCGCTCGAGCTTTCCTCCACCGGCCTCGAACCGGCTGATGTCGAGCAGGCGCTTGACGAGCCGGGTCAGCGTCTGCGCCTGCTTTCCAAGTGTCGCGCAGATCTCGCGCTGCTTTGGATTGAGCTCTCCATAAATGCTTTCCTGGAGCAGCTCGAGATATCCTACGATGACGTTGATGGGAGTCTTCAGTTCATGCGACGCAACCGACACGAACTCGGCTTTCAGCTTGTCGAGCTCCGCCAACTGGGCCGTCATGCCGTGATAACTGTTGGCCAACCGGCCGAATTCATCGGAACGCTTTTCCATCACCGGCAGCCGCTGCGTGAAATCGCCATCGGCCACTGCCTTCATTCCACGATCGAGTTCGTACACCGGCTTGCTGATCGAGCGAGTGAGCCAGAGTGCGATGAGTGCCGCGAGCAACAGTGCCACCGCGAGCGATCCGGCTGCAGTCCGCTGCGCATCTGCTGTCGTAGAAGCGGCCTGCTCAACGCGCAGATGAGTTTCATCGCGAAGGCGGTTGCCTGAGCGCGATATGACTCCTTCGATCGTGCGGATTGCGGGACGGCTTCGCTGTGCGGAAATCTCATCGGCAGTTTCAACCGCGTCGGACTCGATTGCCTGCATCTCTGCTTCTGTCGCAGCCCTGAGCGCGATGACCGCGTTGGTGAGATCTACGCCTGCCTCTCTCGGAATGAATCGGCTCAGCGACGCGGAAGTTTTTGCCAGTTCGTCGATCTGCCTGCGAATGCGGGAAAAAGACCCGACGTCCTTGGACAGGAGCACGGCATCTTCTGTTCGCTTAACGTCGTCGTTTATCTCACGCAGGTTTCCAAGCAGCTGCGACGCCGCAAACTCACGGTCGCGAAGCATTCGCGTCTGCTCATGTACCGAGTCCAGAGATCTGAGCGCGAGAATGAGCGGTACCAAAAGCACGACGGTGATCGAAATGATCCCCAGTCCAAGCCGAGTGCGGAGCTTCATGCGCCGTTGACACCCCTAATCATGCGGCCTAGCTTGCCGCGCACCCGCCTCGCAAACACTGAAATCAATGACTCCCCCATATAAACGAATATCAGAACTCAGCCACAACGCCGGCAATGCAGTCAGCGTAAAAGGCTGGGTTACGCACGTGCGATCTTCAGGTAAGGTAGCCTTTATCGTGATGCGCGATGGCAGCGGCACCCTTCAGTGTGTTCTGGTGAAAAGTAGTCTCCCCGCCGAAGCGTGGGAACGGTTCGCGGCCCTTACACATGAAACGACGATTGAGGTGGCCGGGGAGGTACGGGCGGATGACAGGTCTCCAGGGGGCGTCGAACTGGGAGTCACCGGGCTCGAGGTTCTTGGCGAAAGCCCGATCGATTACCCGATTCAGCCCAAGGAACACGGGATCGATTTTCTACTCGATCATCGGCACCTGTGGCTACGCGCGTCAAGGCAAAAGGCCATCGCCAGGATCCGGCACGAAGCGGAGCAGGCCGTCAGGGATTTCTTTTACGATCGTGACTTCACGCTGGTGGACACTCCTATTCTCACCGCAGCGATCGGTGAACGAAGCGGCCTGTTCGCAACCGAGTATTTCGACGAGGGAACCGCGTATCTCGCGCAGACGGGCCAGCTCTATGGCGAGGCGGCTGCGGCGGCATTCGGAAAGATCTACTGCTTCGGTCCGACATTCCGTGCGGAGAAGTCAAAGACGCGGCGCCATCTGTCCGAGTTCTGGATGGTGGAACCCGAGGTCGCGTTCAACGATTCCGACGACAATATGCGGCTTCAGGAAGAGTTCGTGTCATACGTTGTGCAGCGATGCCTCGAGCGGCGCCGCCCCGAGCTCATGGAGCTTGAACGCGACCTGACGAAGCTCGAAAGCGTTGTGGCGCCTTTTCCACGCATTGATTACTCCGACGCCGTAAAGATTCTTCAGGAGAAGGGAAGCTCGGTCAAATGGGGAGATGACCTTGGAGCGGAGGATGAGTCTCTTCTCGTCGAGGGATACGACCGCCCGATCTTCATCTACAACTACCCTAAGGAAGCAAAGGCCTTCTACATGAAGGAGAACCCTGAAGACCCACGGACAGTCCTGTGCGACGATATGCTCGCGCCTGAGGGATACGGGGAGATCATCGGGGGCTCACAGCGCGAAGACGATCACGACAAACTGCTCGCCAGAATCAATGAGGAAGGGCTGCCTGTCGAAGCTTACAACTGGTATCTCGACCTCCGAAAGTACGGGACTTTCGTTCACTCCGGTTTTGGACTTGGGCTCGAGCGGACCGTATCGTGGATTTGCGGAATTCCTCACCTGAGGGAGGCAATCGCCTTTCCCCGGATGATGAACCGCCTGCGCCCTTAACGCCGCAAGATCTCAGGTTTCGGTGCGCTTGACCTCGTCCCAGACGGAGTCGAGCTGATCGAGATCGAGTGAGTGGGGCTCTTCGCCCCGCTCCAGCAGCTTTGCTTCGACCTGAGCGAACCGGCGCTCGAACTTTGCGTTTGCCTTGTCGAGGGCCAGCGACGCGTGGACGCCCGCCTTGCGGCACAGGTTGACGCACGAGAACAGGAGATCGCCCAGCTCGGCCTCCAGTTCACCGTGGGCAGCGTCGAAAACCGGCGGTTCGCCCGCCGGAACCGGCGGCCGGGAATCGAGATGCTGCCGAACTTCGCTCAACTCTTCCTCGATCTTGAAGGCAGGTCCGGCCGTGTCGGGCCAGTCGAACCCAACGCCGGCCGCGCGATCCTGAAGCCGGTGCGCACGGTGAAGCGGAGGCAGCGCCGCCGGCAATCCGTCGGAGATCGATTCCCGCTTCTTTGACTTCATCTTCTCCCACGGCTCCTTCACCCCATCTCCATATAGATGAGGATGCCTGGCCTTCATCTTCGCGATCAGTCCCCACGCCACGTCGTGAACATCGAATTCGCCATCTTCCTCGGCGATTACGGAGTGGAAAAGGACCTGAAGCAGTACATCGCCGAGTTCTTCACGCATGAGTGCAGGCGGTCCGTTGCGGATGGCGTCGTCCAACTCATGGCACTCCTCGATCAGATATGGTCGCAGCGACTCGTGGGTCTGGGCTTTGTCCCAGTTGCATCGCTTGCGCAGGTCGCGCATGAGGGTGACGGTGTCGTCGAGGGTGGCATTGTCGTCCATGCAGGCTTCGCTCGCTAGATTGGGCGTGTGACTGCAATACTACCGGGCGCCGTGCGGCGCGTGCAATGCTGAACCGTGCTTGGATGGAGGTGGACCTCGGAGCGATGCGCCGGAACGCCTCGGTTCTTGCCGCCCGTTCGGGAGCGCCCATCATACCGATGGTCAAGGCGGACGCCTACGGATTGGGCGCAATCGAAGTCGTTGGCGCGCTCGAGGAACTGAAGCCACTGGCGTACGGAGTGGCCACGGTGGAAGAAGGTGCCGAACTGCGACGCGCGGGCATCACCCGTCCAATCGTGATCTTCACGCCGCTGCTGGCCGAGGAATTCGAAGCCGCGCACGGCCACGAGCTGACACCTACTCTGGGCACGAGAGAAGCCATCGCCGCCTGGGGGTTATACGGGAGCCAATACTATCTCTCTATCGACACGGGGATGGCCCGGGCCGGGGCGCCGTGGCGCACAGTCTCCGAGCTTTCCGACCTGGTGGCCCGGCAACCGCCATTTGCGGCGTTTACTCACTTCCACTCAGCGCAGCTCGACGACGGATCGATGGATGAACAGCTCCAGCGATTCGAAACCGCCGTGGGCGCGCTACCTGCGCGACCGATGCTGCTGCACACTGACAGCAGCGCTGCAGTGGTTCGCCGTGACGGGTCCGGCTTCGATGCTGTCAGACCAGGCATTTTCATGTATGGCGTCGGGAGCGGCAAAGTAGCGGCGGTCCAGCCCGAACCTGTTGTATCATTGATGGCACGCATCGTGGAAACCAGGTTTGTCGAGGCGGGTGACACAGTCAGCTACGACGCGACATGGACTGCTCTCGAGCCCTCTGTGATTGCCACGATTCCTCTTGGTTACGCCGACGGTTATCCGCGAGGCGCGAGTAACGTCGGAACTGCCATCGTGAGAGAAAAGACGGTAAGGATTGCCGGTCGTGTCACGATGGACATGATCATGCTCGACGTCACAGGCGCGGGAGCAGAGGTCGGTGACGTCGTGACAATGATCGGTGAGTCGAAGAGTGGCTTCTCGATTGATGTGGCCTCTGTCGCGGAGGCAGCCTCGATGTCTCCATACGAACTGCTCACCGGTCTCAACAGTCGGCTGGAGCGCATATACAGGGACGGCGAATGAGCAAGCGAGCAGTGATTCTGGTACTGGACGGAGTCGGGGCGGGCGAGGCACCCGACGCCCTTGCCTATGGTGACACGGGTTCCAATACTCTCGCCCATATTGCTCGCGCCGTCGGTGGCCTGAATCTCCCGGCGCTGGCCGAGTCCGGATTGGGAAATGTTCTCGATCTCACGGGCATGGACCCTCACCCCGGCGCTACTGCTGCATGGGGCATCATGCAGCCCGCCTCGGCGGGCAAGGATAGCATCGCGGGCCACTGGGAAATCGCGGGCGTGCACCTTTCCCGCCCATTCCCGACTTATCCAGCGGGCTTTCCCGCTGGAGTGGTGGAAGAATTTCAGCGGCTGACCGGGCGAGCCGTGATCGGAAACGTGGTCGGGAGCGGGACCGAAATTCTCGACAAGTACGCCGAGGAGCACCTCGCTACGGGAAGCTGGATTCTCTACACGTCGGCCGACTCGGTTTTTCAACTGGCCGCGCACGAGGGCATGGTTCCCCTCGAAGAGTTGTACCGGGCGTGCGAGACAGCCCGGGCCATGCTGGTCCCGCCCCACGACGTATCCCGCGTTATTGCGCGGCCATTCGACGGAACGCCGGGTGCATTTGCCCGAACTTCGAATCGCCGGGACTATTCCATCGAGCCGCCCGAAGAAACTCTGTTGGACGCTCTCGCGGCTGCTGGAATTGACCGCGCGGGAGTAGGCAAGGTGGATGATCTATTCGCAGGGCGGTCCATCGTCGCCCGCCACACATCGTCCAATGCTGAGGGAATTGACCTCATTGGACAGTGGCTGGGAGATGCCACCAGTGGGCTGCTATTCGCGAACCTAGTAGATTTCGACCAGTTGTACGGGCACCGCAACAACGTTGCGGGGTTTTACAACTCGCTGCGGGAGTTCGACTTTGCTCTCCCCTCACTCACCTCCGCGCTTCGCGAGGACGATCTGCTTTTCATCACTGCCGACCACGGAAACGATCCTACAACCGCATCTACTGATCATGCCCGCGAAATGGTGCCGCTGCTGGCCATCGGTTCACGCGTGCGCCCCGGCAGTATCGGGCGGCGGGAGACTTTCTCCGATCTCGGCGCAACCGTCGCCGACTGGTTCGGTGTCTCATTTCGCGGGAAGGGTAAATCGTTTCTGCCCCAGTTGATTCCTGCATGAGCGAGGACGGGGGACCGACGAGCGATCAGGACTCGTTGCGTGATGCGGCCTTCGCGGCAATGGAAAATGCGTATGCTCCGTATTCCCGCTTCAGGGTGGGTGCAGCGCTGCGTACGAAGTCCGGCGAAGTATTCACTGGATGCAATGTGGAGAATGCGGCATACGGTGAAGCCCTTTGCGCCGAGCGAGTGGCTGTATCGGCGGCTGTTGCAAGAGGAGCGCGGGAGTTCGAGGAAATAGCAATCGCAAGTGAGTCGGAAGATCCGTCACCGCCGTGCGGTTCGTGCCGCCAGACGATGAGTGAGTTCGCTCCTGATTTGCTTGTTACTGGATATTCGAAGAATGGAAAGAAGTTGACCTGGCGGCTGGGCGACCTGCTGCCTGAAGCGTTCGCGCTGAACCATCTACGTGGAAAATTGTAAGTGGAATTGATTCCGGCACGACTAAAGCTCGTCGGCTTGCTGATGATGACCGCAATCGCGGCGTCCTGCACAGAGAACCTGGACAACAGTGCGGGTTGTCCAATTTTGTGCCCTGATCAGGGTGGCCAGATAGTGACGGTGACTCTCGACGCAGTCTCGCTCGACTCGACGGTTTCTGCCCTCGAAGGGCAGGGGACGGAGCAGTCACTCCTGGTTGCTACGCGGGGTGACACTCTCGACTCGCGCGCCATCCTTCGGTTTGACAGTCTCCCGTCCCGTTATGTGAGGCCCGGCGCCGATACCACGAGTATCGCCATTACCACAGTGGATAGCGCGTTTCTGCGGGTGATCGTCGATACGCTTGGAGCCAAGTTGCCGGCTTCAGTTACGCTAGACTTTTACGACGTGAATTCCAAGGCGCCGGACAGCGCCGTGGCAGAGATTGCCGCTTTGTTCACTCCGGCGAATCTCATCACGTCCGCGACGTTCGCGAAAGCAGCACTGAAGGATACCGTCAAGGTATTGATCCCTTCCGCGGCAATTCTTTCGCGCAAGGGCGGACCGATGCGAATCGGGATACGCGCCCGCGGGTCTGGGTCAGTGCAGTTCAGGATTAGATCGCAGGAGGGCGCGGGAAATCCCAGCCTGTTGTCATTTCGGGTTTCTCCCGATACGACGATCGCCAGAATCTCATTAAACCCTTATTCCAAGACACCTGCCAACGAGCCCCTCACTGCGGCTTCGCTCGGCGATTACACGCTGCTCGTAAAAGGGACCGCAACGGGTTCTCCTACTTTGCTCAACATCGGCGGACTTCCTCCGCGGCGCGTGTACATGCGATTTGAGATTCCCGCTTTCCTTGTGGATTCGGTGAATGTCGTTCGCGCGACACTGCTGCTGAATCAATTATCCAATCCATCGATAGATCCGGGCGATACCGTTCGCATCCTCCCATTCGTGTCGCTTGCTGCAAGGGCCGTCACTGATGTGACCAAGGCATCTCAGATTCTCGCCGTCGCCAACACCGATACGCTTCGCGTGACTCCGGGCGGCAGCGGGCCCAGGAGCCTCGAGATAGCGAGTGTATTCAGTGTATGGCGAGTCCAGAAGGTTGACGAGACACCGCGGGCACTCGTACTGCTGGCCACGACTGAGGGCGCGTCTCCGCTCGAAGCTCGCTTCTACTCAGCCGAAGCGTCGCCCGAGTTGAGGCCGCGGCTTCGTATCAGTTATTCAGCCAGAAAATCCACGGGACTTCCCTGATGCGACGTATATCCAGATGCAGTGCCCTGACCGCTTCGCTTGCGATTTTTGCGAGCGCAGCCGGCGCTCAAGGCACGCTCAGCACGCAGGGCTTCGGCTACCCCACCGGGCAGCTCAGCACACGTGCACTCGCTACCGGCGGCTCCATGGGCCAGTTCGATCCTGACACCCCTATCAATCCCGCATCGATCGCGCTTTCCTCCGGCGCGCGAGTATTCCTTCAGTATGAGCCTGAGTTCCGGCAGCTGACGAATGGAGACGCAACTTCTAATACGACCACCGCGCGGTTTCCTGTATTCTCTGCATCTGTGCCATTCTCCACGCGTGGAAGCATCGGGATTTCATCGTCTACCTTTCTTGACCGCTCGTCATCCACGACAGTCCTGCGTCAGCAGGATGTAGGCGGCATTCTCGCCACCGTTAGTGAGAACACGCGGCTTCTTGGCGCCATCAACGATCTGCGGCTTGCGATCGGCTTCGCGCCGAGTGCACGGTTCCAGATCGGAGTGGGCGGACACGCGTACACGGGTCAGAACCGCGTCATGTTCACACAGCTCTTCTCTGATTCGCTGCGGTTTACTCCAGTCATCCAGACATCGACTCTTGGATTCACCGGATTTGCCGCCTCTGCCGGAGTGCTCATCCGCCCATCGAGTGCATTTGGAATTGCGCTGAGCGGAAGAAAGGGCGCGAAGATCGAAGCCCGCAGCTCCGACTCAACCGTATCCCGCGCTAACATTCCGGATCGGTTCGGCGCTGCGGTGACTTACGAAGGAATTCCCGGATCGAGTATATCGGCTCACGTTTCACGGGAGATGTGGTCGAGCCTCAATGGCCTCGGTTCCGAGTCGGCTGAAGCAGTGGATGCGTGGGAAGGTGGTGTCGGCGTCGAGTCGCTCGGACCCAGGCTGCTGGGCCGGCAGACCGTGCTGCGCCTGGGTGCGCGCTACAGAGCGCTGCCGTTTCTGGCGGCGGGCTCCGAGGTCAAGGAGCTTTCATTCGCCACTGGCGTGGGCACACAATTTTTCCGCGACCGCGCTACGTTCGATGTCACCTTCGAACGGGCCGGCAGATCGATCGATGCCTCCAGTGCAGATGCGCGGGAACGCGCGTACATCGTAAGCTTCGGGCTTCGCGTCCGCCCATAGCGCATGGCTGAGGCCGCACAGGAGGCAACTCCGCTGGTTCTGGTGGCCGATGACGTTCCCGCCAACGTCGAGCTTCTGTTCGATCAGCTTCATACTCTTGGCTACCGGACCGTTGCTGCCTACGACGGCCCATCCGCCATTGCCGCATGCTTCGAGCACAATCCCGACCTCTGCATTCTCGATGTTTCGATGCCGGCGGGAGACCTCGGGGTAGATGTGCGTTCGACAGGCTTCGAGGTTTGCCGAAGAATCAAACGCGATCCGCGAACGGCTCGAATTCCCGTGATCTTCGTCACTGCGATGAACGACACTTCGGATCGGGTGCGCGGAATCGAAGCGGGCGGTGACGACTTTCTGACCAAGCCGCATAACCGGCTCGTGCTCGGCGCTCGCGTTCGAAGCCTCCTCAAGCTCAAGGCCGCGACTGACGCGCTCGAGAACAGTTTCCGCAAGCTGCGCGAACTGGAGAAAGTCAGGGATGACCTGATGAAAATGATCGTGCATGACCTGAAGAGCCCGCTGACTTCCGTGCTGGCCACTCTCGAACTGCTTGCCGACGGAGACTTTGGTGTACTGACGGACGATCAGAAGCGCGCGGTGAGCGACGCCGAAGGCAAATCGGAGGATCTTCTGATGCTCATCGAGGACATTCTTGAAGTGGCGCGCATCGAAGAAGCGGCAGTGACTTTGTCGCTCGAGCCCATCGCGCCTGCCGCGCTGCTCAGCGAACTGTTCCATGAATGGCAGCACCGCTTCCAGCAGGAACGCACAAAGGCTTCGACCAGCGTCGACGATGAGACACCGATCTTCTACGCTGATAGACCACTGCTCAAGCGGGTCTTCTCGAATCTCATTCAGAATGCAGTGTCACATTCTGCGACACCGATTGAGCTCGCCATAACCGCAAAGAGATCTGGCGAGACAATACTGTTTGCGGTGACCGACAGCGGTCCTGGCATTCCCGCAGAATATCACGAGGTGATTTTTCGGAAGTTTGGACAGGTCTCGTCCGGTGCAACCCTGCCGAGGGTACGCAGCTCCGGCCTTGGACTGACTTTCTGCAAGCTTGTAGTAGACCTGCACGGAGGGATGATCTGGGTGAGCAGCCGCGAAGGCCAGGGAAGCACCTTCTATTTGCAGCTGCCGCTGAATCCACCCGTGCAGGAAACACCCGCCGACACGCGCTCCTCACGCATCAGGGTCGGATAGTCCGCTCATGAAGGTCTTTCTGCGAACGTACGGCTGCCGAGCCAACCAGTACGATACCGAGGCCGTGCGAGCCATGCTTGTTGCCGCAGGCGCCACTGAAACTCTCGATCCTGCAGAGGCTGACTTCGCAGTCTTCAACAGCTGCACTGTTACATCAGCCGCAGAGGCAGACCTGCGCTCGGACATTCGTGCGGCGGCGAGGATGAATCCGGAGTTGCGAGCCGTGGTGATGGGCTGTGCTTCTGCCGTGCCGGGCCGCAACGAATCCTTCGCGCCCCTCGCTTCACTTCCAGGTGTCAGTGCTGCCGTTCCAGGAGCGGATCTCGCCGGCGTTGCTGCGGCCCTCGGGCTCTCAGCACCTTCACGAGCTGGCTGGACAGCACAAACCGGAGCACGTGGTTTGCTTCGAATTCAGGATGGATGTGACGAGCACTGCACCTTTTGCGCGACTACGATATCCCGTGGCGCAAACCGTTCGCGATCTGTTGCCGAATTGCTGGCTGAAGCAGCGGTACTCGCTGACACTCATCCTGAGATAGTGCTCACAGGAATTCACATCGGGACATATGGCCGCGACATTGGCGAATCACTCGGCTCGCTCGTTGAACAACTCGTCGGGAATATTCCAGGCGTGCGTTTCAGGTTGTCATCGGTTGAGGCGACGGAGGTAGACGAGCGGCTCGGTGGCCTGCTTGCGTCTGATTCTGGCAGGCTCGCTCCGCATCTCCATGCCCCATTGCAATCGGGTTCCGATGCGGTTCTCAGGCGTATGGGACGCAACTGGTACACCGCCCGCTCATATTCCGACGCGGTGGAGGCCATTGCGAAGCGCACGAGTCGGTTCGGCTTGTCTGCCGACATCATTGCCGGTTTCCCTGGCGAGACGGAGGCCGATCATCTTGAAACATTAGCACTCGTCGAGTCGCTGCCGTTCACTTCGCTGCATGTCTTTCCATTTTCTGCGAGACCGGGCACTGCAGCGTTGAAGCTGGGTTCTCACGTTCCCTCCGCTATTGCGCGGCGCCGCGCTCGCGAGCTGAGGGAACTTGCGGCAGCCAAGGAAGCGGCTTATCGGGCCCGTAGAGCGGGCGGGGAATGCGATGTCGTCGTGACGGAACGGGGCAAGGGGCTCACGGAAGACTATCTTACGGTAGCACTTCCCGACTCCTCGATAGCGCGGCGAACGCGCTTCAAGGGCCTGCTCTCGGTTATCAACGGCGCGCTGAGCGCGACTCCACTGACTCTCGCAACAGAATGACTGAAATGCCACACTCCACGGTTTACATCGAAACCTACGGATGCCAGATGAATGTCAGTGACACCGAGCTCATGCTCGGCAAACTGGCAGCCTCGGGCTACGACCAGGTGGATGCACCCGAGCTGGCGGATGTCATCCTCGTGAACACGTGCGCGATTCGCGAGCACGCCGAGCAGAGAGTGATGGGACGGCTTGGCGAGATGAAGAGCCGGATGAAGCCTGACGCGATTCTCGGCGTTACAGGGTGCATGGCTCAGCGCCTGGGTCCCGTGATCCTGGAGCGTGCACGCCACGTGAGTCTCGTTATTGGTCCCGACGGTTACAGGTCGCTTCCATTCCTCGTCGAAAACGCGCGCCGCGGTCTGAAGGCGACGTCAACCGATTTCGACATGGAAGAACACTACGAGGACTTTACGCCGCGTCGGTTCGACAAGGTAAAGGCGTGGGTTCCGGTTCAGCGCGGGTGCGACTATCGCTGCACCTATTGCATCGTGCCCACAACGAGGGGGCCGGAGCGCAGCAGAAAACTGGAAGATGTGCGGCGAGAAGCTGAACAGGTTGTCGCTGAGGGGATGTCCGAAATCGTTCTCCTTGGTCAGACCGTGAATTCGTTTTTCGACGGGACCCACGATTTTGCGGATCTGCTTCGCGCGGTTGGCAGCGTGGACGGAGTTCGGCGCCTGCGATTCACCAGCCCGCATCCGAACGACTTCAGCGACCGCGTAATCGAGGCTATTGCGGAGACCCCCGCAGTTTGCGAGCACGTCCATCTGCCGATGCAGTCCGGTTCCAGCGGTGTGCTCCGGAGAATGCTCCGCCGCTACAGTCGCGAGGGTTACATGGAATGCGTCGAGAGATTGCGTACGGCAATCCCCGGGCTCTCGCTGACAACGGACATAATTGTTGGCTTTCCAGGAGAAAGCGAAGCGGATTTCGAGGAAACCCTGAGTGCAGTGCGCGAAGTTGTGTTCGACGACGCGTATACGTTCAAGTTTTCGCCGAGAGAAGGAACGCCCGCTACGCGCATGCCGGAAAGTGATTTCGTTTCGGACGATGTCGCGAGTGATCGGCTTGCCCGGTTGATCGCGACAGTCCGAGTAGGCTCGCGCGAGCGTAACCTCGGGCTGCTTGGAGAGAGGCGCGAGGTGCTTATCGAAAAGGAGGCACGCCGAGGGGGACTTCTCCAGGCGCGCACTCGCGATTTCAAGACGGTGATAGTGCCCGGTACGCCGGACCTGATCGGGTCGTACATGACGGTCGAACTCACCGGCACAACCGGGTCTACGTTCACGGGCGCGATGGTTCGGGAGCGCAGCGCGCTCCCCATGGCTGCGATTGCCGGCAGCTAAGGGGTAATTCGCGCGTTCGCCTGATGCTGACGGAGTGCGATCAGGCGGTAGAGTGATGGCAAACTCAGTGGTTGTACCTTCCTGCCTCTCATTGCGTACGCATATGCAGCATTTGTTGCCGGGCTGATAGCCGGTTTTTCCGGACACGGCTGGATTGCTGTAGTTGCTGCCGCCATCGCGCTCGCTGCGGCGCTCGTGATCCGGTCGGCGCGACTCGCGGGGCTTGCGCTCCTTTTGTGCGGGAGTGCCATCATCGCGATCACGTCGCCGCCGAGCGAGCCGCGCGCACCACGCACAAAGCAGGGGGACGAAGCAGCCGATGGCCCTTTGCAGCTGGCTCGCGCTCGAGCCTCGCGATCGATCGACAAGATTTTCGCTGGCGATGCACCGATGGCGAAGGCGCTGCTTGTAGCCGACCGTCATTCTCTCCCGCCAGAGATGCGAGACCGTTATGCGCGCGCGGGGATGGCGCACATACTTTCGATTTCTGGGCTCCACGTCGCCATCGTTGCAAGCGCGGTCATCCTGCTGCTGCAGGCGGCCCGCCTTCCAGCTCAGTATGCAAGCCTTCTGGGAATGGTCTTGACTGCGTTTTACGTAGCGGTGATCGGAGCGCCTGCCTCCGCCGTAAGGTCCGCCGCAATGCTTTCCGCTGTGGCCGCATCGAAAGCTGCACAGCGGCCCATCTCACCGTGGGCGGGACTTGCCCTCGGGGCATTTGCCCCGCTCGTCTCACCGCGCACGGTGCTCGATCTCGGCTACCAGTTGAGTGTAGCGGGAATTGCCGGAATCATCGCCAGTCAGTCGCTGTCCGAGCGACTGTTGGCGCCGCGGTTGGCCGGATGGAAGCTCAGGCTCGGCTCCGACCTCATGATATCCGCCGTCGCAACGCTGGTTACGGCCCCGCTCATCGCATGGTACTTCGGACGAGTGAGCCTCATCGGGCCAATTGCGAACCTCGCCGCAGGTCCGGTGATAGCCGTCCTCCAGCCGATGTTGTTTCTGGCGCTCGCGCTGGCGCCGGCTACGCCCCTGGCCACATTTGTCGCGGACGCCGCCCACCCGTTGCTTCGCCTCTTTGACGGAATCGCTACAACTGCGGCGTCCGTTCCTGGCGGCTCAGCAATGGTCGTCCCGACGATGGTCACTGCAATAGCAGGTGGGGGTGCGGTCGCCGGGCTGATCGCTGCAGCCGTGAGCCGCAGACCCGCTTCGGCAATTCTCTTTTTGGCGGGATGTCTTTGCGTACTGGCATGGTCACCTGCGATCCATGGCCGACCGTCGAGCGGAATCGAGATGCATGTGCTCGATGTGGGGCAGGGAGACGCAATCCTGTTTCGAACGGATAGGGGGAACTGGATTGTATTTGACGCGGGGCGCGTCTGGCGGAGTGGAGATGCGGGCCGCGCTGTCATCATCCCCTACATCATGAAACGGGGCGGGACCGTAGCGGCGTTTGTTCTTTCGCACGCGCATGCGGATCACATCGGCGGAGCCGCATCCATTTTCCGCGCCCTCCGCCCGGCCGAGTTCTGGGACGCGGCATTTACGCTTGGCAGCGGAGTCTATGCGGAAGCGCTGCGCGCAGCGAAGGAGGAAGGAGTCACATGGAGGCGGGTGCATCCGGGGGATTCGATGCGAGTGGATGGCATTGCGGTTCGATTCCTGGCGCCAGACTCGGCCTGGACGGCATCGCTCGGCGATCCCAACGAGGCGAGCACAATTGCTCTCGTCGAGTATGGTACTTCGCGTTTTCTGTTGATGGGCGATGCGGAGCGTGCCGAAGAGAGGTGGCTAGTCGATCACGCACGTGAAGAGCTTCATGCGGACGTGCTCAAGGTGGGGCACCACGGCAGCTCCACGAGCAGCACCGATGAATTTCTCTCGGTGGTCAGACCTTCACTGGCGGTAATATCAGTCGGCGCCGATAATCTTTACGGGCATCCGAGCGCCGATGTTCTCGCTTCTCTTAATCGCGTGGGAGCCCATACGGTCAGGACCGATGCTGGCGGGACGATCGTGGTACGGACCGACGGAAGGCGCATCACCTATTCAGCAGGCGGCGAAACTTGGGATATTTCACGGCAATAGTGCGCGAAATGGCGGGCCACCGTACAGAACTTCCGGAGAACATTGTAGAGCGTTGGCCGGAGCTTGCGACCGTCAGGTACCGGCGAGGGGGGTTGCCGTTGAGGGTTGGCGGCTGGATGCTTGGGCAGGCGACCGTGGCTGCGATTACGCTGGGGCGAACTGTGTTCCTGGCGGCTGAAACCCGGCTCGATCCGGAGTTGTTGCTGCACGAATTGCGGCACGTTCAGCAATATTCCGAGCGCAAAAGTTTTGCGCTTCATTACATTTGGGAGAGTGTTCGGCGGGGTTATCACGCCAACCGCTTCGAAGCCGACGCCCGCGCTTATGCCGCACGCCGACTGAAGCGTACTTCCGTCACCGGATTCGAAGAGGACGCCTAAAGTGGTGAAGCATACCGCAACCTCCGTCGTAACTATCGAGCGCTACATCATCGAACAGGAGAAACTCCATCCTGAGGCGACTGGTGAGCTTTCGGGTCTTCTTTACGACCTCGCGCTCGCTGCCAAGATGATCGCCAACAAGGTGCGAAGCGCCGGCCTCGCCGACATACTCGGCTCTACGGAAAACGTGAACGTGCAGGGCGAAACCCAGCAGAAGCTCGATGTACTCGCAAACGAAATAATCGTAAAGGCGGTAGATCACGGCGGACGTCTCTGCGCGCTCGCATCCGAAGAAGAGCCGGGAATCATCCAGATCCCGGACAACTTCAAGTGCGGCAAGTACTGCCTCCTGTTCGATCCACTGGACGGATCGTCCAACATCGACGTCAATGTTCCAGTAGGCACCATCTTCTCGGTTGTGAAGAAGATCACTCGTGGTTCGCGCGGTGAGATGGAGGACATGCTGCAGCCGGGCCGGCGCCAGGTAGCTGCCGGATACGTGATTTACGGATCCAGCACCATGATGGTTTATACGACAGGCCAGGGAGTGCATGGATTCACGCTCGATCCTCAGATCGGCGAGTTCCTGCTGTCTCACCCGAATATCAGGATTCCATCAACCGGGAGATACCTCTCGGTGAATGATTCCTATGAACGCCTGTGGTCGGAAAATGTGCGTGCCCTCATGCGCCGATATCGTGGTCTCGACGGTGAAAGGAAGGCGATGAACGTACGGTATGTCGGCTCGCTGGTTGCGGATTTCCATCGCAATCTTCTTGGCGGTGGCCTCTTTGCATATCCCGCCAATGAGAAGTCACCGAAGGGCAAGCTCCGGCTGCTGTATGAGGCTAACCCGCTGGCTTTCATCGTAGAGCAGGCGGGAGGTGCAGCGACAAATGGCGACTCGAGAATCCTGGATATGTCGCCTACCGAGCTGCACCAGCGGACTCCGCTGTATATCGGAAGCCAGAAGGACGTGGATACCGCGATAGAAATCCTTGCACGCCCGGCATCGGAAGAGATTCCGCTAGCGGCCCGATGACCGGCTCCGGCGGCGATGCCGCCGAGAGAGTTTCACCTTCGGGCATTCCGTTGAAAACGGCATACCGGCCCACCGACGTCCGGATTGATTACGATGCAGCTCTGGGGGAGCCGGGCCAGTGGCCGTACACGCGCGGCGTGCAGTCTGACATGTACCGTGGACGCCTCTGGACCATGCGCCAGTACGCGGGCTTCGGAACGGCGCGCGAAACAAACGAACGCTTCCTTCATCTTCTCGAGGCAGGTCAAACCGGCCTTTCTGTCGCATTCGATCTCCCCACACAAATGGGGCTCGATTCGGATTCGCCGAGGGCGCTGGGAGAAGTGGGAAGGGCCGGTGTAGCGATCGATACGGTGGATGACATGCACCAGCTGTTCGATCGCATTCCGCTCGACTCGGTTTCTACCTCCATGACGATCAACGCGACGGCTGCCACTCTCCTCGCGATGTACATCGTGGTCGGCGAGGAGCGCGGGATCTCCAGGGATGTGCTGACGGGAACCATCCAGAACGACATCCTGAAGGAATACATCGCGCGCGGTACGTACATATACCCGCCCGAGCCGAGCCTTCGTCTCATCTCCGATGTCTTCCGCTTCTGCGCCGAGGAATGCCCGGGATGGAATCCAATTTCGATTTCCGGCTATCACATACGCGAGGCTGGTGCAACTGCGGTGCAGGAGCTGGCTTTCACGCTTGCGAATACTCTGGAGTACGTCTCCCGCGCAATCGATGCAGGTCTCGAGGTTGATTCGTTCGCGCCTCGTCTCTCATTTTTCTTTGCCGCCCACAACGATCTGTTCGAGGAAATCGCAAAGTTTCGCGCGGCGCGCCGGATCTACGCACGCCTCATGCGAGATCGGTTTGGCGCCTCGGACAAGAGCGCGCGCATGCGATTCCATACGCAGACCGGCGGGGTAACACTCACGGCGCAGCAGCCGCTCAACAACGTGGTGCGTGTCACTATTCAGGCCCTTGCCGCGACGCTGGGCGGAACTCAGTCGCTGCACACCAACGGCTATGACGAGGCGATCGCGCTGCCAACTGCCGACGCGGCTACTCTCGCACTGCGAACGCAGCAGGTAATCGCGTTTGAGTCAGGGCTGGCGAATACTGTCGACCCACTCGCTGGCAGCTATTACGTCGAGAGTCTCACAGATGAGATCGAGAAGCGTACGCTCGAACTCATTGCGAAGTCGGACGCTCTCGGCGGTTCTGTAGCTGCGATCGGCACAGGTTTTTTCCAGGAAGAGATTGCCCGCAGCGCATACGAGCACCAGATGCGCGTTGAAAGCGGGGCAATGCGCGTCGTAGGAGTGAACGTCTTTGCCGACTCTGGCGAGACCATGGTCATCCCATCACCGGATTATTCGACGCTCGAAGCGGATCAGGTGGCGACGCTCGCGGAAGCGAGGCGGAAACGCGATCCGGCGTGCGTAGGCTCGTCGCTCAACGCGCTCGGGGACGCCGCGAGCAGCATGCTCATCGCGGAAGGCAGCCGGCCACGAATGATGCCGCTCATCATTGACGCAGTTCGCGCGCGCGCGAGTCTCGGCGAAATTTCCGAAACGTTGCTGCGGAGCTGGGGCCCGTACACACCCGGCGTCTAGACGGCGGAAAACCACGTCCAGGTCTATGTCTGCATTTGAGAGTTGGGGATGAAGCCAACGGCGCTTTTCATCGGGATTCGAGGGCGAAAGAAGGCGCCCAGCGGGAATTCCGTTCGTCGCGATTGACCTCGTACGCTTGAGAGAGGAAGCTGGGCCCCCTAACTTTGATGGTTCTCGCCCTTTGTTTTCTCCCAGTCAATTTGCGCATGCCGCTGTACGAATTCCGATGCCCGAACGGGCACGACTTTGAAAAATTCTATCGTTCGATTGGTTCGGCCCCCGCGGTTGAATCCTGCCCTGAATGTCAGGAAACCGCCGTTCGTCTGATGTCGGCGGCCGGACTTGTATTCAAGGGCTCGGGTTTCTACATCACCGACTATGGCAAGGACGGTAAAAAGGCTGAAAGAGAGGCGATAGCCGCGAGCAGCGTCAAAACAGGGGCCGCGAAATCAGAGGGTTCGAACTCGGAGGGCTCAAAAGCCGAGGCGGGTAAGAGCGAGTCAGGCTCTGCGGCCGAAGCAAAACCCGAGACGAAGAAGAGCGATACGAGCAAAGCTGATAAGGCCGATTCCGGGGCCGCTACAACGCCGGCCCCAAAGTCTGAATCGGCAGGCACGGCAACTCCCAAGCCCGCAACGCCGGCAGCCAAGCCATCTGGAACCGCAAAGAAATCGTAATGAGTGCCGCCGAACGCATTCGTGCGGAGCTGATCGAAGCCGCGCGCCAACTTGGCGCAGATAGTGGCGTAGAGCCCGTCATCGAACGTCCACGCGATCCCTCCATGGGCGATTGGACGACGAATCTCGCGATGACGCTTGCACGTCCTCTCAAAAAACGGCCGGCGGAAATTGCCGCGCTGCTGCGTGACGCCATGCGGCTGGCTGACGTCGGAGTCGAGAAGGTGGAGATCGCGGGACCGGGTTTCATGAATTTCTGGATTGGCGCCGCGCGAATTGCCGAGAGCGTGCGCGACGTCATCAGCGCGGACGCGGAATACGGGCGCAGCGACGCCGGGCAGGGACAGCCGGTGAACATCGAATTTGTCTCAGCGAATCCAACCGGTCCACTTCACGTGGGCCACGGCCGCCAGGCCGCGCTGGGCGACGCCATCTCCACGCTGCTCGACTGGACGGGATGGAATGTCTCGCGCGAATTCTACTACAACGATGCCGGCGTTCAGATAGAAAATCTTGCGGCCAGCGTCGCCGCCTGGCTGGAATCGATGAGAGGCGGCGAGCTGGCGATCCCCGAAGGGGGATACCACGGCGAGTACATACGTGAAATCGCTGAACGCTACGCGGCGGAGAAAGGGCTCGACCAGACCGACCGGGACGGCATTCGCGAGTTTGCGGTCGCCGCATTGCGCGCCGAGCAGGATCTGGATCTTCAGGCATTCGGCGTAAAATTCGACAGGTATTTCCTCGAGTCGTCGCTGTATGAAGACGGCAAGGTCGAAGACACGGTGAAGGCGCTCGGTGCGGCGGGGATGGCCTACGAGTCCGATGGCGCAATGTGGCTCCGCACGACGGCATTCGGTGACGACAAGGATCGCGTCATGCGCAAGCGCGACGGCACATACACCTACTTCCTCCCGGACGTCGCATATCATGTGACCAAGTGGGAGCGCGGGTTCCACCGCGCAATCGATGTGCAGGGAGCGGATCACCACAGCACAACAACTCGAGTTCGCGCCGGGCTTCAGGCGTTGTCCATGGGCATTCCCGCGGACTATCCGCAGTATGTTCTGCACCAGATGGTCACGGTGATGCGCAGCGGGGAAGAGGTGAAGATTTCGAAGCGGGCGGGAAGCTACGTCACCGTGCGCGATCTGATCAACGAAGTGGGCCGCGACGCTGTACGCTTCTTCTTTCTCATGCGGAAGAGCGATTCACAGCTCGTGTTCGACATAGACGTAGCCCTCAAGCAGTCCGAGGAGAATCCCGTCTACTACGTTCAGATGGCGCACGCGCGGATGTGCGGGATTTTCCGCGTTGGCGAAATCGATCGCGAAGCGTTTTCTGCCGACGAGGTGGATCTGGGAGCGCTGCGCGAGCCGGAAGAACGCGAGCTCGTGAAAGCGCTGGCAGATTTTCCGCAGATGATCGCCGGAGCTGCCGCTGCTCTCGAACCGCATCGCGTCGCGACTTATCTGTCCGAAACCGCCCGCCTCGCCCACCTCTGGTACCACAAGCACCATGTGCTTGGAGAGCCCGATGACATCATGAGAGCCCGGCTGTCGCTCGCGCGAGCAGCTCAGATTGTGATTCGCAATGGACTCGGAATTCTCGGTATTACCGCGCCGGAGCGGATGTAGTATCCAAGTGAACCACAACGAACCTGGAAATTCATGACCGTACTCGTAGTTGGATCAGTCGCTCTCGACTCCGTCGAAACGCCGTTCGGCAAGGCCGACGACGTGCTCGGGGGGTCCGCCACTTTCTTCTCGTCTGCCGCCAGTCTTCTGACGCCAGTTCAGCTTGTCGGAATCGTCGGGACCGACTACCCCGTTGAGAAGCTGGAGCCGCTCGCGGCAAGAGGCGTGGACCTCGCGGGTCTCGAAAAAGCCGAAGGCCAGTCGTTCAGGTGGCGGGGACGCTACAGCCACGATCTCAACTCCGCAGAGACTCTGGAAACACATCTTGGAGTTTTCTCCCGGTTCAGTCCAAAGATTCCGGAGCAGTTTCGCGCAGCGCCCTTTGTCTTTCTCGGCAACATCGATCCTCGTCTTCAGCTGGATGTTCTCGAACAGGTCGAGAAGCCGAAACTCGTTGCGTGCGACACGATGAATTTCTGGATTCAAAGCCGGCGTCCGGATCTGATCGAATTGCTGAAGAAAGTTGACCTTGTCACACTCAATGACGGTGAGGCGCGACAGCTCACCGAGCAGGCCAATCTTGTTCAGGCGGCCAGGTGGATCATGGATTGTGGTCCGCGTCACGTGATCATCAAGAAGGGCGAGCACGGCGCATTCATGTTCAACGGGGACAGCGTTTTCTTCGCGCCTGCGTACCCGCTGGAGAACGTATTCGATCCAACGGGTGCCGGAGATTCGTTCGCAGGAGGGTTCATTGGATACCTTGCGCGAACGGGCGACCTCAGCGAGGACAACATGCGCCGCGCGATGATGTACGGATCGGCAATGGGCTCGTTCGCGGTTGAGAAGTTCTCCACCGAGCGACTTATGACCCTCACCCGCGAGGAGTTGAACGCGCGCGTGGGCGAGCTTCGGCGACTTGTCACGTTCGAGGAAGAGGTCACCACTTGAGTGACGAAGCGCTCCAATACCGGAGCGCGGGCGTAGATCTCGCCGCGTCCGACGATGCGATGTCCCGCATTGGCCGGCTCGTCGAATCAACGCGCGGCGCCGGTACGCTCGGCGCCATAGGAGGTTTCGGTGGCATGCTGCGAATGCCATCGGGAATGCAGTCACCGGTGCTCGTCTCGAGCGCCGATGGCGTAGGTACCAAGATCAAGGTTGCAATCGAGACAGGCCGAAATGATACAGTGGGACACGACCTCGTGAACCATTGCGTGAACGACATTCTCGTGCAGGGCGCAAGGCCGCTTTACTTTCTCGACTACGTCGCATTCGGCAAGCTCGAGCCTCCCGTTCTCGAGGCAATTGTTTCCGGAGTTGCAGCCGGGTGCCGGGAGAACGGCTGTGCGCTGCTTGGCGGTGAAACCGCTGAGATGCCCGGACTCTATACGCCGCCCGATTACGATCTCGCCGGTTTCATTACGGGTTGTGTCGAGGAGGATTCGATCCTTGGTCCTGCACGTGTTCGCGACGGGGATGTTCTGATCGGCCTGGAGAGCTCGGGACTGCACACCAACGGTTATTCGCTCGCCAGGAAAATTGTCGCCGAGCGGATGTGTCTCGATTGGGAAGCGGAGTTTCCCGAAACGGATCTCACGGTTGCCGATGTGATGCTCTTCGTTCACAGGTCGTACCTCGCTGCGCTGTCCCCCGTGCTTCACAGAGTCCACGCGATGGCGCACATCACCGGCGGCGGACTTCCGGGAAATCTCAATCGTGCGCTCCCCAACTCGATGGATGCGATTGTGGATGCGGCGAGCTGGGAAATTCCTCACCTCTTTTCCGTGCTGGAATCTGCGGGGAACGTGGCACGCGACGAGATGTACCGCGTATTCAACATGGGTGTCGGAATGGTTGTCATCGCCGAACCTTCAGCCGCCGGAGAAATCATCGGCAGCGCGAATAACGCAGGCGTTGCAGCGTGGAGTATGGGCCGCGTCGAAGCTGGCGACGGAAAGGTGGTGCTTGACTGACGCGGGTGACATCGAGCGCATGAACGAAGCATTCGTTCTCGCCGAACAGGGTTGGGGGCAAACATCCCCTAACCCGATGGTTGGGGCCGTGGTCTATGACGGCGACCAAAAAGTGGGTGAAGGGTTCCATCACAAGTTCGGGGGAGCCCATGCGGAGGTAAATGCGATTACCGATGCCGGAATCCGTGCGAAGAATGCAACACTCTACGTCACGCTCGAACCATGCGCACACCAGGGGAAGACGCCGCCGTGTGTGGATGCCATCATCGATGCCGGAATTTCCCGCGTCGTAATCGCCATTCGGGATCCTACCTCACGCGCGGGCGGAGGCGCCGAAAAGCTCCGCGCTGCGGGAATCGAGGTCGAAATCGGACCCGGTGAGGCGAGAGGCGCCGAGTTGAACGCGGCATTCTTCAATTCGGTGAAATCGGATCGGCCCTGGGTGACCCTCAAGCTCGCACTGTCCCTCGACGGAGCACTGGCTGATGCCGGGCGTTCCGGGGCATGGCTCACAGGCGAAGAGTCTCGGCGTGAAGTTCAAAGAATGCGGGCAAATTCCGACGCGATAGCAGTTGGTGTGGAGACCGCTATCGCCGATAACCCACGCCTTACGGCGCGGACCGACTCACCTCCAAGGGTGAAGCCAACCCGCGTTGTGTTCGACCGGTCGGCGCGCCTGTCGCCTGACAGTGCTCTCGCGCGCAGCGCGCGCGAGACTCCCACAGTTCTCGTTACCGCAACGTCTACGCGGTTATCGCCCGAGCTCGAGCGCGCAGGGGTCGCTTCGCTTGCGGCGAAAGACGCAGGGGAGGCGCTGCGGCGCCTTCGGGAGAGCGGTATCAGGTCGCTTCTGGTGGAAGGTGGTGCGGGGCTCGCCGCGTCATTCCTTGCGGGAAACTATGTCGATCGAGTGGTGATTTTCCGCGCCCCGATCATACTGGGCTCCGGCGCGCTGAATGCATTTTCAGGCGTTGCGTCCCAGGACGTCAGGCATGCCCCGAGATTCTCACTGCTCGCCACCCGCCCCATGGGAGATGACGTGATGAGCGTGTACGCGGTACTGAAGCCCTAGATGTTCACGGGTTTGATAGAGCAGGTCGGTCAGGTCACGAAGGTGTCCGCCTCTCCCGCAGGTGTGGAGCTGCGCATCGAAAGCTCGTTCGGCGTTCTTGCGCCGGGAGAAAGCATCGCTGTGAACGGGGCTTGTCTTACAGTGCTCGAAAGCACTGAAGCCTGGTTCACCGTTGCAGCAATGACGATGACTATTAGAAGGACTAGCATCGGTGAGTGGACCGCGGACCGCCGGGTAAATCTCGAGCGGGCCGCCCGCATTGATTCGCGGCTGGGTGGCCACATTGTGCAGGGTCATGTGGACGGCGTTGGGACCGTGGCAGGCGTAAACCGCGAACGGGACGCCGTGCTCGTGGACGTATCGCTGCCGGCGGGCCTCTCGCAAACGCTCGTTCTTCACGGTTCGGTGGCCCTTGACGGTGCAAGTCTTACCGTAAATCGTCTGGAAGGTGATATGTTGCAGGTGGCGCTGATCGACTACACCTTGCGCCATACAGCGCTGTCCGGGCTCGGTGAGGGAGACAAGGTTCATGTCGAAACCGACGTAATAGGAAAGCATGTCCAGCGCCTTCTGGCGCCGTATCTGAACAAGTAGCAATCCTCGAGCGGATCAGGGGCAATTCGATGCAATTCGGAACAGTCGAGCAGGCGATCGCCGATATCAAGGCGGGCAAGCTCATCATAGTAGCAGATGACGAAGACAGAGAGAACGAAGGTGACCTGATCTGCGCGGCACAGCTCGTGACGCCGGAACTGATCAACTTCATGATCAAGAAGGCAGGTGGCTGGATATGCCTGGCGCTGACTGGCGAACGAGCCGATCAGCTTCAGCTTCCGCAGCAGAGCGACGAGAATACTGAAGAGCAGCGCACCGCGTTTACGGTCAGTATCGACGCGGCCGCACGATTTGGGGTGACAACGGGCATCAGTGCGCAGGATCGGGCCCGGACAATTCAGGTTGCTGTCGATCCGGCCACGGTGCCCGCGGATCTGAGACGCCCGGGCCACATCCCTCCGCTTCGCGCGCGCGACGGCGGCGTGCTTCAGCGCGTGGGACACACCGAAGCGGCGATCGATCTCGCGCGGCTTGCCGGGTTGTATCCGGCCGGCGTTGTCTGCGAAATACTGAACGAAGATGGAACTACGTCGCGCAGGCCTCAGCTCGAAAAGTTCGCGGCAGATCACCAGATCACGTTCATCACGGTTGCCCAGCTCGTTGCGTATCGCCTCCAGTCGGAACGCCTCGTCCACAGGGTGGCCGAAGCCCGGCTTCCAACCGAATCCGGAACCTGGAAGGTCATCGGTTATCGAAACGACGTTGACCGCCACGAGCACGTCGCTCTCGTTTTTGGTGATGTCGGCGAAGGGGATGAAAGCGTTCTCGTTCGCATGCACTCGAAGTGCCTGACCGGAGATGTGTTTCATTCCCTGCGCTGCGACTGCGGGTGGCAGCTCCATACCGCCATGCGAATGATCGCAGCCGAGGGACGCGGAGTAATCGTGTACCTGGATCAGGAAGGCCGGGGAATCGGGCTGCTCAACAAGTTGAAAGCGTACGAGCTCCAGGACACAGGCGCAGACACGGTGGAAGCCAACGAGCAGCTGGGCTTCAAACCAGACCTCAGGAACTACGGGATAGGTGCGCAGATCCTGCTCGACCTGGGACTGCGCAAGATCAGGCCTCTCACCAACAATCCGCGCAAGCTGATTGGACTCGAGGGCTACGGGCTCGAGGTCGAAAACCGTGTTGCAATCGTCACCGAGACAACCGAGGACAACGCGGGCTATCTGGACACCAAGCGAAGGAAGCTCGGTCACCTGTTGGTTTCCTGAATGGCTGAATTTACAGGCAATCCCGTCGGCTCCGGCCGCCGTCTGGCTGTGGTTGCCAGCCGCTTCAATGAGATCGTGACACGGTCCCTTGTTGAAGGCGCGCTCGATGCACTCGTCCGGCACGGAGTTGCTTTTGCCGACGTGGACGTGATCTGGGTTCCAGGAGCATGGGAACTTCCGCTGGCCGTCAGGCGGGCCCTCGCAACTGAGCGGTACGAAGCAATTGTCGCTGTTGGTGCGGTCATCCGTGGCGACACTCCGCACTTCGACTTTGTCGCGGGCGAAGCATCACGCGGGCTTGCAGAAGCGTCGCGCGACGCCGACATCGCAATCGGTTTTGGCCTGCTGACCTGCGACACAATGGAACAGGCTCTGGAGCGCTGCGGCGGGGCACATGGAAACAAGGGTTGGGACGCAGCAGTTGCAGCCCTGGAAATGGCAGACCTGCTCAATCAGCTCGACGTAGACGATGAGGGTTGAGTCGCGCGGACGTGCCAGGGCGCTCCAGGCACTGTACGCATGGGATCTCCGCACGGGTGAGGACCTGACCCGTGTCGCCATCAAGGTGTGGGATGATCTCGCTATCGGCGTGGAGGAAAGAAAATTTGCGAGCGGCATTGTACGCACGCTTGCCGCTTCCCACGTTGACATCGATGCGGCTCTCGTCGCGGTCACTGACAACTGGCGGCTCGAGCGTCTGGGTGCCATCGAGCGCTCGGTTCTGCGCCTTGGTGCAGCAGAGCTGCGGCGCGGCGAAGCACCGCCGCGTGTGGTCATCCAGGAAGCAGTACGCCTGGCTGAACGTTTCGGCACCGCTGCGAGCGCTCGATTTGTGAACGGTGTCCTCGACGCCTACGCCCGGCGGGCTGGCGTGCTGTAATGCGGATTCTCGTCGTCAACTGGAATGACCGCGAGAATCCGGCCGCAGGAGGCGCCGAACTTCACCTGCACGAGATATTCGGGCGCATTGCCTCGAACGGGCATCGCGTAGACCTGCTCGCAAGCGGGTGGAAAGGCAGCGCTCCGCGCGCTTTCCTGGATGGCATCGACGTCCATCGTGTCGGCACGCGATACTCCTTTCAGTTCAACGCCCGGCGTTATTTCCGGGAGCGCCTGCTGGGGAACAGATACGACGTGCTCGTCGAGGACCTCAACAAGATTCCCCTCTATACACCGCGGTGGAACGGTCCGCCCGTGGTCGGCCTGGTCCACCATCTCTTCGGACGCACCATTTTTTCCGAAGCGCCGCTCCACATGGCTGCATCGGTCTGGCTGGCGGAAAGGGGAATTCCTTTTGTATACGGTGGACTGCCGTTCGAGGCGGTGAGCGAAAGCACAGCAGATGACCTCGTAGCCCGCGGAATTCCGAGGAAGTCAATCCGGGTGATTCACAATGGCATCGATACCGGCTTTTTCACCCCCTCACCCGATGCGCGATCACCTGACCCGGTGTTTGCCTACGTTGGACGATTAAAGCGCTACAAGGGAGTGGACCTCGTGTTGCAGGCCTTCGCAACCCTCGACAGAACCGGTGCGACGCTGGAGATTGCAGGGACGGGTGACTATCGCGATCATCTGGAAAAGCTCGCCAGGACTCTCGGAATTTCCAGCAGGGTTCGGTTTCTTGGCTATGTCTCCGAAGAAGAGAAGCGTGATCTTCTCCGGCGCGCATGGGCGAGCGTTTATGCATCGCCGAAAGAGGGATGGGGGTTGACCAATCTGGAGACACAGGCATGCGGAACCGCTGTGGTCGCGAGTGATTCGCCCGGCCTGAGAGAATCCATCATCGATGGCGAAACCGGCATTCTGGTGCCACACGGCAATACTGTCGCGCTCGCGTCAGCGCTGGCCCGGATAGCAGATTCCCCCGGGAAAGCCAATGCGCTCGGAATCGCGGGCAGGCGTTTTGCCGAGAGGTTCACGTGGGACAGATCCGCAGATCACACTATTCAGCACCTGAAGGAAGTGGTGCAGAGAGGCAATTAGAAGTGGAAATAATCTTTCACGCACATCACGCCAATGTTTCCGACCGCATGCGCAAGCGCGCCGAGTCTGCCGTCCGTACCGCAGGCCTCCGACTAAAGCGCACGGTTGACGCCATTATACGCTTCGAGCAGGACGGACCTGTCAAACGCGTGGAGATCATGCTCCACGCCCCTCGGCAGAAAGGTTTGATCGCGCGGGCGGAAGGAAAATACTTCGGGCCGGTTTTCACCAGCGCCCTGGAACGCCTCTCGACCCAGATACGACGCCTGACCGCCACCAGGCGCACCGCACGCCGCCTTCCCCCGGCGGAAAAACCGGCAACCGCTTGAGCCGTACGCTCACTGTAGGAAAGTTTTTAGAGAGCGGCGGAGATTCCCTCGCGCTTCGTGACATGGGCGGGGGAATCGGGCTCGATACACCTATCCTCAACGCAGACATATCGAGTCCTGGATTGGCGCTCGCCGGATACACCGATCGGTTTGTCGCTGAGAGACTGCAGGTCCTGGGAGAGACGGAGATTACCTACCTCGGCTCTCTCCCGGAGGAAGAACGCTCCCGAATTCTCGCGAGCTTTTTTGCGTTCCGGATGCCGGCGGTAATCGTTACCAAGAATCAGGAGCCGCCGCCCGGCCTCCTCGACGCAGCTTCACGCGCGGGAATTGCACTCCTGAAAACCAGTTTAAAAACTGCCGAGTTCTATCGTCGCATCAAGCCGGTTCTGGAGAACGAGTTCGCTGCGACGACGAGCCTGCATGGTTCGCTTGCCGATGTCTTCGGCGTTGGACTTTTCTTCACCGGCAAGAGCGGCATCGGCAAGTCCGAGTGCGTGCTCGATCTCGTGGAACGCGGCCACCGCCTCGTTGCCGACGATCTCGTACTCGCAACCCGGCGCGGCAACGACGTACTCATCGGCCGCGGCCATGAGCTTCAGCGCCACCATATGGAAATTCGTGGCGTCGGACTGATCGACATTCCATCGATCTTCGGAGTCCGCGCGGTGCGACAGCAAAAACGAATCGAGGTTGTGGTTCGCCTGGAGGAATGGGACCAGAACGCCGTAATTGATCGCATCGGCCTCGATCCCCAAACCACCAAAATTCTGGAAGTAGATGTTCCTCTCATCACAGTACCACTCAATCCCGGCAAGAACATCACTGTAATCGCCGAGGTGATAGCGCTGAATCACCTCCTCCGCTATTCCGGAATCAATCCGGCCGAGGTGTTCAACGAACGGCTGATTGGAAGGATGCGCCTGGCTGCGGCCGGCAACGTTCGCGAATACCTGCAGGAAGATGACGAGTAGTTCCAGTTCCGATGCCGAGGAGTCTCCCAAGCCGCGCGCGATTATCGTCGGGCATGGCGAGTTTCCTCACGGATTGGTTAACGCTGTCCAACAGATATGCGGCCGCGGCGCGCTGTTTCTCGCCGTCACAAATCAGGGATTGAGCGGGCAGGATGTGGAGTCATCGCTCCGCGATGCCGCCGCCGCTTCGGATATTCTGGTGTTCTTCACTGACCTTCCCGGTGGCAGCGCGACTCTCGCAGTCCGACGAATGATGCGGATAGATTCGCGGATCGTGCTCGTAACCGGAACCAATCTGGCGACGCTTCTCGAGTTCGTGTTTCAGTCAGATGATGACCCGCGCGACGCGGCGCGCCGCGCCGCCGAGAAGGGCCGTGCCGCACTCGACGTGTTTGGCGGAACCTGATGCCGATAGTGCTTCACAGAGTGGATGACCGGCTGATTCACGGCCAGGTTGTCGTCGGGTGGGGCCAACCGCTCGACCTGGAGTTCATCGTGCTCGTTGACGACAACGTCGCTACCTGCGATTGGGAGCAGGACCTCTACAGAATGGGTGTGCCTCCGGAGATGGAGCTGGTTTTCGCGGACGTCACCACTGCAATCCGGGACCATTCTGCATATTCGGCGGACAAACGTGTTGGCATGATCGTTACGCCTGATATTCCCACGATGCAGCGGCTCGCAAGCGGTGCGCAAATCAGGGAAGTCAATCTTGGCGGAATTCATCACCGCGCCGACCGCATTCAGAAACTTCGGTATGTGTTTCTCGCACCTGACGAAGAGCGGTTGCTTCGCGAAATGACCGCAGAAGGAGTGAAGGTTACCGCGCAGGACGTTCCCAGTGCGCGTCAGGTCGCCGTAACCGAGCTGGTTGGAGACGCCGCAAAAGAAGGACGGTCCCCGTGATTTTCATCGACCTGCTCCCGATTGCCCTGCTCGGCGCGGTTCTCGGAATGGATGTCGTGACATTTCCACAGGCAATGATTTCGCGTCCCATAGTCGCTGCTACTGTTGCCGGCGCCTTTATCGGAAACGCTACGGCAGGGCTGGCCATGGGCGCGGTTCTCGAGTTGCTGGCGCTCGAGATGCTTCCATTCGGCGCGTCCCGATATCCGGAGTGGGGATCTGCGAGCGTCGTCGGCGGCGCGCTTTACGCCGCCCAGCCGGGTGTCCCGGCAGGCGCCCTTGCTGCCGGTCTCTTCGGAGCACTGGTAACTGCCATGCTCAGCGGCAAAAGCATGGTCTGGCTGCGGCGACTGAATGCCTCGCGCGCCTCCCGCGAGCGCGCCGAGCTTGAAGGCGGCTCGAGCGAAGCCGTGACCGGTCTGCAACTCTTTGGCTTGTCCGCTGATCTCGTTCGTGGCCTGGCCGTCACGATGGTCGCGCTCCTTATTTTTTCGCCGCTGGTGAAAGCGATCGTGGCGCTGTGGTCGTTCGACGCTGTTTACTCACGCGGGTTCGTCGTCGCAATCGTCGCGGCCGTGTCCGCAGGCGCCATCTGGAAAATCTTTCATTCCGTCGCGCGGGCGCGAATCCTGTTTCTTGTCGGCCTGTCGATCGGCGCGATAATTCTGGTGCGCAGTTGACGAGCGCACAATCCGCAGTGTCGCCACCGGCTCCAAAGCTCCCGTTTGGCATCTGGCTCAGAATTTATCTGCGTCTGTTTGCCGTTCAGGGATCGTGGAATTATGAAAGCATGCTCGGCAACGGAATAGCGTTCTGCACCGAGCCGGCGCTGCGCCTTCTCCCCGGTGGGATGCAAGGCCAGCGTTACAAGGAAGCCCTCGGCCGGCAGGCACGCTATTTCAATGCACATCCCTACCTGGCAAGCGTGGCAATCGGAGCGCTTGCCCGGGCCGAGCTGGATGGAGTTCCAGGCCCGCTCATCGAACGGTTTCGCACGGCACTCGGAGGGCCGCTCGGCAGTGTCGGAGACCGCCTCGTGTGGGCGAGTTGGCTTCCACTCTGCTCCCTGATCGCGCTCGGCGCGTACGGCATCGGAGCGCGGCCTATTCTCGTGATCGCTATTTTTCTGTCCGTCTACAACATCGGACACATTTCGCTTCGTGCCTGGGGCCTGCACGTCGGATTCGAGCGTGGACTGCGAGTGGCGGACGCTCTGGGACATCCGATACTTCGCAAGGGCCCACAGTACGTGGGCAGCGCCGCGGCCCTGCTGGCCGGCGTGGCAATTCCCCTGGCTGCGCGCGCTGCGATCGGCGGAGGCAGGTTGCTGTCATCGCAGATCATTCTGGTCGCGATCGCGGGTGGCCTGCTGCTGTCCCGGTTCGGCGAAAGAATCGAAGGCTGGCGTCTCTCGCTGATTGTCCTTGGGCTGTTTGTACTCTTCTCGGTGATTCGATAAATGGCTGAACGAAGCGTAAAGATCGTGAACAAGCTCGGAATTCACGCCCGGCCTGCTGCCGAGATCGTGAAGACGGCCTCACGATTCGGGGCCAACATCATCATCGTAAGAGATGACCTCGAGGTAAACGGAAAAAGCATCATGGGAGTCATGATGCTCGCCGCGGAGTGCGGTTCCATGATTGACCTCAAGGCGGAGGGTGATGATGCGGACGCCGCTCTGGACGCGCTCGAAGCGGTCATTGCCGACGGGTTTGGAGAGTAGTTGACAGACCGAATGCCAGCCGACGGAAAGCTCATCGGGATGCCCGCTTCACCGGGCATCGTGATTGGCCGCGTGCACCTGTTGCTGTGGGAAGTTCCCGAAGTTGCGCATCGTATTGTTCCTGACGAAGCCATTCCGGGAGAACTAAAGCGTCTGCACGACGCTATCGCCGAGGCAAACCGCAGACTTCACAACGTGAAGGAGCGGGCGGAGAAACATGCGGGCCCGCAGGAAGCTGCCATCTTCGAAGTGCAGCTGATGATTCTGGCCGATGCTGAACTGGTGGGAAGTGTAGAGGCCCTCATTAACCAGAATCTCTGCGCCGAAAAGGCATTCGATCTGGTGCTGATCGAGTGGCGCCAGAATTTCGCGCGCCATACGCTGCCTACCTTGAGAGAGCGCGTCAGCGATCTCACGGACGTTCACATCAGGGTGCTTACTATCCTGCTCGGGCTGCCAGATCATGACCCGGTTGATCTTCCTCATGGAAGCAACGCCATACTGGTCACGCACGACCTGACTCCAAGTCTCACGGTTCAGCTCGATCGCGGTGCGATTTCGGCAATTGCAACCGATGCGGGCACGCGCACCTCACACGTGGCGATTCTCGCGAGGTCACTGGGACTGCCTGCCGTCGTCGGACTGCGCGACGCCACGCTGAAGCTGCGCGGTGGGGAAGAGGTGATTCTCGACGGGTCGTCCGGGGTGATCATCGCGAGCCCGAGCCCCGCGCTCCTTGCGGCGTACGCTGACCGTGCGATGCGCGAACTCGCCGACAGCGCGGAGCTGCAGGCGCTGTCGGGGGCGGAACCGGTGACACTCGACGGTGTGCGGATCACGCTGCGAGCGAACGTCGATCTTCCGGAAGAGGCCGAGGCGGCGGCGCATTCCGGGGCGGAGGGCGTGGGGCTGATGCGCACCGAGTTTCTGGTGGTCGGCCGCACGACTATGCCGGACGAGGAAGAGCAGTACCAAGCGTACAAACGCGTTGTCACCGCATTTGGCGACAAGCCGGTGGTGATCAGGACCTTCGATATCGGCGGGGACAAGCTTCCCGTTGGCGGATTCCCCGCGGAGGCGAACCCGTTTCTCGGCTGGCGGGCGATCAGAATGTGCCTCGATCAACCAGAAATATTTGGCACGCAGCTGCGTGCGCTTCTGCGCGCCGCGATGCACGGCGACGTTCGCATCATGCTTCCGCTTGTAGTGAGCGTCGATGAAGTTCGCCAGGCGAGGCGCTTGCTGGAGATTGCTGCCAGGGATCTGGACGACCGCGGTGTAGAGTACAGGCACGACCTTCCGCTCGGCGTTATGGTCGAAACGCCTGCCGCGGCACTCGGCGCGGATACGCTCGTGGGTGAGGTGGCCTTCTTCAGCATCGGCACCAACGATCTCGTGCAGTATACGCTTGCGGTAGACCGCGGAAATGCGAACCTCGCGAGCCGGTTTACTCCGCTGCACCCGGCAGTTCTGCGGCTTATTCGACGCACAGTTGAAGTGGGACACGCGAACGGGCTCGAGGTCAGCGTATGCGGTGAGATGGCGTCGCAGCCCATCATGGCGTTTGCGCTGATAGGGCTCGGCGTCAGACAGTTAAGTGTCGCGGCTCGTTCGGTGCCGCTGCTCAAGCGCATCGTTCGCGGTGTAAGCGCCGAGATAGCTTCGGAAGGGGCGCAGGCGGCACTTGCGGCCAATACCGCCAGGGAGGCGGAAGCGGAGTTGAGATCGCGCCTGCTCGCAGCGTTCGGCGACGCAGAGTTTCTGCGTGACGGCTTGCCCGAGTTCGTCGATGGGAATACGTTTGAGGGAATCAGCGGACCTTAAGTCCAATGCCGGCACGAATCGTACGGCGTGCCCGCAGTCCGTCACTCCCAGTCCCAACCCCAGGGAATATCGTGCTCGATCGACATCTTTTTACCTCTGAGTCCGTTACCGAGGGACATCCCGACAAGGTAGCCGACCAGATTTCGGACGCCATTCTGGATGCTATCCTGAAGGACGATCCTATCGCGCGCGTAGCGTGCGAAACTCTCGTGACCACTGGTCTCGCCTGCGTTGCCGGTGAGATCACAACCAAAACCTACATTCCGATTGCCGACATCGTTCGGAGCACCATAGAACGCATCGGCTACACTGACGCCAGCTACGGTTTCGACTCCAAGACGTGCGCGGTTGTAAGCACGATCGGCCGCCAGTCGCCCGATATCAGTCAGGGCGTCGATACCGGCGGAGCGGGCGATCAGGGCATGATGTTCGGATATGCCTCGGACGAAACTCCCGAGCTGATGCCGATGCCGATCGTCCTGGCTCACAAGCTGACGCGCGCACTCGCCGATGCCCGCCGCAACGGCAGCGGCTGGCTCAGGCCTGACGGCAAGTCGCAGGTCACCGTCATGTATGAAGACGGCGTGCCTGTATCCGTCGAGACTGTCGTGATCTCCACCCAGCACGACGAGAAAATAAGCACCAAAAAGCTCACTCAGGCGGTGATATCCGACATCATCGAACCGATTATCCCGAAAGAGCTTAGGGCAAAGAACATCAAGTATCACATTAACCCGACTGGGCGGTTCGTCATCGGCGGCCCGCAGGGTGATGCCGGGCTCACCGGACGCAAAATCATTGTGGATACCTATGGCGGCATGGGCCGCCATGGCGGCGGT
>JBKJNN010000110.1:0-2810 GCA_046593625.1 Gemmatimonadaceae bacterium | reverse complement strand
AAAATTCCCGGAATCTCACTAACATCGACGAGTGATTCGCGTCTACCAGTTGTGCTTCACAATGGTGTGCAGCTCTACTAAAACGATGTGGAGGTTCGATGTCGAAAATTCGCACGGTTGCCTTGGGCGCCGTTTTGACTCTTGGGTTCGCTGTCGCATCTGGCGCACAGGCGCAGACCAAGCCTGATGCAGGACAGCGTCAGGGTCGTGGTGAAATGCGTGGCCATCGTGGCGGCCATGGTGGTGAGCACGGTCGCGGGATGCGCGGGATGCGCGGGATGCGCGGCGGCGGAAAGTTGATGGCCGATCTCAAGCTCACGGATGCGCAGAAGACTGGCATCAAGGCGATCCACGATAAGTATCAGCCGCAATACAAGGCGCTGCGCGAGCAGCAGAAGACTGAGTTCCAGCGCGGCCGGGTTGAGGGACAGAAGCGCGACACGTCGGCAGCAGCCCGCCAGCGTTTCCAGCAGCAGCGTGAGGCGTTCCATCAGCGCTCGCTCGCGATCCGCACGCAGGAGCAGAACGAGATCCGCGGAATCCTTACTACCGAGCAGCGTACCAGGTGGGACGCGGCACAGGCCGACCGGAAGAAGCGTCTCGAAGCGCGTGGACAGAAGCATGGCAAGGGACACCGTCGTGGAGCCCAGGCCGGCAGCAAGGCGTAACAAAGGACGAGGCAGTGACTGAGAAAGGGGTCGCCGAGAATGGCGGCCTTTTTCTTTTTCCCCGACGATGTGGTTCTGGCTGGGATGCGCGCGCGCCGGTACATTTGCGCACCCTTTCACCACTCACCATTCGCGGAAAACAGACATGCCGATCAAGGACGGAAAGCGTTACTGCCTCAATCACCCTAATGCACGCATGAACCGGACTGAGACACTCAAGGCCCTGGTCAGCGTAAAGGGCGACGCAACCACCGGAACGATCAGCTCGAACTCCGGCCTCATCGTGATGCCGTTCGTTTGCGAAGAGTGCGGTTACCTCGAGATGTACGTCGCGGACAAGACACAGCGCGTAGAGAAGTAACAAGCGAATGGGCGCCGAAGTTGTACAGATTCGGCGTCGCGGCTGGGGAGAGACGATGCGCCGCGATGCCTGGTGGATTCAGCCAGCCGTTGTGTTCGTCATCCTCTCGAGCTTCCTCGGATATGCAACGTGGGCGGCGTTCCAGAACGCCCACTACGAGGTCGGGGGATATCTCTCGCCGTTCTACTCGCCGCTGATTTTCGGCGATTCGGCAACCGCATGGTTTGGCCCGAAGCCGGCGTGGTGGCCAGGCCTTCTGCCGTTTTCACCTGCGCCCATCATCCTGCCCTTTCCGGCTGGCTTTCGTTTTACATGCTACTACTATCGTGGCGCATACTACAAAGCCTTCTGGGCTGACCCACCAAGCTGCGCAGTAGGTGAACCGAGGAAGGGTTATCGCGGCGAGAGCTCATTTCCGCTGATCATCCAGAACATCCACAGATACTTTCTCTACTTCGCGCTGATCTTTCTGATCTTCCTGGGGCATGACGCGTGGAAAGCCATGTGGTTCACCGATCCGGGTTCGGGAGTAAAGGGTTTTGGAATCGGTGTCGGCACAATTCTTCTTACCGCCAACGTAGTTCTCCTCGGCGGATACACACTCGGTTGTCACTCGTTCCGGCATCTCGTCGGCGGGTATCTCGACCGGATGTCGGGTGCGCCGCTGAGAAAAACTGCATACGTGTGCGCCAGTCGCCTCAACGCTGGACATATGAAGTGGGCCTGGTGCAGCCTGTTCATGGTCGCGTTCTGCGACATCTATGTTCGAATGCTCTCGATGGGTATCTGGACTGACTGGAGGATTCTCTAGGGTGGCGCAGTACGAAACGCACACGCATGACGTCCTTGTAGTCGGAGCGGGTGGTGCAGGGTTGCGTGCCGCGATTGAAGCTGCGAACGCAGGAGCGCGAGTCGGACTCGTATGCAAGTCACTGCTCGGGAAGGCGCACACGGTGATGGCGGAAGGAGGCGTTGCTGCCGCGCTCGCGAATGTGGACGATCGCGATAACTGGCGCGTGCACTTTGCTGATACGATGCGTGGCGGGCAGTACATGAACAACTGGCGCATGGCTGAGCTTCACGCTCAACAGGCACCTGATCGGGTGCGTGAGCTGGAAGCGTGGGGAGCAGTCTTCGATCGTACTCCGGACGGCCGCATTCTTCAGCGCAATTTCGGGGGGCACAAGTATCCGCGGCTCGCTCACGTCGGCGATCGCACTGGCCTCGAGATGATCCGCACGCTGCAGGATCACGCGATTCATCTCGGTATCGACGTGCACATGGAGTGCACTGTCATCGACCTTTTCAAGGACGGCGACCGCATTGCAGGCGCGCTCGCGTATGATCGTGAACGTGGCCGTTTCAGGTTGTTCGAGGCGAAGGCTGTCGTGCTTGCCACTGGCGGAATTGGCCGGGCGTTCCACATAACGAGCAACAGCTGGGAGTACACCGGCGATGGGCAGTCGCTTGCATATCGTGCTGGTGCGACGCTCCAGGACATGGAGTTCGTTCAGTTCCATCCGACCGGAATGGTGTGGCCTCCCAGTGTCCGTGGGATCCTGGTTACAGAGGGCGTCCGCGGCGAAGGCGGCATTCTCGTCAACAAGGAAGGTCGCCGATTCATGTTCGACGACATTCCCGACAATTACAAAACGCAAACCGCCGACAACGAAGAAGAAGGCTGGCGCTACGTGCAGGGTGACAAGAATGCTCGTCGCCCGCCTGAGCTGCTGACGCGTGACCACGTCGCGCGCTGCATCATGCGTGAAGTTCGCGAAGGT
>JBKJNN010000111.1:0-8811 GCA_046593625.1 Gemmatimonadaceae bacterium | reverse complement strand
GACGTCGCCGGTTCGAGTCCGGTCGCCCGCTCTGAGCTAAAGACCCGAGCTTTGTTGACTTGGGACTTTTTCTTTTTGCGAGTCGGGGTACTCAACGCTTTTCGGCTCGCCGCTCCTGCCGAAGCATCTGCTCCCAGTTCTGGACGTACACGAATTCAGACAGCCGCCCCTGACGCACCATTACGAAGCTCTGGCCGTCGGGCATCACGTCGTAATTCGCATGCGGGATGGCTGCCTCGTAATCGTCGACCTTGAACAGGGGGGTGCGAGAGACAACCCGCAGCGACGGTGCAGTAGAAATTACGGCGGAAATCAGTTGAATGTCCGATGCGCCCTGGTTTCTGAAAAAAAGCTCCCGTCCATCGCGCGACCATACGGGCTCGGTACCTCCATTTTGCGATACCTGCAACTTCCCACCGTCGCCGGACATGGGACGGATGTACACATTCATCCGGTTTGATTCGTTGGAGGCATAGGCCAGCAAGCGACCATCAGGAGACAGAGCGGGGTATTGCTCGTCATATCGCGTTGCCACAAGTGGACGAAGCGGCTCTCCCCCGGACAGGGGGATTCCAACGATATCTGCGAAGCCGTTTGGTCCGGCCGCGATGGGAAACTTCACAGCGATTGCCATCCGCCCGTCCGGCGTTACGCTGTGCGCGGTAATCTGGGCGCCTTTTTGCATGAGAACCGAATCGGCGTTGGTGTTCCCCTCAATGCTGCCCCGAAGTACGCCGATGAGATCCTGCCGAACGGAGGCGAACAGAAAGTGTTTCCCATCCGGCAGCCACTGAGGATCGTGCCCATCGTTCTCGAAAGTCACGCGCGAGAGTGTATTGTCGCTGATATCCAGCAGCCAGACGTCTCGCGTGGCTTCAGCGAAATCGAGAGCGATGTATTTTCCATCGGGAGAAACGCGGGGAGAGTGATACGAGCGCGGTCGCTCGAGCAGGGTTGTCACCGTACCGTTCCGGCCCACGCGCACCAGCGTCAGCGGCTGGGCGGGCACGAACGCGAGTGAATTCCGCCCCGGCGCAGCCACCTTCGAGCTGGCACCCCGGGTTTGCTGTGCTGTAAGTCCCAGTGACTGAATCGGACCCGTCATCTTTTTTGATCGGACGTCGAAGGCCGCGGCGTAAAGTCCGCCTCCTGCCTGTGCCCATACGACGTGGCCACTCGAGTAACCGGCCCAATCGGCCTCCGGTACCGGGAGAATTGTCCGATTCTTTCCGCTGTGGTCCAGCACCACGACGTTGCCGAGCGGAGGATTGGTTACCCCGATTGCGAGAAAGGAACCGTCGGGGAGTACCGCCTGGATGGCAATTCCCAGTTCCTTGTTCAGAGAGTCGCGGACAGCGAGGCGTTCAATCCTGCCATCGCTTCTGAGCCGGCCAAGCGATCCGTCGCTGCGGGTTACTGCAAACTCGTCGTTTCCGCTCCAGCGCAGCCCAACAATCTCCGCGCCGGCTTCGGCTCCCGGTATAGCGGTTGCGGCTCCTCCTTCAGCGGCCATTCGCTTCCACGATCCGCTGGGAATATCAACGAAGGCCAGTGACTTTCCGTCTGGGGAAAAGCTGGCGCAGCAGCCACCCTCGCCACCCGGCAAGGATTTCGGCACGAGTTCATCGAGATGCCGCGCGTACAGATGCCACGCTCCGCTGCCGTCAATGCCGCTGTAAACGAGCAGCGACCCGTCGGGAGATAGAGCCGCGAGCGGATCGGCATCCGTGAGCCGATGATCCACCGGAATATTGAAAGCCACCTGAGCCATCGGCGCTTCACTTGCCCGCGAGCGGGCGAGACGCCACCCGGCGGCGACGCCCATCGCCAGAACAGCAGCCGCGATTGCGAATTGCCACTTACGCGGAGTTGAGCGAGCAACGGGTGCCCCACGCCTGGCCGCCGCTCCCGTGCGCGACCTCGTCGGATCACGCAGCGCGTCGGCGAATTCCGCCGCAGAACCGAAGCGGTCCGCTGGAACTTTCTCGAGCGCCGTGAGCACAGCGTCTTCCACATGCTGCGGAATGGAGCGGCGGCGGGCGCCCATCGAGCCCGGGTCGGTCGTGATGACTTTGGCGATGATTGCCTGCGCCGTGGGCCCGCTGAACGGCGGCTCGCCGGTAAGCATCTCATAGGTCACCGCGCCGAGCGAATAGATGTCGCTGCGTGCGTCTATCTCGCGCTCGCCGGTGGCCTGCTCGGGACTCATGTACTGTGGTGTGCCGAGTGAGAGCCCGGTTTGCGTAAGTCGCCCGCCACCGGCATTGGTGACGGCAAGCGCGATTCCGAAATCTGCCACAACTGCCTGGCCATCGTGCAGCAGAACGTTTTCCGGCTTGATGTCCCGGTGCACGACACCGTGACGGTGTGCGTAATCGAGGGCACTGGCGACTTCGCGGGCGAGCTGTACCGCGTCGTTTATCGGGAGTTGTCGCTCGCGGTCGAGCCGTGCCCGCAATGATTCGCCTTCGACATACGGCATGACATAGAAAAGCTGACCACCTGCGCTTCCCGAATCGAACAGCGGAAGGATATGCGGATGCTGGAGCGCCGCGGTTACATGGATTTCGGAGAGAAATCGTTCTGCGCCGAGTACTGCGGCCAGCTCGGGGTGGACGACTTTGACGGCGACCTTGCGGCCGTGCCGGATGTCATCGGCGAGGTAGACGGTGGCCATCCCGCCCTGACCAAGTTCGCGCTCGATGCGATAGCGGTCCGCGAGGTTGGCGGTTAGGCGGTCGAGGTAGTCGGTCATCGGCTGCGTGGCCCCCGCGAAATTGTCATCGTCGTGCAATGTGGCGCGCACGGGCGAACGACGCCAGCGGCCAGGTGTTACGCCGCGGGATGCCGGGTGGCGAGCCAAGTCTGGCCGGTGGTTGAAAAGGCCGCGCGGCGTTCTGACCTTTGGTCAATCCGCCGAGCGGTCCAACACGCACTTCGGACGAGCGCTCCGATGTTTCGTGTCGCTCTGGTGGTTCGCGTGCATGCTTCCATGCTTGACTGCGGGTATTCGGAAGCTCCAGCGTCAGTCGCGTTCCGGCCCCGGTTCGATCTCCCCACCACCACTGGTTGCCGAACCGAACTTTGGAGTAGTCAGCCAACCCTGCGAGGTCGTGCGCGGCGGATTCGATTCGTCGTTCTCACCATCCGCATTTTCGCTCGCTGCCTTGGCGCGCTCTTTCGCGTCCACTTCTGATTCATTCAAGTCATCGGGGAATTTCTTCTCTGTCTCTTTTGTCATCCTGGCTCCGTCAACGTGTTCTGTCTCATGTTGCACGGTACGTGCCGCTAAACCGAAGTTGCCCGACGCCCGGGACTAACCTGTAGTGCTTCAGCCAATCCCAACAAAGGAGTATCAATCCGGGTAACCGGCTATCCGGCACGCGGTGTATCTCCACTACCGCGATTGGGCCCCGGGAGAGTGGAGCGATAGCCTGTGGGCGACTTTATTTCTCTATGGCACCCGGTGCGGGGTTGCGGTCGCCGATTCGCTGCCGGAGTCGGCGATGGCCCGTTTTCGTCAAGGCCATTTTAGTTTTGATGGGATGACGGAATCAACTGCATTACAGGATCTCGACGCGGGCCTCTCATCCGGATACCTGTTCGTGCGCGAAACTCCCCACGGATCCGGGTTCAGCACGTTTGCCGCGCGCTCCAGAGAAGATGGCTCCAACGTAGAGATCAAGGCGGTGCCACTCGAGACATTCGGCCGGCGTCCAGTTCCCGCATCACTCGATCCCGACGTGCGAAAGCTTCAGCATCCGAACATCGTTCCGATACTGAAGCTGGGAAGCCATGGCAGAACTTTCTACTGGATGTCGCCCGAGATTGAAGGCCGGACACTGCGCTCCCGAATGTCGCGTGGGGGCCGGATCGGCGTGCAGGATTCGCTCACGATACTGCGGGATGTATCGGCGGCGTTGAGTCACGCTCACTCGCACGGCGTAGTTCACGGCGGTCTCAGTCCCGACAGCATTATCATCGGAGGCGGTTCGGCCCTCGTGAGCGACATTGGAATCGCGCCAGTGTTTGCCGCACTGCGACACCCCACTGCCGATCGTCTGTCGACCCCCACTGGCACGGAACAACTGCGTTACGCAGCACCTGAACAAGCTTCCGATGCGGCAGCTGACACGCGCGTAGACGCGTACTCATGGGGAGTGATTGCATACGAGATTCTGAGCGGGAGGCATCCTTTTGCGGGCAGATCCACTCCGCGTGAAGTGATGTCAGCCCACGCGGATGAAGTTCCTTCCGCGCTCGCGCCGCAAGCCGGGGACGTGCCGGCCGGAGTAACGCGACTGGTGATGCAATGCCTGTCGAAGGAGCCGTCAAAGCGCCCTGAAACTGCCCGGCACATCCGCGACGCCATGTCAAAGGCGATGCTGGCAGACCCTGCGCCTCCTGCTGCGGGCACAGGCCAGAAAGTGGTGATCGGTCTGATGGTACTGGCTGTCGCCCTGATCGTAGCCATTGCGTGGCTGGGCATGAGATCTTGACATATCAAGCCAATCTGCCACTACATCAAGAAATCTTGTTGAAAGGAGCAGCAAAATGAACGACATCGATCTCAAGCAGGTGGTTAAGGAGAAATACGGCAACGCTGCAACTCAGGTGATGACCGGCGGAAAGCCCCAATGCGGAACCGCGGGGAGTTCGTGCTGCGGCTCGTCCGACAGCGTGTTCGCAGATCCCATTACCACCGGACTGTACGCGGACTCGGAAGCGGCAGAAGTTCCTGCCGAAGCAATGCTCGCATCTCTCGGATGCGGGAATCCTACGGCCCTGGCGCAGCTGAACGAGGGAGAAACGGTTCTCGACCTCGGTTCAGGTGGTGGAATCGATGTGCTGCTATCCGCGCGTCGCGTGGGCCCCACCGGAAAAGCATACGGCCTGGACATGACCGATGAGATGCTGGCGCTTGCAAACGAGAACAAGAAAAAGGCCGGTGCCGAAAACGTAGAGTTTCTCAAGGGCGACATCGAAAACATTCCGCTCCCCGATAATTCGGTTGACGTCATCATCTCGAACTGCGTGATCAATCTTTCGGGCGACAAGGCGCGCGTGCTGCGTGAGGCTCATCGTGTTCTGCGTTCGGGCGGAAGGTTCGCAGTTTCCGACGTGGTTGTGAGAGGCCAAGTGCCGGATGAAGTGAAACGCAATGTTGAGCTGTGGATCGGCTGCGTTGCCGGTGCGCTGGAAGAGACTGAATTCAAGTCGCTGCTTGCGGACGCGGGCTTTGTGGACATCGACATCGAGCCTACGCGGCTCTACGGGGTGGATGACAGCGAAGGGTTTCTCGAGGCCGCAGGGCTGGAACCTTCGATGTCGGCATCGGTCGATGGCCGCTTCATGAGCGCGTTCGTCCGCGCCAGGAAGCTGTGAAGCGGGTGAACGTTTTGCTTGCGCAAGGGGGTCCCCGGCGTTTGCTTTTAACGGGCAATTCTGCCACTTAACTGCGGTTCTTCGAGTGGTCGCCAGCATGCCCAGCCCTCAGGTTGGGCATTTGTTCAATTGCACGCCTCTACGTACTCCGGAAACCACATGCGCCGCCCGTCCGCCAGATCGCTAACGCTTCTCGCGTCAGTCCTCTTACCGAGCATTGCCTTCGCGCAGTTGCCGGCAGTTCCTGAAGCCAGCCTTGCTGGAACCCGCGAGCTCGGAATTTTTGCGAGCGGGAGGATTCTTTCCACCGAGTACAGCACCGAGACGGGGAAATCCGCCTTTGGAGGTGCGGTAACCTACGGCACTCATATATCGAGTACGCTGGCAATTCAGGGCGGTTTCGCCGCCAATTACAGCCGACAGGAATTCAGTTACTACAAGCCGCCTCTTCTCACGTTCACGCCGACCCTATCGCTCATCCTCCAGCGCCCGACGACATCGAGCGTGCAGCCGTATGCGATTGTTGGCGCGGGGTACGAGTTCATCCGGTTTACGCATCCCCGCTGCGATTGCGACCAGAGCCGCAGCCTCGGCGTGGGTAATGTCGGGCTTGGATTGAGAAAGATGTCCGGCGGGCGCCGGGCTTTCCGCGCCGAGATAAGCAGTCAGATAGGGCAGGGAGGTCCGGCTTTTACTGCGATGATGGGGATGTCGGTGTTTCGCGGAACGCGGAGCCAATTCGCAAACCAGGGAAGAGTGCGGCCACCGGAGCGTGTGCGAACCGAGCCGCCTCGCATAACACCAAAGCAGGGTGTGGAGATCAAGCCGGCGAATCCCGCTCCGTCGCCGACGCCGGTGACAACAGCGGCTCCAAATGACCGTCGCCCTGTTGCTCCGTCTCCGCTGCCGACGGGTGTGGGGACCGTGCTGCTTCAGATTGACGGAACGCAGGTTGATTTCAGCAGGCCGACGTGGCGCGATGAGGCCTCGACGATGCTCGACGGTCTCGCAGTCGATCTCGTCTCCGACGCCGGGGTGAGAATCAAGCTGAGCATCGAGGCGCATACGGACAACATCGGGTCGAATGCTGCGAACATCATGATCGGTCTCGATCGTGCGCGGGCCATTCGCGATTACCTCGTCAATCAGGGCGTTGCTTCCGACAGAATCAGGGTATCGAGCGCGGGCGAGGATGCTCCGATTGCCCCCAACAACACAGCGATTGGCCGGCAGCAGAACCGTCGCGTCATCATCAAGCGGGATAACTAAATGCTGCTCAGCCGTAATATTGCCATGAGAATGAAGACGTATCGTGCCCGGATAGCTGTTGCGACTGCCTTTGCCATGGTTGCTGGCTTCGCATCGGCCTGCGGTGAACTCACCGGCCCCGTGTCGCCGAGCACGCCGACGGATGTCGTTGCGACGCTGGCGAGCTCGACGTCGGCGAGAATTACATGGAAGCCGAGTCCGCTCAACGACGGAGTCGTGAGCTACAGCATTTACCGGAATGGAAACAAGGTGGGTGAATCGCCCACCACGACGTACATCGACAGCGGTCTCGCGCAGCAGACCACGTACGTCTACTCGATTGCGGCGAACTGCAAGTCGAACGTCGTTTCGGACAGGTCAGTAGAGACTGCTGCATCGACGGTGACAACTGTTGACGTCACTCCGCCTACGGTCATCTCGAATCAGCCGCCGACCAATTTCAACGGCGTTTCCCCTGCGGCGACGGCTACGGCCACGTTCAGCGAGCCGATGAATCCCACGACGATAAACGCGACAACGTTCACGTTGCGCGTTACGAGCAGCGGCGCGCCGATCGCGGGAACGGTTACGTACAGCACCACCACGCGCGTTGCAGAGTTCAAACCAACAGCGTCATTGCCGAACCCTGTGAACATCACCGCGACTGTGACCACGGGCGTGAAGGATCTCGCCGGGAACGCCATGGCGGCGGCGTACAGCTGGTCGTTCACAACGCGGGATGATACTCCGCCTTCAGTCATCGCGACCTCTCCCGCCAATGGTGCCACCGGTGTCTCGCCGAGTGTCGTGGTGGGCATCACGTTCAGTGAGGCTGTGGACCCGACGACGATCACGGCGGCCAACATCGTAATGCGCCTCACTTCATCGGGAGCGCAGGTGGGCGGCACGGTGGCATACAATGCCGCGACGCGAGTTGCGACGTTCACACCTTCTTCGCCGCTTGCGCAGACTGCCAGCTACACCGTGACAGTTTCTTCTGCGGTGAAGGACCTTGCTGGTAACGCAATGGGAACGAACTTCACGTTTGCGTTCTCCACTGGCGATACAACTCCGCCGACGGTGATCAGCGTTGCTCCGGCTAATGGCGCGACTGGCGTTGCGGTGTCGTCGACTGTTCGGGTGACGTTCAGCGAGCCGATGGACCCAGCCAGCATTACGCCGGCGACGTTCAATATCAGGAATACCGCGAGTGGAGTGGTTGTTCCGGCCGGCGTGGCGTACGAGGCCGCAACCAACACCGCAGTGCTCACACCAAGTTCTTCGCTGGCTGGCAATACGAACTACACGGTCACGGTGACGACAGGCGCAAAGGATGCGGCTGGGAACGGGCTTGCTTCACCGTTTACATCGACGTTCACCACGGTGAATCTGGATACCACGGCGCCGACGGTCGTTGCAGTGCAGCCAACGAGCGGGTCTGTTGGGGTACCGACGAACACGACGGTGCAGGTAACGTTCAGCGAGGCAATGGACCAGACGACCATCAATGGCACGACGATCACGCTGCGGAACACGGCTACGAGCGCGGCGGTTGCAGCCACCGTGAGTTACAACGTAGCAACCAATACGGCGACGCTCACACCGACAGGTCCCCTGGCAAACGGTACGAACTACACGTTCACCGTGACGACCGGAGTGAAGGACCTCGCCGGCAACGCCATGGCGTCCCCGTTCAGTTCGACGTTCACGACTGCACTCGTCACCGATACGACGGCGCCGACAGTCGTCTCGAGAACTCCTTCGAACGGCGCGACAAATGTCGTTACGACAACCAACGTCACGGTCGTGTTCAGTGAGCCGATGGATCCAACCACCATCAATACGACGACGATCACGCTCACGCCGACCGCTGGCGGATCTGCGGTTGCGGCTACGGTGAACTACAACGTGGCGACGAACACCGCCACACTCGCTCCCACATCAGCGCTGGCAAACAACACCAGCTACACCATCACGGTGACAACTGGCGTGAAGGATGTCGCTGGGAATGCTCTCGCGGCAAATTCGACCTCGACATTCACGACGGCGCCGGATACGACCGCTCCAACTATCACTTCAACGTCGCCGACAAATGGCACTACCGGAGTCTCAACCGGAGCGGCTGTTACCGTGACGTTCAGCGAGCCGATGGATCCGACGACCATCAATGGAACCACC
>JBKJNN010000137.1:0-19809 GCA_046593625.1 Gemmatimonadaceae bacterium | reverse complement strand
GTCTCGTCTGCCTTCGCCATTCCCAGAACCTTGTCCGCAATTGCCTTTGCCTGAGCGGACGTCAGAAGGTTCTCGGCGCTGAATAAAGAGCGGGGCCTCACGCTGTTCTCCCTGTGTTGACGATGTTGACTTCACGGAAGCGCGCTGGCACGCAACCGTGGCTGACTGAGTTCGATTGTCCGGGTTCACCCTTTCCATCACCAAACGATCCGCCGAGCCAGTAGCTCTTCGGGCCGCCGATCATGTCCATGCTGTTCCAGAAATCAGGCGTCCGGCTCTGATACGCGACATCCTTGAGCATGCCGGTGATCTTGCCGTTCTTGACCTCGTAGAAAACCTGGCCGGAAAACTGGAAGTTGAATCGCTGGTGATCGATTGACCACGACCCACGATTCTTCACAACGATTCCGCGATCAGTGGCGGCGACAATGTCGTCGAGACCAATATTCTTTTCGCCCGGAAGCAGAGAGATGTTCGGCATTCGCTGGAACTGAACACTCGACCATGAGTCGGCAAATGAGCATCCGTGAGACTTCTTCACGCCCGTAAGCGGAGCAATCCACGCTGCCTGCTCGCGCGTTGTCTGGTAATCTGTGAACATGCCGTTCTTGACGATGTGCCATTTGTCAGCCGGCACTCCTTCATCATCCCACTTGGTGAGGGAGAGTGAATGCTCCTGTGTGCGATCACCCTGGATGTTCATGAAGTCCTTTCCGTATCTGAACTTGCCCAGAAATTTCTCAGGCGGCGCGATGAAAGATGTGCCAGCGTAATTGGCCTCGTATCCCATCGCACGATCCAGCTCGGTAGGATGCCCGATGGATTCGTGAATCGTGAGCCACAGGTTCGTCGGATCGAGAATCAGGTCGTAGCGTCCAACTTCTACCGACTTCGCCGAAAGCTTCTCGGCGGCGAGCGAAGCCCAACGTTCGGCGTTACCGGGCATGTTGAGCGACTCCACGTACTCCCATCCCGCACCGCGCGGTGCAAGCTCTTCAGTATAGGACTGGAAATCTCCATCGCCGATTGCAGTGGCTGAGAAGCCAGGTCCGACGCGGACATAGGTCTGCGTGACGAGCGTTCCGTCGGTTGTGGCAAGAGTCTTTTCTTCGCGCAGAAGCTGAAGACCCGAGTTCACGAATCGAATCTTCGGAACCTTGAGCGCCGCTTCATTCGCCGCGAGCAGCAGTGCAACCTTCTCTTCAATCGGAATGTCGATTGGGTCGCGAAGAATCGGCATCCGCCACGTGCCTTTCACCGCCGCAACTGGCGCCAGCACCACGGGGCGCTTCTGAACCGAGTATGCTGCCTTCGCGAGCCGAACCGCTTCCTGCGCCGTCCTGCCAATTCCTTCCTTGGTCATCGTACTCGTCGAGGCAAACCCCCACGAGCCCTTGTAGAGCGCGCGCACGCCGAGTCCGTAAGACTCGCTGTCGTTGACTCCGGTGACGTTGCGCTCGCGTGTGGCAACAGACTGCCGGCGATACCGCCCGATTCTCGCGTCCGCATACGAGGCGCCTGCCGCCTGAGCCGCACTCAGCGCTTCGAGCGCGAGGTCGTCCACATACGAATCGGAAGGTGGATTGGGGAGGAAGGAGGGAGCTGGCTGTCCGAACGCTGCCCGGGCTCCGGTTACAGCGGCCAGTGCGGCCGAAGCTTTGACGAAGTCGCGACGATTGGTTGGCATGTGATTGGGTGAAGGGTACTTGTCAGGTTACGGCGCGGTTACATGAAGTGTCAACCCGAAGCGTTGACCAGAAGCAGGAGACCGGATGACGTCAGAACTCGACCCTGAGTCCGAGTTGAAGCGCGAGAGGATTGACTCGTCTGCGAGGCGCTGCAAACACAGCAGTAGGGTCGCCAATCACCTGATCGTTGATCGTCAGGTTCCGCTCGACAATCGCATCCGAACTGAACGCATTGAACAGGTCGCCAGTAAAAGTGAAGTTTCGTGGTGCGCCGGAGAATGTCCGCTCGAGGCGTATATCTACATTTACGCGGGGCTCATAGTTTCTGTTGCCGAGTGTCTCCAGAAGGACGGTCTGGCCCCTCACTTGGTCGAATAGCTCGTCGTCGAGAGCAGACCCCGCCGCCTGAAACCTGAAGCGCGGAGATATCTGAAATACCGGCGTGAAATGCGTGCCAACCAAACCCGTAATGAAGGTCCCCGCCCGGAATCCGCCGGGCAATTGTCCGGTCAGCCACAGCTTTGTGTCGAACACTGGAAAGTTCGGGAGATACCCGTCGAAATTCGTGGCTTCGTTGGGCCTGACGCCCGCGCCGGCGGAAAAGCTCGTTCCCGTTGTGCCAAAGCCGGTAAGGCCGCTGATGTTTCCGACGAGGCGCGTGTAGGTCATCGAGAGCGACCCGTTCCAACGCTGCTGCTCTGTTCTCAACGATGCAGACACCTGGTCGAAACGCCGTCTGGCACCGTCAACGGTTGTCAGCACTATATCCGGATTGAACGTAAGGCGGCTGACATCGGCAAAGGAGTAACCGGGTGTAGGCGGGAGCGGACGCGGCGCACCCTGGCGGCGAATGAGATCTCCTCTCAGATCACGATTCGACACCCACACCACCGGCAGCACGAGCGGGTTTCCGGCTTGATCAAAAATTGTCGTCCCAATCACCCTGTCGCGTACAGCGACGTTTACCAGCGGGCTGTAATTGTCTGCGAGGTTTCGGTCAACGAGACCGACAATGTCATTGTTCACTCTATTGGTATACGCAAGCTCGGCCTTCCAGCGCGGACCAAATCGCTTTTCGAGACTTAGCACGCCCTGATCGATGTACGGTTGGCGATACTTCTCCACGGCACCGGCTTCGTTCAGAACCGATTCGAGATACGTCGGAGAAAAACCAGTGAACACATCCAGATTCGCGTCACGCTCGGCCGGCGTGAAAACCTGGCGTGGATTGGTGAGATCCGGGCCCTGGAAGTAGAAGCGCTCGTTGCTGTAGACATCGGCACCCTTGGCTCGATCGAAGAACACCGAGTTCATTCCCTGGTGATAGCGCCCGATGTGAGCTTTCAAGACCAGGTCGTTGGTGCCCGAGATGTCCCACACAATGCCGAGTCGGGGATCTATTGCCCGAGCTCGCGCTGCGAGAAATCTTGGCTTGGCTGGGTCAGCCGGCGTCAGCCATCCGGTCCATCGGCCGAACCGCACACCGGGCGTAACGGTGAACCCGGGACGCAGCGTCAGGTAGTCCTGTATGAAGAACGCAGCGTTCTCCACATCCGATTTCAATCGTATCTCGCCGCCCCATTGGCTCGCCACATCCGGCCAACTCGCTGGATTGGCCGGGTCTACGCGTCCGGTCGTTTGATTCACGTAAGGCATCCACGTGAGACCACCGTTTCTCGTCCTGTTCCTTTCCCACCATCCGCGATTGTACTCGGCGCCCACCACGAGGCGATTCTCACCGTTGGACATTGAGGTCAGATTTTTCCACGTCACGTTGCCACCCAGGCTGCGCGGCTTCATCTCATCGTTGAAAGCGGCGTTCTGATAACGGGGCTGCCGACCGCGCGCGAATACCTGAATTCCGGGAACCGCCGAACCCTCATATCCAGCGAGTGTCTCTGTTGAAGTGAAGCCGGCAATCCGCGCGTCGAAGGAGTTCACAACGCCTGCGCGTGCCCACCCGGCTTCATAAAACGATGTCGGGTTGGAAACTTTTGAGGTTGCGGCAGGATCGTCGAGCCCATTCAGACCCGCACGTTCAATGCGCGCCTGAGTTCTTCCAAATAGCGCATCGATGCGGTCACCGGCACCGGGCCGAAGTGTGAGTTTGGCAATGCCGCGAAAGTCGCGAAAGGTCTGCTGTACCGGGCGAAACTCGTTCCGGGAAGTTGAATCCAGCTCCGGAACGTGAAGCGCACGATCGGTCACAAGTCCGCCGAGGAAGTAGAAGAGTCGGTCCCGGACGAGCGGGCCGCCTGCTTCGCCGCTGACTTCGCGGCGCATGGTCTGTTCTGCGCCTTCCTCATTCATCCTGATGTTCGATGCCGTAAGTGCGGGTGAGATGTAGTTCGCGCGCACTGACCCTTTCAGAGTATTCGTCCCCGTCTTTGTCACTGCGTTGATGAGTCCGCCCTGAAACTCTCCGTACTCCGCGCCGGCGCCGAGCCCGCGCACTTCCAGTGCTTCTATCCAGTCGATACTGGGAGAGAGGAAATCACCTCCCACACCGGGATGATTCACTGCGATTCCATCGAGTTGATAATTATTGGAGGCATCCCCCCCGCCGCCCCAGACAAATCCGCGTGACGCCCCCGGCACCAGCTCGACAAGAGCGTTCGCGTCGCGCGCCATCGGAACCAGTGATACGTTTGCAACTTCTATCCTTCGCGCAAGTTCAGATGTCGTTGCATCAATAGCAGTGGGCGAGACGCGAACTTCTACAGTTGAGAGTTGAGTTGCAGAGCCGGTTAGCTGAACGACCAGCTGCGTCGTCTGGCGCGCGACCACACGAAGCGATGGGAGTTGAGCTTCGCGGAATCCGATGCGCCGCGCCGTGACACGGTAAAGTCCGGGTGACAGGGAGCTCACACGAAACTTTCCGTCCTCAGCACTGACAGCGTCCCACGACCTCCGGCCGTCGCTGGATGTGACGCGCAACGAGGCGTTGGATACGGGGCGGGCGTCTTCGGTGGTCACGACTCCAGCAATGTCCCCGGTAGCGACGCGCTGCGCATTCATTGCGGCGGTGGGGAACACAATGAGGCAGGCAACGAGGATTCGGCATTTCAACAGGGCTTGGCTCAATCGCTCTCCAGGGAAAGAGGCACGAGTGCAAACGTAGGGCGCGTGAACAGGGCACACAATATGATGGGCAGGAAGCATGCACAGGACGATTGACGCATCCCTAGCGGCGCCTGCCTGCGTTGCATAACGTCACGCCAGACGCGGTCCATTCCGCGCAATCAAATTCCGGAGAAGGCGAATGATCTCGAATAGAACGTTGCGTGCTTCAATTGCTATGGCGGCTGTGCTTGCAGCCGCGTGCGAACCGGCCGACAAGTCTGCTAAGACTGACTCCACTGCTTCCTCGGCGCAGGCGCCCGACATGCAGCGGCGTATCGCAGAATACACCACGGTCAAGCTGACTTTTGACACGACCACATTGTCCGCGAATGAACGGCAGATGATTCCTCTGCTGATCGAGGCGGCGAAAGCAATGGATCCAATCTTCTGGGAGCAGACGTGGGGCTCGCGCGACTCGCTGCTCGCAATGTCCTCCGACGACGCGGTGAAGCGCTTTATCGCGATCAATTACGGGCCATACGACCGGCTCGACGACAACGCTCCGTTCGTACCAGGAATTGCTCCGCGCCAGCCCGGCGCAAATCTCTATCCGGGCAACATCACCAAGCAGGAGTTCGACTCCGCCATAGCTAAAGGACCAGCAGCGCACGCCGATTCGCTCAAGAGTCTCTACACTCTCGTCCGCCGCGCACCAGACAACTCGCTGATCGCGGTTCCGTATCATGTCGCCTTCAAGGCGCAGAACGAGATCGCATCTGCAAAATTGCGCGAGGCCGCGAAGCTTGCTGAGGATCCGGGGCTCAAGCGGTATCTCGAACTTCGCGCCGAGGCGCTGCTCAACGACAACTACAAGGCGAGCGATCTCGCCTGGATGGACATGAAAAACAATGGAATCGACATCGTCATCGGTCCCATCGAGACTTACGAAGATGAGCTGTACGGTTACAAGGCGGCGAACGAGGCCTACGTACTCATCAAGGATAAGTCGTGGAGCCAGCGCCTCTCCAAGTATGCGGCGATGCTTCCGGAGCTACAGCGTGGAATTCCAGTGCCCGCCCAGTACAAGCGCGAGAAACCGGGAACTGATTCTGACCTCAATGCCTACGATGCGATTTTCTATTCTGGACAGGCAAACTCCGGTGCCAAGACAATCGCGATCAATCTTCCGAACGATGAAGACGTCCAGCTGAAGAAGGGAACTCGCAGGCTTCAGCTCAAGAACGTGATGCAGGCAAAGTTCGACCGCATCCTGATGCCGATTGCTCAGGAACTCGTGGATGCAGATCAACTCGCAGTTCTGAACTTCAACGCATTCTTCGAGAACACGATGTTCCACGAAGTTGCGCACGGGCTCGGCATCAAGAACACGATCAATGGAAAAGGACCTGTCCGCACAGCGATGAAGGAGCGAGCCAGCGCGCTCGAAGAAGGGAAAGCGGACATCCTCGGCTTATACATGGTGCAGAAACTGAATGAGAAGGGAGAGCTTCAGGGAGAGGACATCCACGGAAATTACGTGAGCTTCCTCGCAGGTCTCTTCAGGTCGGTTCGCTTCGGGGGAGGCGACTCACACGGTCGCGCAAACATTGCCGCGTTCAACTTCCTTCAGCAACAGGGTGCGTTCACGCGCGATTCGGCGACGAACAAGTACCGGGTGGATTACGACAAGTTCCAGGCAGGGATGAACGCTCTCAGCGAGAAAATCCTGACGCTCCAGGGCAACGGAGACTATGACGGCGTCGGGGCGTTCCAGGAACAGTACGGGAAAATCACGCCCGAGCTACAGCGCGATCTGGATCGCCTTAAGACGAAGGGAATTCCGGTTGACGTGGTGTTCGAGCAGGGCGGCTAACCCCCCTGCTCAGCCGGTATTGCGCAGGCCCTGCGCGATACCGCTCACTGTAGTCGAAAGAATCGAGTTTACTTCTTCGCGCTCGCCATCTGATTCAGGTGGCAGCGCCCGCTTTCGGGTGAGCTGCGCAATCTGGAGCACCGACAGCGCATCGACGTAGGGATTACGAAGCGCGATCGCGGCACTGAGTACCTGGTTGTCGCTGAGCAGGGTTCTGGCTTCCCTGATTGTTAGAATCATGGAGACAGTGAGGTCGTATTCCTCAATCAGCTTCTCCAGCAGTTTCGAATCACCGCCGAGCTTCGCAACATACGCGCGCGTGACGTTGATATCCGCCTTCGCGCAAACCATGTCGACGCGTGCAAGGAGATCGTCAAAGAATGGCCACGCACTCGCCATTCGCTGGAGCAGCTCGAGCCCTCCATCTTCTTTCACGATCTCGGAAAGCGCGGTTCCAACTCCGAGCCATCCGGGAAGCATGAGGCGGTTTTGGGTCCACCCGAATACCCAGGGGATTGCGCGAATTCCGTCGATGCCCGAGCCGCCTCCAGGTCTGTAGGACGGTCGCGATCCAAACCGGGCAGATGCGAGCTCTTCGATGGGACTCGCACGCTCGAACATCTCGAATACACCTGGATCATCATGCGCGAGTTTCCTGTATACGTCGAGCGAGCGGGAAGACAGTCGCTCAGCCACCTGGCTAAAGCGTTCCATATCTGTGTCGCTCACCCCTTCTCGCCAATCGGTCAGCTCCTGAAGCAGGACTCCAGACAACGTCACCTCCAGCGTACGCTCGGCAATTGGAATCAGGCCGAACTGCTGTGAGATGATCTCGCCCTGCTCGGTGATCTTGATGTTGCCGCCGATGGTTTCTGGCGGCAGCGCCGCGAGCGCGCGGTACACTGGTGACCCGCCGCCACGGCCCACACTTCCGCCTCGACCATGAAATATCCGGAGTGTGATTCCCGCTTCGCGAAAGATCGGGGCAAGTGATTCCTGCACGCGATACAATGCCCACGAAGATGCGAGCATTCCCGCATCCTTGCTGGAGTCCGAATATCCGATCATCACTTCCTGCCGGTCGCCGCGAGCCCTGAGCTGCCTCCTGTATGCGGCGTCCTGAATGAGCGAGCGCATCACTTCGGGCGCGTTTGCAAGGTCGCCGAGTGTTTCGAAGAGCGGCACTACGTCTATCGACGACACTGGGGGATCTGCGGCAAGATCGAGAAGCCCCGCCTCACGGGCGAGCAGCAAAACGCGAATCATGTCGTCCGCCGACTGCGTCATCGATACTATATAGGTTGACGCGCCGGCTTCGCCGCTTTCCTGCTGAATCGTGCGCATGGTGCGGAATGTCTCCATTACGCGCTCCGCATCCTCCGACAGCGCCACGTTCTCTCCCACAATCGGTCGGCGTCCGAGCAGTTCTCGCCGCAAACCATCTGAGTCGAGCGCGATTCCAGCTGCGCGGGTAATCTCATCCACTGCTGCGGCGTGAACCTCTGCATGATCCCTGATGTCCAGCATCATTCCGTGAAAACCGTGCGAGCGCACTGATGTCATGACCGGCTCCATCAGCCGCCGCCGCGAAACAGCCGCGCCGGAATGGTCGAGTGCGTCGCTGACAATCATCAGGTCGCTCTTGAAGTCGTCCACTGTCGGATATGCGGCTTCACTCGCAGCATCTTCGCGACCTGCATCCCGTGCAGCGACCAGACTGCGCGTGGCATCGAGCCGGGCAGCGATAAACGTCAGCTTGAGGCGGATCGGTTCATCCGCGTTTCGCCTTGAATTCGCCTCCCAGATGTGGGGCAGGAGAGCGCGATCATTTTCCAGCGATGAGGTGAGGGCCTCCGTCACCGGAGCGATGCGCGCGGAGATCGAAAAATCGCGAACAAGCCGGTTCACACTCTCTTCGTACTTGCCCAGTATTGCGTAGCTGGCCCGGCGTGAAGCGGCGAGCGTCGTAGCGGGAGTGACGAATGGATTGCCGTCACGATCTCCGCCAACCCACGAACCAATTCGAATTGCCGGACCTCGCACGCTCTCATCATCGGCAATATCGAATTCATCCCTGAAGGCGCGCGTCATGGATGTCATGGCGTGTGCGCTGGCCTGGAGGAGCCGCGTCTCCAGATACCAGAGAACCGTGCTGACTTCGTCGCCAACGGTGGGCCGGTCGCGCCGCACTTCAGAGGTGAGCCAGAGCAATTCGACTTCAGCATCGATCGCTTCGTCAATCGCTGCCTGCTCGTAGAGCGGCTTGTCGTTGCGTGTCAACAGAAGGTCTGCCACGCGAGACTGGAGGGCGAGAAGCGTGCGCCTGGTGGATTCCGTGGGGTGAGCGGTGAGAACAGGACGCACCTCGAGATTGTCGATTGCAGTGCCCACCTGATCGGCGCCAAGGCCGCGCTCGCGAAGAACATTCATGGTCCACTGCGCCGACGCCGGCTGGGGAGATGCATCTGCCGCGGTCATGTAGCTCCGGCGCCTGCGAACCCGGTGAACTTGTTCCGCCGTATTGATGAGCAGAAAAAACAGCGTGAATGCACGGGCAGCCATTGCGGCAAGCTCGAGCGAAAGCTCGGAGGCACCCGCGATCAACTCCGAAAGATCGAGGGCTCTGTCGGCACCCCGGCGACGCGCCCTGCAGTTCTGCCTCAGCCCGTCCACTACGTCGAACGCAGTCTCGCCTTCCAGCCGTGCGATTACCTTGCCGAGGGCATCGCCAAGACGGCGAACATCTTCGTGGAGGGGAATATCCTCGGCGCGCGTGTCGGGTTCGGCGGGCCGCGCGTTAGTTCCTTTCAAGTATGATCCTTGTGAGATCGGCAAACGAAGACACCACGTAGTCGGCGTGATCAGTGACGGAGCTGCGGGCGACTACCCCCGTAAACGCGGCGAACGCGTTCGCGGTATCGCGCATGGCGAGGTCAGTGCGACCATCGCCAACTGCAAGAATGGGCTGCCTGGCCCGGATGCTCAACAGCACGTCCCGCTTTCCCATTGCCGTGGTCAGGGGTGAAGCGCGGTCAAAGTCTACGTATGCGCCCGCAGTGTCAAACTTGAGATCAACCGCGTGCACGCTCGCCCGGGAGATGTCCAGAGCGTCAGCCACGGGGAGAATCGCGTTCCGGATACCGCCGCTAACGAGCACAACCTGAACGTCTGCCGCACGCCACTCCGCAATTGCCTCGCGCGCACCCGGAGCGATCGAGGAGATGTACGCTTCGGCGAGTTGGTCCACTTCGCCCTTCGTTGGATTCACGAGTGTGAGCCGGCTGCCGTAGACTGCTTCGAGAGCGACTTCGCCCTGCATTGCACGATTCGTTGCTTCTTCAATCTTCGTCGCAATTCCGGTATCGCGCAGTGCAGCGAGCCAGTCAATGCCCTCAATGGTGCAGAGCGTAGAGTCAACATCCAGCACCACTGTGCGAAACCGCGTCTGCGAGAAAGGGTTCACAGAATGTTGCCAGGGGAAAACATCGACGCTGGATCGAGCACCGATTTCAGAGCATGCATCACGGCAATCTGACGCGGTTGAAGCTGTAGCCCGAGCCAGTCCCGCTTGAGCTTTCCCAGCCCGTGCTCCGCCGAAACCGTACCGCCCAGTTCCACAACATGGCGAAGAGTTTCTTCGATCGCGTCATGTATTCGAGTGAGACCGTCTTCGTTCTCAGCAATGAAGTTCTGATGCGGATGCCCGTTGCCGGCGTGTCCGTAGGTTACCGGCATCGGTGCTCCGTGACGCTCGACTGCCGATGCAGAGAACGCCAGCGCATCGCGAAGACGCGGGTAGGGAACGGCCCAGTCGGTGGACACTTTTCGTCCGCCAGTTGCTCGGTGTGCGGTGCCTCGCTCGTTCATCGTCGAAGGAACCGAATGTCGCATCACGCGAGCTTCTCTCAGGTCGGCGGGACCCTGATACGCACGGATGTCAGACGAGATTGCCGCGTGCAGCTCGGCCATCTCGAACCAGTGGGCCAGCAGCGGGTCCATGCCATCGGCAAAGCCGGCGTCGTCCTCCAGGTATACCATCGCCATCGCGTTGTCCGGCCATGGAGTGCGCGACGATCCCGAAGTTATTGCAAGTGCCTCCGCATCGAACAGCTCGAGACAGTGCGCCGTACGCACGCGCGACTTGCGAGCGGCAACAATGAAGTCGAGCGCTCCCTCCAGACTCTCGAACGGAATTGCGAGGCCGATCGGCGACACCGGCTGCTCAACGAGTGACAGCTCTGCCTCCACTACGATCCCAAGCGTACCTTCGCTGCCGACGAACCAATCCACCGGGTCCTGCGCGGCGGCAAATCCAACTGTGTTCTTCTCCGGACGAAATCTCCGGTACCAGGAGTCGATTCCATCGGCATGCACCACTCGGACGCCTGCAACGTGCACGCGCGTGGAGCCGTAGTGGAGCGACCGCGCGCCTGAGGCATTGCAGGCAATTGCGCCGCCAATTGTCGCGTCCTCTTCGCTCGTCGGATCTGGCGCAAAGAGCAGCCCGTGTGGAGAAAGCACGCGGTTCAGTTCTGCGATTCTCACTCCCGGTTCGACTCTCGCGATGCGGTTCTCGACATCAACGTCGAGAACGCGGTTCATGCCTCCCAGTGCGAGCAGCACACCCTTATCGGTGATCGAGGCAGCAGTCATGCTGGTCTGCGATCCTGCCGGAGTGATCTTCGTTCCCTCGGACGCGCACTCGCGCACCAGCTCTGACACTTCGTCGGCTGCGCTCGCGCGGGCGACGGAATCGGGAATCATTTCGATTCCCGATGCGTCTCTCGCATGGGCCAGCCGAACATCCGGGTCGCGATTCAGGACCATGCTTGTTCTCCTGCAGGGTCGAGCGTGGCGAGGTTCACGACGGTCGCAGACGTGATGTCAGGAAGCGAAAGCAGTTCCTGCCTCACCGCGTTCGTTATATCGCCATCAACCGACACTGCCGCCATGGCATCGCCACCCTCACTGAGCCGCGCCTGGTGATACTCGGCGATATTCACGCTGGAATTGCCGAGCAGCGTTCCCACTCTGCCGATGACACCGGGAACGTCGGCATTGGTGAGAACGAGCAGCGTTCTCCGCGGAGTCACGTCGACGCTGAACTTGCCGATGCGCGTGAGGCGAGGCGCGGAACCCTGGGGCGCAACACCCGCGACGAGCATTTCATTCTTGCCGGAGCACATGGTAAGCTGCGCGAAATTGTCCGGTTCATGCGCGGGCGCGTTCGACACCGACAACGCAATACCGCGCTGCTCGGCCAGCGATCGGGAGTTCACAAGATTCAGGCGCACTCCATCAGTAACGGAATCGAGCGCTCCCGCAGCGGCGCTTGCCACAAGAAGATTCCCCGCGTCAGCAAGGTCGCGGCCCACACGGAGTGCAATTGCGTCAACGGCGCGGGATCCACGGTCTGCGAGCATCGCGCGCGCGATTGCCGCCATGCGCCGCACGAGAACCAGCGCGGGTCGAATTTCCTCCCACCGGCCGTCCAATCCGCCAACCACGTTGATTGCCCTTGAAAGTTCGCCGCTCAGGAGCGCATCGCGGACCGACGCGCAAACGTCAACCGCAACGTTGCGCTGTCCCTCTGCCGTTGATGCGCCGAGGTGGGGTGTGAGCACCACGTTAGGGAGCTTGCGGAGGACGTTGTCGGCGGCGAGTGGCTCCTGTGTGAATACATCGAGTATCGCTCCGGCGATCCGTTTGTCGTGAAGGGCAGCGGTGATCGCGGCTTCGTCCACAATTCCGCCTCTCGCCATGTTGGCGATGATGGCGCCGGGCCGCACCGCGCGCAGCTCGTCGGCTCCGATTATTCCCTTGGTCTCGGGCGTGAGCGGAGTGTGGACGGTGATGATGTCCGATGAAGACAGCAAATCCGGTAGAGTGCGGCACCGCGACACCCGCAGCAGATCGAATCGCTCATCCGTGACGTATGGGTCGTACGCCGAGATGGTCATCCCGAAAGCGCGGGCGCGAATTGCGATTTCGCTACCTATGCGACCTAGGCCGACGATGCCTAGCGAGCGTCCACGAATTTCAGTACCGAGCAGTGCGCTCCGGTCCCAGCGGCCATCGCGCATCGATTCGACTGCGTCGGGCAGGTGGCGCACAAGACCTATCAGCGTGCCGAAGAAGAGTTCCGCCACGGCGACAGTATTACCTGCGGGCGCATTGATTATTGCGATGCCAAGCGCTGTGGCGGCCGGAATGTCAATGTTGTCAGTGCCCACGCCTGCTCGTCCGATCACCCTCAGTTTCTTCGCATTTTCCAGCATGTCGGCTGGTAAGCGAGTGGCGCTCCGGCCGACGAACGCATCGTACTCCCCGATTATTTTTGCAAGTTCGGCGGGGGGAGTGGTTGGAAGCTCGTCAACCTGAAATTCGCTTTCCGAACGAAGGAGCTCGACACCTTCAGGATCGATCTCGTCAGTTACCAGGACACGAAAGCGGGTCATTCATTCTCCTTTGGGTCTATCGGCAGATTCCGATGCCTGGAGGGCACGGCGGAGAACTTTCCCCACCTGCGTCTTGGGCAATTGAGCGACGAACTCGAATCTGGACGGCACCTTGTAGGGCGCGAGGCGGTCCTTGCACCAGATCTTGATTTCGGAATCAGACAGTTCATGCCCGTCATTAAGCACAATCCATGCTTTGGCTCTTTCACCCCTCATTTTATCGGGCACCCCGGCCACTCCAACCTCGTGCACCGCAGGGTGTTCTGAGATCACTTCCTCGATTTCCCGGGGCCAGACCTGGTAGCCGCTGGTCTTGATCATGTCCTTCTTGCGGTCAACGATAAACAGGTACCCATCCTCGTCGAGGTATCCCAGGTCGCCCGTGAAGAGCAGGCGTTCGCCGGCCGGGCCCGTGCGAAGGATTTCACTGGTTTCCTCCGGACGTTTCCAGTATCCCTGCATGAGCTGCGGCGCCTTGAAGACTATCTCGCCGGTTTCGCCTGCTGGAAGTGTTCGGTCGCCGGTATCTGCATCGACGATGATGATTTCAACATCGGGGAGAGGCAGTCCGACCGAGTTGAGTTTGCGCACGCCAGCGACAGGATTGGCGACGGCGGCCATCTGGGCTTCGGTGAGCGAATAGCCCTCGACTATGACGCCACCCGTCAACTCTTCGAATCGCTTGAGGGTATCGGGCATCAGGGCCGCCGCACCGGAAAAGCAAAGTTTCACCCCTTTCCAGTTGACCTTTCCCGCCTTTGTCATGGAATGGCTCATTAGCCCGTTCAACAGAGTCGGCACCGCGCAGATGAATGCAGGTTTTACCTCGTTGATCTCGTCCAGCACCTCCTTCATCTCGCGAGGATTGGGCGTGAGTGACAGCGGGTTGTGATTGATCAGCGCGAGACCCTGAACGCCAGTGTTTGCATACGTGTGAAAGAGTGGAAGCGGGATCATTATGGTATCTGTCCACTCGTTCATCTTCGGCTTGAGCCACTCGCGCAGCTGAAGGGCAGAAATCACCATGCCGCGATGTGTGCCGACGACTCCCTTCGGTGTGCCCGTTGTGCCCCCGCTCATGAGGATGACTGCCGGATCGTCAGGCCGAACTGAATGGGAGAGATGAGACGAACCCGCGCGGCGCCGGATCAGCGACTTGAACCGAACATCGCCGCTCGCAAGTGAGATCCGTTCCGAATCCTTCTTTTCCCGCAACAGCGTGTAGCCAATCCTTGTGACCACTGGGAGGTAGTCCTTGATGCCACTTGCGATGAGAACTTCAAGCGAAGTCCGCGGCTGAACGGCTTTAACCGTGTGATAGAAGCGATTCAGAACGATCGCTACGCGGGCGTCACTCGCCTTGAAGGCCTCCTCGAGTTCGCGATCGGTGTACGTAGGGTTAAGCGGGCACGCAATTCCGCCTGCCTTCCATATTCCCAGCTCCGCGATGATAAACTGCGGGCAGTTCGGCAGCGCAATCGCAACGCGGTCGCCGGGCTTCACGCCGAGGCGAATGAGTCCAGATGCGAATCTGTCGCTCGAGCGGTCGAGCTTCGCGTAGCTGACGGACGCCCCCTTGAACAGGAGCGCCGGCCTGTCAGGCCAGTACGCCGCGTTCTGGCGAGCGTAGTCGAGGAGCGTCAGTTCGGGGTAAGGTTCGAGGGTGCGGGGGACGCCTGCATCGTAGTTTCGACGCCACGCCGCCTCAGCCTCCTCGTTTCCGGGATAGCTCGTCATGTCACGCCGAATGTATGGCGTCCGCTCAGCCCCGCAACGAGCCCGGTGAAGTTACCGGGCCCGCCTCCCAGAAGCGAATCTCAAAAGCGAACCTCAAAAGCGAACCTCAAAAGCAGGCGTCGGGCCCACCGTCCAAACCGCGACGGAAATTGGCAGTTCGCTGCTCGCGCGTACCATGTCCCGTCATGGATGCGCTGCGAAGTATGCGACGGTCGAGCCGCGCATTTCCGGTGAGCTGTGGTGTCGGATCACCGGCCGCGGCCATTCCCATGAACGCCTCCTCCACGTCTCCCGGCTCGAGTGAGCCGTCTCGGTCCGACTGTTCAGTAAACGCGCCGGCGAGACAATCGGCCATCGACTCCATGGCATAAACGGAGCGAGACACGTAACCAAGCTGGATCCCCACCGCGTGACCCATTTCGTGCGCGATGATACCAACCGCCGCCATGTCGCCGTCGGTGCCAAGGCGGCGTCCTACCTCGCGAGCCTGCGAAGCAAGGAAAACCTCATCGAAGTAGATGGTATTGTCACTCGGACAGTACCCGGCGTTGTCCTGGCGCATGAGTCCGCATGGCGAGGCGGCGCCACCGCGATAGCGGACCATTCCCGGAACAGCGAACCTGTCGCCGGATTGCCGGAAATAGCCGGTCCACATGCGGGCAAGAGCGCTGTGCGCCATGCGCACTTTCTCATTCGATGCCGCGATGTCGCGATTGGTGACATCGGCACGAGGCGCTGCCAAGTCTGAACCCGCGAAGAAGGCAGGATATGGGATGGGCGCAGCACCCGTTACTGCTGCGGCCGCAAAGATGGCGAATGCAAGGTGATACGATTTTGGAAATTTCATCGTCTGACCCTCCGCATCTAATACTCATCGGGGAGGAACAGGTTTCCGGTTGAAACCGCGAATTTCAGCGAATTTCCCGGGTCGCAACGAGCTTCCTCGGGGCCGTGAGGCACCAGGCATCACGAACGATGTCGGCCACTACGCGCCAGGAAGGCCGCTTGTCGAGATACATACCCACCCATCCGCTCGGTCCGACATACGGTGGAGAGAAGAAGCGGCTGGGATCTGAACCAATCATCAGGTCCTGATTCACATGCGTCGACTTTATCCAGAGGGAAGGGCGGCCGGCGCCGTGGTGATTGCCTGGCGCAGCATACATCGCGAAGATCTTGTTCTTCACCCGAAAGGTGGGCTCGCCCCACGCCTCCACCTCATGAGCTTCGGGAAGACCGAGGCAAATCTTGCGCACGCGTTCCACCGGATCCTGCGGCATAGTCAGGCGGCGGGAGATGCTTTGTGGGCAAGCGCCATATCAACGGTTTCCTGCGCTTCCTTCACTATCGCACCGAGAGCGCCCTTGCCTCGAAAACTCTCGGCGTAAATCCGATAGATGTCTTCCGTGCCGGAGGGCCGCGCTACAAACCAGCCCGACTCGCTGGAAACCTTCACCCCACCGATCGCCGCATCGTTACCCGGAGCTTTGCTGGCGATGCTTGTTATCGGTTCGCCCGCAAGTGTCGTCGATTCGAACTCATCGGGTGTGAGTTGAGCGAGTCTTTTTTTCTGTGCCGCCGTTGCAGAAGCTTCAACGCGATCGTAGGCGGGATTTCCGAATTTCTGCGTCAGATCGTTGTAAAGCTCACCGGGATCGCGTCCTGATACGACCGTGATTTCGGCCGCGAGCAATGCCGCGATGATTCCATCCTTGTCCGTTGTCCACACGCCGCCATCACGACGAAGGAAAGTTGCTCCAGCGCTTTCCTCACCGCAGAACCCGATAGATCCGTCGCGGAGTCCTGACACGAACCACTTGAAGCCAACCGGAACCTCATTGACGTTCCGGCCGAGTTTCTGTGCAACGCGGTCGATCATCGAAGTGCTGACGACAGTTTTGCCGATACCGGCTGCGTTGCTCCACTGCGGCCGATTCTGGAACAGGTGCTGAATCGCGACTGTGAGATAGTGATTGGGTGGCAGCAACCCGGTGCTTGGTGCGACGATGCCGTGGCGGTCGTGGTCGGGGTCGCAGGCGACGGCGATGTCGAACTTGTCCTTTAACGAAATCAGTCTCTCCATCGCGTAGGACGATGAGGGATCCATCCGGATCTTTCCGTCCCAGTCGACCGACATGAAACTGAATGTCGGATCTACCACATCGCTCACCACAGTGAGGTCGATTCCATATCGCTCGGCAATTGGTCCCCAGTAATTCACGCCGGCGCCGCCAAGCGGATCGACGCCAATGCGGATGCCGCTGTCACGAATCGCGTTCATGTCCAGCACACTGGCGAGATCATCGACATATGAATTTATGTAGTCGTGCCGGTGTGTTGTCGACGCGCGCACAGCTCGTTCGTATGGAATGCGGCGCACTGATGCCAGCTTTTCTTCCATCAGCGCATTCGCCTGCGTTTCAATCCATTTTGTAACGTCTGAATCGGCTGGACCCCCGTGTGGCGGGTTGTACTTGAATCCACCGTCCTCGGGGGGATTGTGGGATGGAGTTATCACGATGCCATCGGCCAGTCCGCTTGTTCGACCCTTGTTGTAGGAAAGAATCGCGTGTGAGATAACAGGGGTCGGCGTGTACTCATCGTTCTCTGCCAGCATCAACTCGACACCGTTTGCGGCCAACACTTCGACGGCGCTCGCACATGCCGGCTTGGACAGAGCGTGAGTGTCGATCCCGATGTACAGTGGCCCGTCGATGCCTTGCTGTCTGCGATACCGGCAGATCGCTTCGCTGATCGCGAGCACGTGCCATTCGTTGAACGTTGTATCGAACGCAGAACCGCGATGGCCCGAGGTTCCGAATGAGACCCGTTGAGCTGGAATCGATGGGTCCGAAACGCGGCTGTGGTATGCATTGATGAGAGCCGCAACATCGAGCAGCATGGAATCTGGAGGAGTGCGACCCGCTAGAGGGCTGATCTTCATCGATTTCCTGATATGAAAGGGCGGGGCTTATCACGGAGGCGTTCGGCGTGGTTTTCAGTATTCGAACATGTCCCGGAATACGATGTTCCAGAAGCATGCCGTCCTGCCCGTCGTCCGCCTCGACCAGTACAAACTGGCTCCATTTATGAACTGTCGCTCATGCCCTGCGTCGAGTTCTCATAGTTTGAAGCGTTCCAAAACGTTAGCTTTTGCCTCTATGACGATGCGACAGAAACTGGAGCTCCTCGAGCGGCGCCGCGCCGAGTCGGAGCAGGGCGGCGGGGAAAAGCGTGTGAAGGCGCAGCATGCGAAGGGCAAGCTCTCCGCGCGCGAGCGACTCGACCTCCTGCTGGACGAAGGCAGCTTTACTGAGCTCGATCGCTTCGTAGTGCACCGTTCGCACGATTTCGGTCTTGAAGAAGAGCGCTACTACGGCGACGGAGTCATCACCGGCCACGGAAAGATCGAGGGCCGGCACGTATATGTGTTTTCCCAGGATTTCACCGTCTTCGGTGGCTCGCTGTCCGAAGCGTTTGCTGAAAAGATATGCAAGATCATGGACCTCGCCGTTCGCAATGGGGCTCCCGTGATCGGACTCAATGACTCAGGCGGCGCGCGCATCCAGGAAGGAGTCGTGTCGCTCGGCGGATATGCGGAGATTTTCCTCCGGAATACGCTCGCGTCGGGAGTCGTCCCCCAGATTTCCGCGATTCTCGGGCCCTGTGCGGGAGGGGCGGTGTATTCGCCCGCAATCACCGACTTCACGTATATGGTCCGCGGCACGTCATACATGTTCGTCACCGGCCCCAACGTGGTAAAGACTGTCACCCACGAAGACGTGACTATGGAGCGCCTCGGCGGCGCGGCCACCCATTCGGAGCTGTCAGGTGTGGCCCATTTTGCCCACGATTCGGAGCCTGCATGCATTCAGGCAATCCGCGACATCTTCAAGTACATCCCTTCGAACAACGTGGATGATCCCCCGCGCGGTCACTCGGAGGATCCGCATGACAGGCGAGATGAGGCCCTGCTCGATGTGGTTCCGGATAACGCCAACAAGCCGTACGACATGCACGACGTGCTTCGCCGCGTCATGGATGACGGAGTGTTCTACGAAGTCCAGCCGGACTTTGCGAACAACATCATCTGCGGATTCGCGCACCTTGGCGGTACCAGCGTCGGAATTGTCGCAAATCAACCGGCTGTCCTCGCCGGAGTTCTGGACATCAACGCGTCCATCAAGGCCGCGAGGTTCATTCGCTTCTGTGATGCGTTCAACATTCCGGTGGTGACGTTCGAGGACGTTCCGGGTTTTTTGCCTGGCGTAGCGCAGGAGCACGGCGGAATCATCAAGCATGGCGCAAAGCTTCTGTACGCGTACTGCGAGGCAACCGTGCCCAAGCTCACTGTCATCACTCGGAAGGCATATGGCGGCGCGTACGACGTCATGAGCTCCAAGCACATCCGCGGCGATTTCAACGTCGCGTGGCCGACCGCCGAAATTGCGGTGATGGGGCCAAAGGGCGCGGTGGAGATTCTGTTCCGGCGAGAAATTGCGGAAAGCGGGGATACGGAAAAGGCCACCGAGGAGAGAATCGAAGAGTACCGCAACAAGTTTGCGCATCCCTATATCGCAGCGGGCCGCGGTTACCTGGACGACATCATTGATCCGCGAGACACGAGACCGCGCCTGATAGATGCACTCGAAACTCTAAAGGGAAAGCGCTCCAGCAATCCGCCCAAGAAGCACGGCAACATCCCCCTCTGACGTTCCTTCCCACGGGAACCGTAGATTGCCTCAGTGATATCAAAAGTTCTGATCGCCAATCGCGGGGAGATTGCGCTCCGCATTATCCGCGCATGCCGAGAGCTCGGCATCAAGACTGTTGCGGTGTACAGTGACGCGGATGCACGGGCGCCGCATGTTCGCGAGGCTGACGAAGCTGTAAACATCGGCCCCCCTCCATCTAGCCAGAGTTATCTCCTCGGCGATGTGATCATCGACGTGGCGAAGAGATACGGGGCCGATGCGATTCATCCGGGTTA
>JBKJNN010000018.1:0-7770 GCA_046593625.1 Gemmatimonadaceae bacterium | reverse complement strand
ATCTCCGAAGGGCAGCGATTCACGACAAAGCTGCTTGCAGAAGCGAAAGACACCCCGGCGCTTCCACTACCGGCGGCACGCGAGAACAACCCGCAGGGACTGTAGTGTGGCCACTGTCCTGATCGTCGACGACGAACCCAATATCCGTCGGATGGTCGGGGCATTGCTCATGGCCGAGGGTTACGAGGTGAAAGAGGCTGCCACCGGCGCGCTGGCCCTCGCGCGCGCCAATGACGACGAACCCGATGCCATACTGCTCGACCTGATGATGCCTGGTGAGCTCGATGGACTGGCCACGCTGGCGCGGCTGCGCATCGACCATCCCGAAACGTCGGTGATCATGATGAGCGGACGAGCAGGGCTGGCGGATGCAGTAACCGCCACCAAACTCGGTGCCGTGAATTTCCTCGAGAAACCCCTCGCGCCGGAAGGAGTTCTCTTCGCTATCGGATCGGCTCTCGAGTTACGCCAGTCGCGCCGCGTCGCGCGCGAGCTTCGCGCGGAACTGGGACTGGCCGGCGACATGGTAGGAGACAGCCCGCAGATGACCGCCGTACGCAAACTGATCGCACGCGTTGCCGGAAGCGACTCGCGCGTTCTCATCACAGGCGAATCGGGCACCGGAAAGGAGTTGGTCGCAAGCGCAATTCATGACGCGAGCACCCGCCGCGACAAGCCTCTTATCAGAGTCAACTGCGCTGCGATACCGCGCGATCTCGTGGAAAGCGAAATGTTCGGCCACGAACGCGGTTCCTTCACAGGTGCAACGCAGGCCAGAACGGGAAGATTCGAGCTGGCTCATACGGGCACTCTGTTCCTGGATGAAATCGGAGACCTCAGTCTCGATGCTCAGGCAAAGCTTTTGCGCGCAATCGAAGCGCAGGAGATTCAGCGGGTAGGCGGGAACCGCTCGATTCGGGTGGACGTTCGCATCGTTGCAGCAACCAACCACGATCTCGCGCAGGGAGTGAGTGACGGATCGTTCCGCGAGGACCTGTTCTTTCGGCTCAATGTCATTCCGATTGCGCTGCCTGCATTGCGCGACCGTCAGGGTGATGTAGAGCAGCTGGTGCGGCATTTCTCACTCCTGTACTTCAAGCGGACGGGACAGATACCTCCCACGTGGAGCAACGATGCCATCGAACACATGGTGCGGCACCCATGGCCCGGCAACGTGCGCGAGCTGGCGAACATCGTGGAACGGATAGCGATCGTAAATCCTGGCGCCGAAGTCACTGCTGCTCTCGTCCAGAGAGTGCTTGCTCCCGTGGCGCAGAAATCATCGAGCGTCACCGTACCACCACAACCATGGACGATGCCCGCCCCACTCAATGAGTATCTCGATGAAGTGGAAAAGACAGTAATACAGCAGGCACTTTCAGAATCGAGCGGGAATGTCGCCGAGGCCGCGCGCGCGCTGGCGACCGACCGCCCCAATCTCTACCGCCGAATGAAGCGTCTTGGAATCATCGTCTCGATGCTGTGCTGCGCGCTGCGGGCAGACGCGCAGGAGTTCGGCACCGCGCCGGACACCACATTTGATCTCCGTTCGATACTGGATAAGGAGAATCGCGGCGGACTCACGGTCTCATCAGGCAAGACGTACAACCGGGTCGAAGGCCTCCCCATACTTATCGGGCCCACGTTCAGGGACCGCATCGGATCGGCGACGGTCTCCGCATCTGCACTCGGCATCATCAGATCTGCCGACAAGTTTCACTGGGATGCCGCGAACCTCGGCCACCGCCTTTCGGCAGACGCGCGATTTGGCAGGCACCGAGGCTTTACTCTCGGAGCGGTTTCGTTCGATGAAGTGGCACGAATCGAAGCATGGCAGCTCCCCGAACCGGACGGTGGCCTCGCTGCCTTTTTCTTCAAGCGCGACTACTTCGACTGGTTCGGCCGGCATGGAGCGCGCATCTACGCGTCCGCGTTCGAGTCTGACTATTCAACACTGACGCTCAGCTACGGCAGCGAGCGCTGGAGCTCACGCCAGGCGCGCGAAGTCATCACACTGTTTCGAGGTGACGACAACTGGCGCTTGAACCCGCGGGTGAACGACGCCCTGGTTCACGTTACCGAGCTGCGCTTCGATTACGACACCAGAAACCGCGAGCACAGGCCTTGGGCCGGCTGGTTCCTCAACGCACGGTATGAATTTGGTGACGGCAACTTCGAGACTTCCGGTACCCGTCTCGAACCCGAGAACCCGTCGGGTACGCGTCGCCTCGAATACGGCCGGGCGTTCGTTGACGTCAGACGCTACAACCGGATCTCTCCGCGCCGCCAGTTGAATGGCCGGCTCGTTCTCGCTGGATGGCTGCATGGTGATCCCCTTCCTCTCCAGCGGCGCCTATCGGTTGGCGGCATCGGAACCATTCCGGGGTTCGATTATCGCCGCGTCGGAATCGGAACCGATGTCGGCCAGTGTTCTCCCGCCTCAGGCCCGCTTCCTGGCCGTCCTGCCGAGTGCGAGAGAGTGGCACTGGCACAGGTTGAATACCGGCACGAACTGGTTTCAGAGTTGTTCGATATTCTCAACCGCAATGGCATTCGAGTGAGGGGCGCTCCGTTCCGCGTGAAGCCAACAGCCGTTGCCTTCGTCGACGCGGGACGAGGGTGGCTCGTCGGACAACGCAACGGCGATCTCACATACCCGTCAGGTTCTCTGCCAGGGCTCGACACGTGGCGCACTGACGTCGGGCTTGGTCTCGATCTCGGAATCATGGGACTGTACGTTGCCAAGGCTGTTTCAGACGCCGAGGAACCGGCAAATTTCTTCGTTCGGATTCGCAGCCGATTCTGAAAGTGAATCTGAAACGCTGGGTACTTCTTGGCGCGACATCTCTATCGATCAGCACTTCCGCTTTTGCGCAGAAGCCGGTGGTGTCAATAGTCCTTCCCGATCGCGAGCTGCTCGCTGCAGAGCCGCCCACGGTCTCTTCCCGCTCGCTCATTGTTGATGGAGCAATGCTCGGCTTGCTTCGAAACGGTTTTCCCGCGCGGCTGCATTATCGTGTCGAGCGATGGACAGCAGGCGGCTGGTTCGACGATCTCGCTGCTTCAGCCGAGTGGGACGTGATTGTGCGATATGATGCTCTGTCGGGTGCTTTTCAGGTTTATCGCGTCGAAAAGAGATCTGCGGTTTCTCTCGGAACTTTTGAGAATGTCGGCGATGCCGACGCCGCGCTCGGATCGGCGTTCCCTGTTCCTATCTCGCTTCCGAAGAAAGGGCGGAAGGAATACTACACACTGGGAGTTTTGATAGAGTCCCTGTCGCTTACAGAACTCGATGAGGTAGAGCGATGGCTGCGCGGTGAACTGAAGCCAGCGGTGCGAGGGCAAAAAAATCCAGGCACTGCGGTGGGACGCGGAGTCAGAACAGTCGTTGTAAAGCTGCTCGGTGGTGAAAAGCGACGCTATGAAACGAGGTCTGGAACGTTCAAGCCCTAGGAAACAAGCTGAGGCTGCTTGTGCTCCAGATCTTCCAGGTAGTGAAGCGTTTCTTCGCCGTAGAAAATCCGGATGTACTTCGCCTGAGTCGGCGTGAGCTTCCTGACTGCCCACGACAGGTGCACGAAGTGCGGTTCCGCTGGTGGATGCATTGGATGCATCCCGATTTCTGCAGGGAGGCAGTTGGCCTTGCGCGTGTTGCAGGGACTGCAGGCAGTGACGACGTTCGTCCACTCGTTGCTGCCGCCGCGTGACAGAGGAATGAGATGGTCGCGCGTCAGCGATTCACGAGGCTTGAGCTCCAACTGGAGCCGACCACAATACTGACACCGGTACCTGTCGCGTGCGAAGAGGAACGTGTTCGTAACCTGTCGCCGGAATCTGCGGGGCACATGTATGAACCGCGTGAGACGGATTACCACCGGGCGCGGCAAAGTCAGCCGCTCGGAACGGACTACCCTGTCGGGATCCGCCTCGACGATTTCGGCCTTGCCGTCAATGACCAACCGCAGCGCTCGCCTGAGTGGCACCATCGTAAGCGGCTCAAACGAAGCGTTCAGTGCAAGACAACCAACGATCAAGCACCCTCCGTGACATCACTGGATCACAGCGAAACTACAATATACTACCCGTCCAGTTCAAGCACCCGCCTTAACAGACGCGGGAACACGCGTCAGCCAGCCATACCGGTCAGGCAGGCGGCCCTCCGCGGTGCCCATGTACTGCTCCTGAATTGCTTCCGTTATCGGCCCGCGCGCGCCGTTTCCAATCGAGATACGGTCCACTGACCGGATTGGCGTTACCTCTGCCGCGGTTCCGGTGAAGAACAACTCGTCTGCGATGTAGAGCAGCTCCCTGGGCATCACCTGCTCGACCACCTGATACCCGAGGTCCCTGGCGATCTGCACCACGCAGTCACGTGTAATCCCGTTGAGGATTCCCGCCGAGATGGGGGCAGTGAGAATTTTTCCGTCGCGAACCACGAACAGATTCTCCCCGCTGCCCTCCGACACATGACCGAAGGAGTCCAGCATGATTCCCTCAGCGTAGTTATCGAGCTTGGCTTCCATTTTGGAAAGCTGTGAATTCAGGTAGTTGCCGCCTGCTTTCGCCATGGTTGGCGTGGTGCTTGGCGCTGGACGACGCCAGGTGGAGACGCAGACATCAACGCCCTCCGAATGCGATTCATGGCCGAGGTAACGGCCCCACGTCCACGGTATGATGAAGACTTCGAGAGGACAATCAGTGGGCAGTACGCCCATCTGCTCACCCGTGCGCACGGCAATGGGGCGCAGGTAGCAGTGCGGCAGGTTGTTCTCCGCAACGGCGTCTACGCAGCCCTGAACGAGCGCATCTACCGAATGGCTGAGGGGCATCCGGTAGATCTTGCATGAGTCCGCAAATCGGCGCATGTGATCCGGCAGCCTGAAGATGGCAGGACCCTCGGGAGTTGCGTAGCAACGCACTCCTTCGAAGATGCTCGACCCGTAGTGAACTACGTGACTCATCACGTGGAGGGTGGCATCCTCCCAGTTCACGAATTTTCCATCCCGCCAGATTCGGTGATGATTGTCAGCTCGTTCCATATGTCTCCCTTGTTCCCGTCAGTTCAGCAAAGCTGAGTGTTCGTGCGGCATCGCCAGATTCAGCGAATGACTGGTAGCTCCAGCGAATCTCTTCTGCGCGATGTATCCGGACGGAAGCGCGTGGTGTCGGTAGACCGCCGCGGTGTTGGCGTTGCGCCCGGCATGACACGCGTTCCCCCCGAAGGAGGAGGAGGCGAGTACGACGGCAGCGGTGATCCCACTCCCAGGGAATCATAACCCTGGTATGCGAGGTGCTTGTCGCATTCGCGCGTAGGCTCGGTGCCCGGTATGTAAACCTCCGACCCGACAACATCTCTCGGACAGTATGGAGTCTGGAGAAGCCCCGTCGTGAAATCAATCTCACGTGTGATGATCGAAGACGGCCGCGGCCAGTCCGGAGGGGCTGGGCGCCGGCGGTAGACTTCGGTCATGAACGCAGTCCAGGCCGGCGCTGCCAGGCGGCCACCCTGCGCGTCGGGCATGATCTTTTTGGGCCTGTCGAAGCCCATCCAGACGCCGGCTACAAGATCTGCGGTGTAGCCGATGAACCACACATTGGTGCCGTCGTTTGTCGTGCCTGTTTTCCCACCTGCCGGATGATGGAAGCCGGCGCTCCATACACCGGTGGCTGTCCCGCGGCGAATGACGTCCTTCATCATGTCCACCATGATCCACGCCTCTTCAGGCGACAGCACCGTCGTGCGCGATGGTGTCTGCTGCCATAGCACTTCCTGGCGCGCATTCTCGACCCTCAGGATTGCGTTGGGTGTGGCGCGAATTCCCTGATTTGCAAATGGCGCGTAAGCCGCGACCATCTCCAGCGGATAGACATCCGCGGACCCGATGTAAACCGAGGGGTAGGGCGGGATCGGCGTCGTAATGCCGAAATTTCTCGCTTCGTTGATGATGGTGTTGACGCCGAGCTCCATGCCTGCCTGAATAGCAACCATGTTGCGCGATTGATAAAGTCCGCGGCGCATTGGCATCGGCCCTTCGAATCTCCCGTCATAATTCTTCGGAGTCCAGGGCCTTCCCGTGCCCTGTTCCAACGCAATCGCGGTGTCCTGAAGGATGTACGACGGCGACCTTCCGTTCTGTACTGCCGATGCATAAACGATCGGCTTGAACGATGATCCCGGCTGTCTCAACGCCTGCGTGGCGCGATTGAATTTTGAGTCGTAGAAGTCGCGGCCGCCCACCATCGCCTTTACTGCACCATTGCGCGGGTCAACCGCCACGAATGCTCCCTGCAGGTAGGGAGCGTTGTCACCTGGCTGCGCGCCGGCAATACTCCGCGCGATGTAGTTCTCGTAGGTCTCGGCAGAAAACTTCCCGAACCTTCCAGCTTCGATGCGCCTGATCTGGCTTTCGAGCGAGCGCTCCGCGGCCAGCTGCATGTCGAGATCGAGTGTTGTGTAGACCTTCAGCCCCTGTTCGTACAGCTGCCGCCCGAACTGCTCGTCGAGCTGCTGGCGAACCCATTCGACAAAGTATGGGGCCGTGTCGCCTGCGTCAGTCTTGTTGGCCAGCTGAAGCGGAAAGGCCTTTGCTTCCCTCGCCTCTACGTCGCTGATCGCACCGTTGCGGCGCATGAGCTCGATGACGGTGTTGCGGCGCTGGATAGCTCGCTCGGGGTGGCGCTTCGGATTGTATCGCTCTGGCGCTTTCGGCAGCGCGGCCAGCATCGCGCCTTCGGCGATGTTCAGATTGCGCACCGACTTCCCGAAGTAGCGTTGCGAAGCTGTTTCGACGCCGTAGGCGCCGTTGCCGAGGTTGATCTGGTTGAGATACAGCTCGAGGATCTTGTTCTTGTCGAACTTGCGCTCTATCTCACGCGCAACCTTTCCTTCCTTGATCTTGCGCACGAGCGTTTTTTCGCGGCTGATGCGCTCGGGGAAGACGTTGCGGGCGAGCTGCATCGTAATCGTCGAGAAGCCTTCGTCCCAGCTTCTCGACAGAATGTCCTTCGCAAGCGCTCCGAAGACTCGGGTCCAGTCAATTCCGGCGTGCGAATAGAAGCGCTTGTCCTCCGTGATCACGAAGGCTTGCCGAACGTTCACTGGAATTTCATCGACCTTGACGAGCGTGCGCCGCTCGAGTCCGAGCTCGGCGATAAAGCGGCCATCGGCGGCGTAGAGCTTGGAAGTCTGGCGGGGCGTGTAGTCGTTGAGAGAGTCAACGGGGGGACACTGCCCGCCGCGGCACACGAGCGCCCACGCGCCATAAGCCACGCCAGCACCGACTGCGATCCCGAAGGTCAGGATAAGGAGAAGAACCCGGACGAGCGTCGGGTGCTTACGGCGAAACGATTGCTTTGATTTTGGCATCGACTCCGTAAAATAGCGCCGCGGTACATCTACCCACTACCGCGACCCGCCACGGCGCTCTACCGGGTTGATCGGGCGATGGCCTATCTTGGTGAATGCCTGACACACCATCTCTGCTCGACGAGCTCGCCTGGCGCGGGCTGCTGCACCAGCACACCGAAGGGCTCGGCGATGCCTTTGCCCGCGGTCAGGTGTCCGCATACTGCGGGTTTGATCCGACTGCATCGAGCATGCACGTAGGCAATCTGGTTCCTGTTATGGGGCTGATGCATCTGCAGCGCGGCGGTCACAAGCCAATCGCTCTCGTCGGAGGCGGCACCGGGCTTATTGGCGATCCCAGTGGCAAGACGGCGGAGCGTCAACTCAACAACCTGGAGCTTGTTGAGGCCAATACGCAGGCGCTC
>JBKJNN010000029.1:0-18061 GCA_046593625.1 Gemmatimonadaceae bacterium | reverse complement strand
GTGCTATGAGATTGCCAACTGCAACAAGCAGGGGCTGGAACTGCCGGTTCTCGAATACGATCACTCGGGAGGCCAGTGCTCGGTAACCGGCGGGTTTGTCTATCGGGGGAGTACAATCCCTGAAATTGCCGGGCTGTATTTCTACTCCGATTACTGTGCCGGCTGGGTGAAGAGTTTTCGTTACAGCAACGGTTCGGCAACTGATCGGCGACAGTGGGACGTGGGTTCTATCGGACTGATTACGTCGTACGGTGAAGATGCTTCCGGGGAACTGTACGTTACTTCGTCGAACGGCCGCGTCTACAAGTTCGTCAGAGGAAGCTGATCGGAGGCTTGTCTCCGGATGACAGCCCGGTAAACCCAGACAATCATCAACGGTTGCAGTGGCAGGCGCAGGAACAGGAATGTCAGATAAAGCGCTGACCCCCCTGTACGCATACCGTCGGCGAGCATCTGCACGTTTGCCGGGAATACAGCGATGAGCAGAGCAATGAGGCCGAATCCGGCCATTTTGCGAAGCGGGGGTATGAGTACACCAATGCCGCCGAGTATCTCGAACACGCCGCTGATGTAGACCATCTCGGTGTGGCGGGGTATCCAGTCGGGCATGATGGAGGCGTAGTGCCCGGGAAAGACGAAGTGCATCACTCCGGCGCCGGTAAAAAACAGCGCGACCAGAAACAGGTTGAGGCGGCCTTTCATCGACCTATTATAGTGTGTCGAAGAACACGCTGACCATACTGAATGTTGCGGGGCACCTAGATGAAGCAGAAGTGGAAAGTTCTTGCGGGGCTATTCGTGGCGCTCGGCGCGTCGGCGCCGGTGGCTATGGCTCAGCGGACTGAGGCGCGCGCGCTCTGGGTTACGCGGTTCGATTACGACTCGGAGGCGAAGATTGCGCGCATCATGGAGATTGCCGCGCGTTCGAACTTCAACATCATCTATTTCCAGGCGCGGGCGGCTGGCGATGCTTATTATCGCTCGGCGATAGAGCCCTGCGCTGTGCTCCTTTGCGGCAAGCTTGGCGGAACGCCCTCATATGACCCGCTTGAAGTTGCAGTGCGTGAGGGACACCGGCGTGGCCTTCAGGTTCACGCGTATCTCAACGCGTTGAGCGGGAGAGCTGCGGGGATCGAAGGACAGTGCAGGCCGATGCCAGAACCAGATCGCGGAAATCCCAGGCATGTGCTCCTAGATCATCCCGAGTGGATCATGAGCGAGCGTTCCGGCAGGCGCATGCCGTGCCCCAATTCCGAGGAATATGTCTGGCTGTCACCGGGCTATCCCGAGGTCAGGACGCAGCTCGCGCGCGTGGCCGCAGATGTTGCGCGACGGTATGACGTGGATGGAGTTCATCTCGACCGGATCCGGTATCCCGGCAACCTGTGGTCATGGGATTCGGCGAGCCGCGCTGAGTTCGGGAAGGATCCGGTGCGATATCCTGCTGAGTGGAAGGCATACCGAACGAATCTTGTGAACCGGATGGTGCGTGAGACGTACGACAGCGTCACGGCGGTGAAGCCGCGGCTGGTGCTGTCTGCGGCAGTGTGGGGGATTTACTTCGACAAATGGCAGTGGAAGACGCTCGCGGGTTCAACTGAATTGATGCAGGACAGCCGTGCGTGGGCACGGAATGGATATATGGATGTGCTCGTTCCGATGACTTACTCGCGCATCAAGGACCACTGTGCGCGCATTGACTGGATCTGCATGCTGGAGGAGCATCTTGACGGCGGCGAGCGTCAGACCGGCCGGCAGATGTACATCGGCATCGATGCCAGCAAGGGAGCCAGGGAGGTGGTCAACCAGATCCGGGCGGCGCGGAGTCGTAGCGCAACCGGCATGGCTGTGTTCTCATTTACAGATGCTGACAACGCGCGCGTCTGGCCGCTGCTCCAGTCTGGAGTGTTCGCGGAGAAGGCAAAGATCCCTGTTATGCCCTGGAAGAACCGACTCGACGGTCGTTAGTGGCTGAACGAGTCTGTCTGATCGTAAATCCTGCTGCGGGGCGTGGTCGCGGTGCCCGGACGCTGCGCAATGCGCGCGCGGCGTTCGAGGCGATGGGTGTAACTGACGTCAGGCACACCACGCGGAAGGGTGAGGAGAGGGAAATAGCTTCGCGCGCAATCGGTGACGGGGCAACAACCCTCATGGTTGCCGGTGGCGATGGCACAACGAGCAACGTCGCTAACGCGATTCTCAATTCGGGTACAGACGTGCGGCTCGGCGTGGTGCCCGCCGGGACAGGGAACGACTTCGCCAAAGTCCTCGGCGTCAGCGAGATGAGCGCCGAGTGGATAGCGCGGCTCAGTGTGGAGAGCGCTAGCAGCCGGTTGGACGTTGGCAAGATCGAGGGCCATTTCTTTCTTAACAGCTGCGGGTTTGGTTTTGACGTGGCTGTGCTCGAAGATGTGACTGGTACGCAATGGCTGCGCGGGAACGCGGTCTACCTTTATTCTGCGTTGCGCCAGTTATTCGGATTTCGTGGACTTCCCATAACGGTGGACACTCCGGATGAAGCCGGCGCAAGGGAGATGCACATGCTGCTCGTGGTGGCAAACACGCAGTACTTCGGCGGAATGTTCACAGTGGCGCCGGGTGCGTCTGCCACCGATGGACTGCTCGACGCCGTGTCTGTGCACGACGTTACTCTCATCCGTCGCATGGGGATGCTCGCGTCAGTAGCGAGGGGCAGTCACCTTGCCCGGCCTGAGTGCATGCTTCGACGCGCCGAGTGGTTCAGTCTTTCGTTTGATCAGGCGCCGGCGTATCAGGTTGATGGCGAGCTGCGCCGCGCCATGTCGTCCTCGGTAAGAGTAAGTTCATGCCCGGCCGCACTGCGGGTAGTTTCAGCGCCGAATTCAGGATTGGCGCGACAACAGTCAACATCGAGAGGAACAGCATGAATCGCATTTCGTTGGCGCGCGTTGCAATCTGCACACTGAGTCTCGCCTTTTCCGCGGCTGTGCTGCCCGCACAGGATGCACCGGCCGGAACTACCGTGCTGCGTGCAGCGCGGATGATTACCATCGCGAGTCCGGCCGTTGTGCGGGATGCAGTCGTCGTCATTACGGGCGAGCGGATTGTAGCTGCAGGTGCTGCATCGTCCGTGGCGATACCGGCGGGCGCAAAGGTGGTAGATCTCGGTGACGTGACACTTCTGCCCGGGTTTATCGATTCGCACACACACATTATTGGGCGCACGCTCGGCGATCCTGCCGCCGACTACGCCTCCGTACGCGACTTTCCAGGATACGGAGCCATACTCGGCGTGGAGAACGCGCGGCGAACCCTGATGGCCGGCTTCACATCGATCAGGGTTGTAGGCTCTCCGAATTTCGATGACATGGCGCTGAGGCAGGCGATCGAGGCCGGGAGGGCAACGGGACCACGCATGCAGACGGCCGGACACTCGCTGGGGATCACCGGCGGGCATTGCGACGAGAACGGCTGGAGACCGGGGCTGATGGAGAAGGGGCCGGCCGATGGAGTTGCAAATGGAGCCGACGAGGTGCGTGCTGCCGTTCGTTACCAGGTGAAGTACGGTGCTGACGTGATCAAGACCTGTGCAACTGGTGGAGTTCTCTCTGAAGGTGATGCGGTTGGAGCAACGCAGTACACGTATGAGGAATTGAAGGCGATGGTGGACGAGGCGACGAAGCTCGATCGCAAGGTCGCTGCGCACGCACACGGTACTGAGGGAATCAAGATTGCAGTTCGCGCCGGTGTAGCATCTATCGAGCACGGATCGTTTCTCGATGAGGAAGGTGCGAAGATGATGGCGGCCAAGGGGACGTTCCTCGTTCCGACGTTGATGGCTGGCTCCGCGGTGGAGGCTTTTGCGAAAAACGGAGTGCTCAAGGGCTTGCGTGCCGAGAAGGGATTGGCAGCGGCGGAGGCGATGAGGAAGGGCATTCGCGTTGCTGCTCGCAATCGCGTCCTCATGGCACTTGGAACTGATGCCGGCGTGATACCGCACGGAACCAACGCAAAGGAATTCGGACTGATGGTCGACTGGGGCGGGCTGACTCCGATTGCGTCACTTACAGCGGGGACGATGGGCAGTGCACAGCTGCTTGGCTGGGATAAGCGGCTGGGCTCGATCGAAGCCGGAAAGCTGGCCGACATCGTGGCGGTCGCGGGTAATCCGCTCGAGGACATTCATCGAACGGAGCAGGTGAGCTTCGTGATGAAGGGTGGAGTGATTTACAAGGGAGCGGGAGCGCAGCAGTAGGGCGTTATCGAATTCCGGAAACGAAAAACGGGCACCTTTGCGGGTGCCCGTTTCAATTTCGTGTAGTTGGAGCTGCTGGAGCTCCCGAGGAGGGACTTGAACCCCCGACCCGGTGATTAACAGTCACCTGCTCTACCACCTGAGCTACTCGGGAATAACTCCCTAAAATTATCGTTGTATGGTAGTCAAATCAACTGCGCGGCAGGCGGCAATTCTGCCCGGTGACTAACTTCGGACTGTGGAGTGCTTCAATTCGCTACTCCGCGGCGTCCACGGTCACTCCCCAGGTACGATGAAAAAAACGGCACTGGTCACAGGCGGCTCGCTCGGCATTGGCCTGGAGCTCGCGAGGCAGTTCGCTTCCCACGGTCACGATCTCGTGCTCGTAGCCAGGCATCTCGATCCACTCGAGGCCGCTGCGGGGCGGCTGGAGGGCCAGCACGGCGTGAAGGTGACGGTCATTCAATCCGACCTCTCCGACCCTGAGTCGCCGCAGCGCGTATTCGACGAGATCACAGGGCAAGGCATCCAGATAGACTTTCTCGTCAATAACGCGGGCTTTGGCCTCGGCGGAGACTTTGCCGATACGGATCTGCCCAAGGAACTGGACATGATCCAGGTGAACATCGCCTCACTCGTGCACCTGACAAAGCTGTTCATGCAGCCAATGGTGCACAGAAAATCTGGAAGAATTCTGAATGTCTCATCAATCGCATCGTTCCAGCCGGGTCCTTTCATGGCTGTGTACTACGCCACAAAGGCGTTCGTCACGAGCTTTTCGCAGGCGATTGACGAAGAATTGCGCGGGACAGGTGTGACAGTGACGTGCCTGTGCCCGGGTCCGGTCGCCACCCATTTTGCCGAGCGTGCCGGAGTTCAGAAAACGCCGCTGTTCCAGAACGTAGGTATCGCCAGCGCGGAAGTTGTCGCGCGGTTTGGTTACAGAGCATTGATGAAGGGGCAGCGCCTCGCAATTCAGGGCACAAGCAACAAGCTGCTGGTCCAGGCAGAAAGATTCCTGCCGCGCGCGCTTGTGACCCGGGTCGTCGGAAAAATCCAGGCGAAGAACTAGCGCGCGACGCGCTGCCGCTTCTCAGTCGCGACAGGCACGGGTGAACTTCGGAGCAACGGCGCCAGCCACTGACCTGTGTGCGACTCCTTCACCCGCGCCACCTCTTCCGGACGGCCCGAGGCCACGAGCTGTCCACCCCGGCTTCCACCGTCAGGGCCGAGATCCACTATCCAGTCAGCAAGCTTGATGACGTCGAGGTTGTGTTCAATCAGTACAAGCGTGTGACCGTGCTCGATGAGGCGATCCATCACCTCGGCAAGTTTTCTAATGTCATCGAGATGAAGTCCGGTTGTCGGCTCATCCATGATGTAGAGCTTGCGCCCCTTTTTCCTCGTGGATGCCGACAGTTCACGCGCGATCTTGACACGCTGCGCTTCACCACCTGAAAGCGTAGTGGCTGGCTGGCCGAGCCGAAGGTATCCAAGCCCGACCTGCTGAAGCTGCCATAGTGCCTGGCCGAGTTTCTCTTCTCGCGGGAAAAAGCGAATTGCCTGATCTACGGTGAGCTCCAGAACATCAGCGATGCTCTTCCCGCGCACTTTCACTTCGAGCACGTCGGGTTTGAACCGCCGTCCACCGCAGGCATCACATGGCACATGCACGTCAGCCATGAACACCATTTCCACCTCGATCGAGCCAGCGCCGTCACAGTCATCGCACCGTCCGCCCTCGACATTGAAGCTGAACGTGCTTGGCGTGTACTTGCGCTGCCGGGACACCGGGGCGTCCGCAAAGATGCTTCGGATCTGGTCGAACGCCTTGATGTATGTGACAGGGTTCGACCTCGGCGACTTCCCGATCGGGCTCTGATCGATCATCACCACTTCGTCGATCGCGTCCCAGCCAGTGATCGTCTCATATTCCCCGATGGATTCGCCGAGGTGGCGCTTGGCTGAGGATTCACCGACGAGGCGGGTTTCGAGAGCGCGGTAGAGGACGTCGTGAACGAGAGTGCTCTTGCCCGATCCGGAGACGCCGGTGACAACGGTCAGTGCTCCGATTGGAATGCGGATGTCCACTCCCTTAAGGTTGTGCTCGCGCGCGCCCGTGAGTGTGATCCACTGCGGGCCCAGTCGCCTGCGCTCGAGCGGCATTGGGATGTCACGCTCTCCCGTGAGGTACTTTCCGGTGAGAGGGCTCTCGCTGACTCGGGAGAGCGGGCCTGCGAAAACGATCTCTCCGCCGTGGTCACCGCTGCCTGGCCCAAGCTCCACCATGAAGTCTGCTGCTTCGATTGCCGCCGGGTCGTGTTCTACAACCAGAACCGTGTTTCCCGAATCCCGAAGACGGTGGAGAAGTGTCAGAAGACGGCTCATGTCGCGCGGATGAAGTCCGATCGACGGCTCGTCCAGTACATAAAGTGTGTCGACGAGCTGCGAACCCAGCGAATTCGCCAGTCCTATGCGTTGGGCTTCTCCGCCGGAAAGAGTGCGTGTCGCCCTGTTCAGTGACAGATAGTCGAGTCCAACGTCGCGAAGAAAGCGAATTCGCTCGCGCCCCTCGCGCAGAATTGTTTCGGCGACGGACTGCTCGAATTCCGAGAGTCGCACGTTGTCGATCCAGTCGAAAAGCGTGCCGACCGAAAGATCAGCAACTTCAGCGATGGTCTTTCCGTCTACGCGGACGTTGAGAGCCTCGGGCTTCAGCTTGGTTCCATGGCAGTCGGGGCATTCCTGCGCGGTCTGGTACTGGCGCAGAAAGATCCTGATGTACTGCTTGTATTTTTTTTCCTCGAGGTCTTCGAGAAAGGGAATCATCCCCTTGTAACCCCGGCTTCGCGCGTGCAGCAGCTTGTGCTGCTGAGACGCGGACAGCTGCGTCCAGGGGAGATCCATGGAAATCCCCTCGCGCTTCGCAAACTCGGCCAGTGCCCGCCGCTTGTTGTCGTACCGCGGCTTCGTCCACGGGTCGATAGCGCCGTCCCTGAGCGATCTGTCGGGGTTGCAGACGATTAGCGATTCATCGTACTCCAGAACCGCGCCGAAGCCGTTACATCGCTCGCAGGCGCCGCGCGGATTGTTGAACGAGAAGAGCTGTGGTGAAGGCGCAGGTGCCCGTGTGCCATCGTAAGGACACTCGAAGCGCTCGGTGAATCGAAGTTTCTCGAGCGTGTCGGCGAGAATTATCACGCATTCGCCGTCCCCGTCGGCGAAAGCGGTTCCGACGGCGTCGCTGAGACGGCTGGCGACGTCCGAAGTGAGGGCGAGGCGGTCAACGACAACGAGCACTTCAGTAGAACGGGTGAGATCCGGCTTGCCGGCCTCGAGCTCATCGAGATGGAAGATCGATCCGTTCGCGTGAACTCTGAGGTAGCCCTGCGCTCGAAGATTCTCGACGACAACCTTGTGCGTCACCTTCGCGGAGAGCCGGAGCGGAAAGGCCACCATGAATCGGGTATCAGGAGCCAGCCGCAGCACTGTATCTGTCACTGACTGAACTGTGTCGGGCTTCATTTCCCGGGCGCACCCAGGGCAGTGGGTGTGTCCCACTCGCGCCCAGAGGAGCCGCAGGTAGTCGTATATCTCGGTAGCGGTACCGACTGTCGAGCGGGATGTCTTGGTGGGATTGCGCTGTTCGATCGCAACGGCAGGCGAGAGCCCTTCGATGGAGTCTACGTCCGGCTTTTCCATGCGCTCGAGGAACTGCCGCGCATACGCCGAGAGCGACTCGACGTACCGTCGCTGCCCCTCGGCGTAGATGGTGTCGAATGCGAGGGATGACTTTCCGGACCCTGAGGGCCCAGTGATGACTGTAAAAGTGCGGCGCGGAATCTCGAGGTCGAAGCCCTTGAGATTGTGCTGGCGGGCGCCGCGAATGACGATGCTGTCTTTCACAAACTCAATTTATCGGGTTGCTCGCGGGAATGCCGAACAAAAGCCGATTCTGAGCCAGCGCCGCTACATTCGCCTGACGAGCCTGCCCAGGAGCAGAAGGACTATCGCGCCGAGTGTGGCGAGACCGATGGATCTGAGGTCAAATGCACCGGCGGTAACCGCGCCCCAGCCGAAGCGGGTGCCCAGGTACCCTCCAATGAGGGCTCCAACGATACCCAGAACAATGGTAACGATACAGCCCGAGGGATCCCGCCCTGGCACCAGGAACTTTGCGAGCGTTCCTGCTACGAGACCCAGAAGGATCCAGTAGAGCCAGAGCGGCATTTATCCTCGTCTCAACCTTTCAACTGCAGGTCAGACTCGAGCGCGGCCGCGGGTCGCCATGCGGTAGATCCAGAGCAGAATGAGCGCTCCGACCACGGCGAGCAGCAGGCTCTGAACTGAGAAGCCCGTAAGCGGGAGTCCCATAAGTGTGCTGCCAAGGAATCCGCCGATGATGGCTCCGACGATTCCGATGATCATTGTGACGATGATTCCGCCGGGATCATTACCCGGCATGATGGCTTTGGCGATTGCGCCTGCAATCAGGCCAATCACGATCCATGCGAGAAAGCTCATGTTTCCTCCGTAGGGTGAATTACGACCAGATGGCTGGGCGACAGCCACAGGAGTGCAACCTGCGTACCATCGCAATGGGCATTGGCACCAGGCCTCGTAAGCGGTTACCATACGGCGCCGCGTGACGCATGGCAACCCCGCGCTTGCTGGCCCCGTGGATAGTGGCGTAGTTTGTCTTGTTACCGAACCATTCATCGAGTGAGTCTTTTGAAATTATACGGCCCGCGCCGCACGGGGAGCGCACCTTAGTGCATCTTGCAGTTTCAGCCAGAACCGACACCGGAAGGCTGCGTAAGGGGAATGAAGACAACCTTTACGCCGATGCCAACGAATACCGCGGGCTTTTCATAGTCGCGGACGGCATGGGAGGCCACGCCGCAGGTGAGGTTGCGAGCCAGATGGCGGTGGATCTCATCTCCAGCGAACTGGCTGACCTCAACGACCTGGTCGCCGAGGCGTCGGGCACGAGAGTGTCCGAGACCCTGCGCCTGGCAAATCGCCAGGTGTTTCAGCGGACGATGCACGAGGTGGAGAAGACTGGCATGGGAAGCACCGCATCTGCGCTGCTTCTGTCCGACACCCGGTACCTCATAGGTCACGTCGGTGATTCTCGGATATACCTGGTTCGCGACGGCGAAATGAAACAGCTGACGAAAGATCATTCCCTCGTTCAGGAACAGGTGGATGCGGGAATTATTACGGCGGAGCAGGCGCGCCATCATCCTCAGAGCAACGTGATCACCTGCTGCATCGGAATGTCGAGCGAGATCGAGCCCGATGTGCTGAGTGGTGAAACGCGGATGGGCGATGTCTTCCTGCTGGCCAGCGACGGTCTCACAGGAATGGTGGATGATCGCCGGCTCCAGCAGCTTCTTCAGTCGAGAGCTACGCCCGAGCGAATCGTGAATGCGATGATCGCGGATGCCAATAACAACGGTGGCATCGACAACATCACGGCAATCGTCGTGAAGGTAATTACCGCTGACACACGATTTGCAACGGGAGAGGTGACTCCCGTACCGCAGGCCCGCTAACATGGCTGACGGCGGAAACGCCGCCTCCACGCGGGAAGCCGGGACTGTTGCAGACGTAGCGGGCCTTTACCTGGGCAATATTCTATACGCCATCGAACTCGCCGCCATTTCGCTCGAAGAGCAGCAGAAGCCCGGCGACGCAGCTTTTTATCGAGGAATCGCGAAGAAACTTGCCGAAGCGCGTGGCAGCGAATCGCGCCCTACGGCATGAAGACTGCCGAGTAACAAGACAAACGAAGTAACGCAGGAGAAATAATGGCAACAGCGACACTACCCGCCGCCGACGCGGCTACAGATACATTCCCGATCAACGGCACCGATTACGTAGAATTCTGGGTGGGAAACGCGAGGCAGGCGGCACTCTATTACAGGGCTGCTTTCGGATTCGAACTTGTTGCCTATCGTGGCCCGGAAACGGGAACCCGGGATCGTGCGAGCTACCTGCTTCAGCAGGACAAAGTTCGTTTTGTCCTCACGACTCCAATCAAGTCGACAGGGGCAATCGCTGACCACGTACACAAACACGGCGACGGTGTGCGCGATATTGCACTGTGGGTGGACGATGCGCGCGTTGCCCACGCCGCTGCAGTCGAACGCGGAGCTAAATCGGCGATGGAACCCACCGTGATGGAAGATGAGAACGGCGAGATCGTGATTGCCGCCATTCACACCTACGGCGACACAATTCACAGCATCGTCGAGCGGAAGAACTATCGCGGGCTGTTCATGCCTGGCTTCGTTCCCGCGAGCTCGCCCTATAAGCCGCCATCAGCAGGCCTCAAGTACGTCGACCACTGCGTAGGCAACGTGGAACTCGGCAAGATGAACGCGTGGGTAAAATTCTATGAGGATGTGCTTGGCTTCACCAACATCCTCACGTTTGATGACAAGACCATCAACACTGAATATTCCGCGCTGATGTCGAAGGTGATGTCAAATGGAAATGGACGGATAAAATTTCCGATCAATGAGCCGGCTGAAGGAAAGAGGAAGTCGCAGATAGATGAGTATCTGGAGTTTTACGATGGTCCCGGAGTGCAACACATCGCCATCGCAACCGACGACATCATCCGAACTGTCAGGGATCTCAAGTCGCGCGGCGTCGAGTTTCTGACTGTGCCGTCTACCTATTACGACAGTCTCTCGGACCGTGTGGGAAAAATCGACGAAGACATAGCACCGCTTCAGGAGCTGGGTATCCTGGTGGACAGGGACGACGAGGGGTATCTCCTTCAGATATTCACCAGGCCAGTAGAAGACCGGCCGACAGTGTTCTACGAAATCATTCAGCGAAAGGGCGCAAAGAGCTTCGGTGCCGGAAACTTCAAGGCGCTGTTCGAAGCAATCGAGAGAGAGCAGGCGCTGCGCGGAAACCTTTGAGGTAAGCATGCCCAACTACCACACTCTCGGAACAATCCCCCGGAAGCGGCACATCGCGTTCAGGAAGCCGGACGGCGGCCTGTACGCCGAGGAGCTCATGGGGCACGAGGGATTCACCGGCACTTCATCGCTACTCTATCACATCTATCCTCCGACAACGGTAAGGTCGGTAAGACGCGTGAAGGAGATGAAGTTCGAGGCAGACGCTGATCAGACTCTGCATCACCGGCACTTTCTCACGTCGCGCGTAAAGAAAGGCGGAAGTCCGACACTCGACAGAATACCGCTCCTGTTCAATCAGGACATCGCGATGCTGTATGTAGAGCCCGATGCCGAGGATTCACACTTCTATCGCAACGCTCAAGCCGATGAGCTGGTTTACGTGAGCAAGGGGAAGGGAGTTCTCGAGAGCGTGTACGGCGAGCTTCCCTACGGTGAGGGTGACTACCTGGTGATACATCGCGGCATTCTGCACAAGTATCGCATGGACGCCAGCGTGGACCACAAGCTCGTTGTATTCGAGAGCCGCGGACACGTGCGCACACCAAAGCGCTATCGCAACGAGTTTGGGCAGATAATCGAGGGTGCGCCCTATTCCGAGCGCGACATCAGGCGGCCGATGCAGCTCGCGCCGCACGATGAGAAGGGCGACTTCAGTCTCTATGTAAAGCAGTACGATGGAATCAATGAACTCGTGCTCGACCACCACCCGTTCGACGTTGTCGGATGGGATGGGTATTTCTATCCGTGGGCCTTCAACATCATGGATTTCGAGCCGATCGTGGGACGCGTGCACCAGCCCCCGCCGGTTCATCAGACGTTTCAGGGTGACGGGTTCGTTGTATGCTCGTTCTGCCCGCGTCCGTACGATTTCCATCCAGAGGCGGTGCCGGCTCCATACAATCACAGCAACGTGGATTCGGATGAGGTGCTTTACTACGCGTCGAGCGAATTCATGAGCAGAAAGGGAATCGAGTTCGGAAGCGTCACGCACCACCCGGACGGCATACCGCACGGCCCACACCCGGGGCGCTCCGAGGCAAGCATCGGCGCCAAGTACACCGACGAGCTCGCAGTGATGATGGACAGTTTCCGGCCGCTCAAGGTTGCAAAGCAGGGGCTTTCAATCGAGGACAAGGACTACCACAAGTCGTGGCTGGATACGCAGCATGAGCAATTCAGTCCCCCTACATCGTAGGGGGACGAGACGCAGAGGGGGCAGAGGCGCAGAGCGCAGAGACGCAGAGGCGCAGATGAATGAGTGATTTGTTGTGGTCTCCTTCTGCGGAGCGTGTTGAGCAGGCGAATATGTCTGCGTTCATGGCCGCCTTGGGCTTCAAGTCCTATGCAGAGCTTTATCAGTGGTCGGTGCTTCACCCCGATAAGTTCTGGCCTGCGGTCTGGAGATTTGCGCGCATTGTCGCCGACGAGCACGGCGACGAGGGGCGGCAGTGGGATGAAGTCGTCGTCGGGCTCGATCGGATGGCGCCGCCGGACGCAGAGTTGGGGCCGAAATGGTTTATCGGCGCGCGGCTCAATTTCGCCGAGAATCTGCTGCGGTATCGCGATGATCGGGATGCCATTGTCGCGTGGAACGAGAGCGGGCGGCAGAGCACCGTAACATGGGCCGAGCTGCCCGATGAAGTTTCTCGTGTGGCGGCTGCACTCAGGGAACACGGGGTGCGTACAGGCGATCGCGTTGCGGGGTTCATGCCCAATATCCCCGAAGCCGTTATTGCGATGCTCGCTGCCGCGTCCATCGGCGCAGTGTGGTCATCGTGCTCGCCCGATTTCGGCGTACAGGGCGTGCTGGACAGGTTCGGTCAGATCGAGCCGCGCATCCTCATCTGCGCTGACAGTTATGTGTATGCCGGGAAGCATATAGACTGCCTGGCGAGAGTTTCCGAGGTTGTTCAGAAGATCGAGTCGATAGAGCATGTGGTGGTGGTTGGCTATGGCGACAGGGATCCCGACATATCAGGAATTCCTCGTTCAGTGCCGTGGCGAGAGTTTGGCGCGAGCTCGTGGGGACTCGCGGAGTTCGAGCGGCTCCCGTTCGATCACCCTCTTTACATACTCTACTCATCCGGCACCACCGGTCTCCCCAAATGCCTCGTCCACTCGGCCGGTGGAACGCTGCTTCAGCACTGCAAGGAACTTCTGCTTCACACCGACCTCAAGCGCGAAGACCGCGTGTTCTATTTCACGACACTCGGCTGGATGATGTGGAACTGGCTGGTGAGTGCTCTGGCTGTTGGTTCTACGATTGTTTTGTATGACGGAGCGGCTTTCCCTGAGGAGAGCGACCTACTTTGGCGCATGGCGGATGAAGAGAATCTGACGGTGTTCGGGACGAGCGCGAAGTACCTGGCGATGTGCGAGAAAAGCGGTTTTAAGCCCGGTACCGTGCATGACCTCTCGGCGCTTCGCACTATTCTCTCCACTGGCAGCCCGCTCTCTACGGACAGCTTCGATTACGTCTACTCCGAAATCAAGCAGGATCTGCATCTTGCGAGCATCAGCGGCGGAACTGATATCGTGTCCTGCTTTGCCGGCGGGAATCCGATAGCGCCTGTGTACCGCGGTGAACTGCAATGCCGAGCACTTGGGATGGCTGTTCACGTGTTCGATGACGACGGCGTTGCGGTGGTCGGTGAACCCGGCGAGCTCGTTTGCACCAGGCCGTTTGTGAGCATGCCGATCGAGTTCTGGGACGATCCTGATCACGCGAAGTACACCGCCGCATACTTCGAGAAGTACCCGGGTGTCTGGCGGCACGGTGACTGGTGCGAGATCACGCCGCATGACGGCATGATCATCTACGGACGAAGCGATGCGACCCTCAACCCGTCAGGCGTGCGCATTGGCACGGCGGAGATTTACCGGGAGGTGGAGCAGTTCCCGGAAATTCTCGAGAGTGTGGCGATCGGCCGGCAGGTGAGTGTGGGTGCGAACGGGGACGTGCAGATCGCACTCTTTGTCAGGCTGCGCGAGGGGATGGTGCTGGACGATGCAATGAGGCAGCGTATTCGCAGCCAGATTCGCAGCAACACCAGTCCTCTCCACGTTCCGAAGACAATCACGCAGGTGGCGGACATCCCGCGGACAATGAGCGGGAAAATCAGCGAACTGGCGGTGAGGGACACGCTGCACGGGAAGAAAATCGGAAATACCGAAGCGCTCGCAAACCCTGAATCGATCGAGATCTACCGCAAGCTTGCAGAAACAGAGTTTGCTTAGGAGCTACTCCGGTTCTTCTAGGATCCGCATTACGAGTCCCGGCGCAATCTCGGTGCGGCGCGCAACGAATACACGAAGTCCCCTCGCGCTTCGATAAAGCTCCTCCGAGAGAGACGGAAGATTGATCGTTCCGGGCCATCCCTCGCCGGTCAGCCTCACGACTTCGCCATTGCGGCGCTTCACGGGTATGTCGAGTCCGAGCATCTGCGTTTTCATCGGAAAATCGAGAAGAACTTCGCCGCGGTCGAGTCCAAGCTCTTTTGCAAGGCGATCCTCCGCTCTGCGCGTGCACTCCCTGTCGGTGGCTATCCACTCTCCGAAGCCGTCATCCAGCTGGCTGGCCGGCCACTCCAGCGCTCGCTTGTAAAGGCGCCGGCTGCGCAGGGCATCTACGAGTGGGGCAGGGTGCGCGTGCTCCAGCCGGTGGAGCAGCCCTTCGTCGGTGTAGGTCGGAAGAAGTGCGGCGTCTATTGCACCGGCGCGAAGCGCATCCTCCACCATCCGCTTGTACATCGCCGTCGCACTGCGCACGGCATGGTGCCAGTAGACGTTCCGGTACATCTGATATTTGGCGAACAGCAGTGATTCGAGAGCCGAGAGTCCCTTCTCGCGAACACCCAGCACCGGGCGGTGTGTATGTGGATCCTGGAGGATCAGCATCGACTGGGTGAGGCGGTCAACATCTATCTCACCGTACGGCACACCGCACATGAATGCATCACGCTTGAGGTATTCGATTTTATCCAGATCGAGAGATCCGGAAATCAATCCCTGAAGAGAACTCGCGCTCGTTCCACGTATCAGCTCGAAGATTCGTTCCGGAGCGTCCTTCCCAAGCGCGCTCGAAAGTATCTCCGATACCTCGCCAGAGGTGATCAGCGGGCGGGCGACGTCCTCATGGTGCAGCTGCCCAATTTCCTCGAGCGCGTGCGAGAAGGGATAGTGTCCCACATCGTGCAGGAGTGCGGCAGCCCGTACGATTGCCTGCTCGCCCGCCTCCATGCCGCGACCGTCGTCTGATTCCGCGAGGAGGGCAAGCGTACCACGCGCGAGATGATAGGTTCCGAGCGCGTGTTCGAATCTCGTATGTGTTGCGCCGGGGTAAACGAGATAGGCCAGCCCAAGCTGCCGAACATATCTCAGGCGCTGAAAAACCTCAGTGTCGACGAGCCGGAGTGTCAGCTCGTCGACACGGATGTTGTTCCAGAGCGGGTCGCGCAGAATCTCGAATTTCATGCGCGTCCCCGGAGTATCAGGTCTTGGGCCCGGCGTTGCGAATTTCTTCAGCAGCGTCGCCGAACTTCGTAAAATTCTTCCGGAACATATCCGCGAGCTTCGCTGCCTGTGTGTCGTACGCCGCGCCATCGGACCACGTGCTTCTCGGATCCAGAATGTCCGCAGGGACATTCGGAATCTCGACTGGAACTTCGAGTCCAAATACGGGGTCAGTGCGCAGCTTCGTGTCGTCCAGTGCGCCCGAGAGTGCTGCCCGCACCATCGCGCGGGTGTGCGAAAGCTTCATCCGGTGTCCCTCGGCGTATGCTCCGCCACTCCAGCCGGTGTTCACAAGCCACACATGCGACCCGTGCTGATGGAGAAGCTTGCCAAGCATTTCCGCGTACTTCGTAGGATGCCAGACGAGGAAGACAGCGCCAAAACACGCGCTGAATGTTGCCTGTGGCTCCGTCACACCGCGTTCAGTGCCCGCAACCTTTGCGGTGTAACCTGACAGGAAGTAGTACATGGCCTGCTCAGGCGACAGCCGTGCAATCGGCGGCAGCACCCCAAAAGCGTCAGCAGTCAGGAAGACGACATTCTTCGGATGCCCACCGCGGCCGTCTTTCACGAAGTTCGGGATGTAATCCAGCGGATAGGATGCCCGTGTATTTTCGGTTACCGACTGATCATCGAACTTCACCTGCCTCGTGTCAGGGTCAAGTACGACATTCTCCAGAATCGTCCCGAACATCTGCGTGGTGCGATAAATGTCCGGCTCGCCTTCAGGTGACAGGTTGATGACCTTGGCGTAGCAGCCACCTTCGAAGTTGAAGACTCCCGCATCCGACCAGCCGTGCTCGTCGTCGCCGATCAGCGCTCGTTCCGGATCCGCCGAGAGTGTCGTTTTGCCCGTGCCGGAGAGCCCGAAGAAGAGGGCTGTGTCGCCGCTCTTCCCGATGTTGGCAGAACAGTGCATCGAAAGTATGCCCTGCTTTGGAAGCAGGTAATTCATCACCGTGAACATCGACTTCTTCAGCTCGCCCGCGTACCTGGTACCGCCGATCAGAATCGTACGCTCGGCGATATTCAGCACGATGAACGTCCCGGTGCGGGTACCGTGTCGCGCCGGGTCTGCCTGAAATTCAGGTGCATGCAGCACCGTGAAATTGGGATCGAATGAGGCAAGATCGGGCCGCAGCGGGCGAATGAACATGTTCCGCACGAACGCCATGTGCCATGCATTCGGTGACACGTACCTCACGGACAGGCGGTATGCCGGGTCCGCGCCGCAGTAGAGGTCTTCGACAAACAGTTCGTTCTGCTCGTCGAGATAGGCACGGACATCAGCAAGAAGCAGTTGATACTGTTCGGGAGTGCATGGCTGGTTGACCTTGCCCCAGTCAACATCATTCTCTGACGTCGGCTCCTTCACTACGAACTTGTCGTTGGGGGAACGGCCAGTATGCGGCGACGTGCGGGCCACGAATGGGCCCATCGCCGCCAGTTCGCCTTCCTCTCGCCGCGCGGCAGCCTGAATGAGCTGCGGTGCAATGAGATTCCAGTGAATCTTTCCCTTTGGGGCAAGACCCTGCCCGGAGAGATCCGTTCCCGCCTGATGATCAGCAGCCGGTGAAGGCCCCGGCCTCGTTTCAGTAGCCATTCCTCTATCCCTCAAGAAAGTCCAGAATTGTCAGTTATGTAATTATTGCCGCGAACGTCCCATTGCTCCGCGCGACTGCGCGTCCATCACGGCCACTGCCGCCATGTTCACTATGTCCTGCACATCTGCCCCGCGTTCCAGGACGTGGACCGGGCGATTCATTCCAACCAGAATCGGTCCGATAGCCGTGGCGCCCCCGAGGTGGTCGAGCAGCTTGTAAGCAATATTGCCCGCACTCAGATTGGGAAAGATAAGCACGTTGGCTTTCTCGCTGAGAGTGCTGAAGGGGTAGGCGCTCCGGAGGAGGTCCTCGTCGAGCGCAGTATCGGCCTGCATCTCGCCGTCTACGGTCATGGATGGATCGCGCTCCCGGAGTAGCTGCACAGCGCGGGCAACCTTCTCGGTTTCAGGATGCCTCACTGACCCGAAGTTCGAAAAAGACAGCATCGCTATTCGAGGTGTAAGGCCCAGCGTTCGCACAATGCGCCCCGCCGAATACGCAATCTGAGCGAGCTGCTCGGCCGTTGGATCGATGTTGACCGTAGTATCGCCGCAGAAGATGACATGTTTTTCAAAGACGAGCATGTACAGCCCGCTTACCACCTCTGCCTTGGGATGGACACCAATCACCTGTAGCGCGGGCCGAATTGTTTCCGGGTAGTGCATGTTGACCCCTGAAACAAGCGCATCGGCATCGCCGTGCGCGACCATCACCGAACCGAAATAATTGCCGTTGAAAAGCAGGCGGTGCGCTTCAGCGAGACTGAGGCC
>JBKJNN010000186.1:0-3888 GCA_046593625.1 Gemmatimonadaceae bacterium | reverse complement strand
ATTCTCGCAGCGCGAGCTTCGCCGGCTTGTCCCCCGCGACACACTGCACCCGTGGAATGACAGGTTCGTCGATGAAGGCCGGACGACCGCAGGAGTTCACTACGGAATCATCCGGCCGGCTTCGGTACTTCGGTATAACACCTCATTCGCGTATGGATCGAATGACGGCCCGGTATGGGCCGGGCGAGGGCTCACTACTGCTGTGCAAGCGGGCATCTACGCTGAATGGGGGCCGGTATCTCTGACGTTGGCGCCGCTCGCGTTTCGCGCCGAGAATCAGGAGTTCGAGATTGCGCCGACAGGGCGTACAGGAAATCCGAGCTTCAACAACCCGGATTTCGGAGGAATAGACAGGCCGCAGCGGTTCGGCAGCTCTGCGTACTCACAGTTTGATCCGGGCCAGAGCACCCTCAGGGTGGACCTGCCGTACATATCATTTGGCGCGTCAACGGCGAATCAGGCGTGGGGGCCAGGCCAGGAGTTTCCAGTGCTGCTTGGCAACAACGCTGCCGGGTTCCCTCACATCTTTGCGGGATCGAGCGAGCCGATCAACATCGGTATTGGAAAAATTCACGCGCGCGTTTTCTGGGGGGAGCTTTTTCAATCCGACTATTCCAACGTCGCCGGCGGGGACGAATACGTCAGCCGCGCAGAACCGGGTCGTAAACGATTTGCAACCGGCCTGATTGTCATCGGGCAGCCGCGCGGTCTTCCCGGACTTGAGGTTGGAGGAGCGAGATTCTTTCACTCGATATGGCCGGCGTCGGGGATACCCGGCAGCTATTACACCAAGTTCCTTCAGGGATTCCTCAAGAAGAATCTTCCTCCTGACCGCCTGACCGACCCCCGGTTTCCAACTGGCGGGCTCGACGACCGCGGCGTTTCTGACAATCAGATTGTCTCCGTCTTTGCCCGGTGGGTACTGCCCAGAAGCGGGTTTGAACTACATGCAGAGTACGGCCGGGACGACCACAGCTTCGATTTTCGCGATCTCCTTCAGGAGCCGGATCACTCGCGTGCTTATTCCATCGGCGCGCGTAAGGTCTTCAACTCCACGCGCGACCAGCTGACCGCCGGGCGCTTTGAGATTCTCAATTTTCAGCTGCCGCAACTTTCCAGATATCGTGGCGAAGGCGAGATGTACGTGCATGGACTGATTCGCCAGGGGCATACCTACAAGGGCCAGATGCTCGGGCCTGACGCAGGAGTTGGAACTGGAGCAGGATCTGTCATGGCTGTGGACAGGTTCACACCGGGCGGTCGTTGGACGGCCAGCTGGACACGAATAGTCCGCCGCGAGAGCGGGAACTATGTACTCCTCGGGGTGAGAACTCCACGGTCGATCGACGTCAGTCACGCCCTCGGATTTGAAACCTCAAGGGTGTTAAGGGAATTCGAGGTAACGGGCGGGATGACATTCGTGCGGGAGTTCAATCGCGACTTCAAGTCGGATGTCAACAACCTGAATGCACTGCTCGGCGTACGGTACCTGCTGCGCTGATGAGAGCCCAGCTTGCCTGGACCATCGTTACGGAAGCAGCGGTCACAGTATCTGCAATCCTGCTTCTCAAGCTTGCCGCGTCGCTGCTGGGTCCCACGGGATTCGGGGAATACGCTCTAAGCCGGCGTGCAATCTCCCTGCTCTACCTTCCACTGGTGATGGGGCTGGGAATAGCGGCGCCTCGTTACATCGCAATCGCGAGAGCTGGCGCAATGCCCGGATACACGGAGAGCGCGTTCGCGACTGCCACACTGACGATCGGATTGTTTCCGCCGCTGCTGGCCGTTCTGATGCTGAATGTCGCTCCCGGCGCTGGCGCCCTGCTGCTTTTCGGAACTACCGAGCTTTCCCGTCTGGTGCCACCCACCACCATGGCGCTCGCCGGCATTGCCCTTCACAGCATGGTGTACGCGGTGTATCGCGGCCGTTCCGAGATGAGATTTGCGAATGCGATGCAGCTCGCCAACCTGGGCGTTGTTCCGGTCGCCGCTTTTATTCTGACGGACCACGATGCAGCCGCGGTGCTCATGGCAACCGGCAGCGCGTGGCTCGCCGTCAGCACAATTGCGCTTTTCCATGTGCTCTATCGCGAGCGCGCCTGGCGCGGTGCACGTGATATTCGGCGGCACCTTTCGATACTGTTGAGGTTTGGCCTTCCCCGGGTGCCTGGTGAATTCGCGCTCGTGGGGCTCTTTGCGATTCCCTCCCTGATTGCTCTGCGTGCGCACGGAGTAATCGTCGCCGGGCAGTTTTCGGCCGCCATGTCACTGCTGGCCATCGCCGCTGGTGCTTTTGCACCGATAGGACTCGTGATTCTTCCGAGAGCCAGCGCTCAGGCCGCAACCGGAGACCTGAAAAGCGTGCGAAGAATCGTTGTTCGCCTCCTCGTGGGCGGTATATTGCTCGCGACCGCAGGCGTGGTTGCGGGTGAACTGCTCATACCTCCGTTCATCGAGTGGTATTTCGGAGCCGCCTTCCTGCCTGCCATCCCGGTTTTCAGAACATGTCTTCTCGGCGCAATTCCATACGTTATCTACATATTGATGAGGAACATTCTCGATGCTCTCGACGTGAAGGCCGTCAACAGCAGGAACCTTCTCATTGCGCTCGCAATGGTGGTGGTGCTCTGCCTGATCAATACCTCGATCATATGGATGTCCTTCAGCCTGGTGGCGTCGCTGTCAGTGCTTGGAGCGCTGACACTTCGCGAGACCTACCTGCGGCTTCGTCTTTCCCCCGGCGCTCCGGCAACTGCACCCTGAGAATCGAATGAACAGGAAAGGGATCATTCTCGCGGGCGGATCAGGCACCCGGCTCTGGCCGTCTACCAAGGTTGTCTGCAAGCAGCTTGTGCCGGTGTATGACAAGCCGATGATTTACTATCCGCTTTCCACGCTGATGCTGGCCGGAATTCGCGAGATACTCATCATCAGCACGCCCGCCGACACACCGCGCTTCCGCGACCTGCTCGGTGACGGCAGCCAGCTTGGCATTGAGCTTTCATATGCTGTTCAGGAGAAGCCCGAAGGTCTCGCTCAGGCCTTCATCATCGGAGCGGATTTTATAGGCGACAGCCCCGTCGCACTCATACTGGGCGACAATCTGTTCTTCGGCGACGGATTGTCCGTCCAGCTTCAGCGCGTTGCCGAGTCGGGCGAAGGGGCGACGATTTTCGCATACCATGTCAAGGATCCCGAGCGCTATGGAGTCGTAGAGTTTGACTCGGCGCGCCGCGCTATCAGCATCGAGGAAAAACCGATTTACGCGCGATCGAACTATGCAGTCGTCGGATTGTATTTCTACGATTCTACGGTTGTCGACATCGCACGAGGCCTGGCACCTTCGCCGAGAGGGGAGCTGGAGATAACAGATATCAACCGGCACTACCTCGCCAAGGGAGCACTGAAGGTCGAGACCCTGGGCCGAGGAAATGCGTGGCTGGACACGGGGACACATGAAGCATTGCTCGCTGCTTCCAATTTCGTCGCAGTCGTGGAAGCAAGGCAGGGGCTGAGAATTGGATCGCCCGAAGAGACGGCGTTCCGCATGGGCTTTATCGGAGTCGAACGTCTGAGAGCAATCGCCAGCGAAATGGGATCGAGTAGTTACGCGGACTATCTGGAAACGCTGGCAAATTCACGATGAACGTGCGCGAAACAACACTGCCTGGTGTACTCGTACTCGAGCCGAATGTCTACCGCGACGAGCGCGGTTTCTTTCTCGAGACATTCAGCTCGCGCGACCTCGAAGGCACGGGCATTCCGCAGAGCTTCACCCAGGTCAATCACAGCCGTTCAAGCCGTGGCGTGATCAGGGGACTGCACTATCAGCTTGCCCAGCCGCAGGGAAAGCTGGTTCACGCCGCCCGCGGCAGTATTTACGATGTC
>JBKJNN010000052.1:0-8885 GCA_046593625.1 Gemmatimonadaceae bacterium | reverse complement strand
GCGAATTGCAGGCTCGATTGCAAAGGGGCTCGCAGTCGGACTGGACAGGCCACTGTTCACCGTCTCTTCGTTGACATTGATTGTCGCGGCGTCGGAATGCGAAGACGGGCGATGGCTCGCGGCGTTGCCAGCAATGCGGGAAGAAGTGTTTGCGGCGCTCTTCGAAGTGAAGGGCGGAAATGTCGTCGAGACCGGACAGACGAGATTGTTCCGCGCATCGGAACTAGATGCAGAGGCGCGCGGGGTTGGCGCTCGCCTGATCGGACCATTGGCGGCGGAACCACTGAATCCGCATGCGCGCGGTGTTTCGCGAATTCTGGAGGCGGTCATTGCCGGAGGGCCGTCAAACGTGGAGAACTGGGAACCCGTTTACGGGCGGCTGGCTGAAGCCCAGGTCAAGTGGGAAGCGACCCACGGGCGTCCACTTTTTGCCCCAGAGTAATGAGTGTTTCCCGGCCGGGAGAAAAAGAACTGAAGGGAGGAGCCGTTGCCGTACGTTCTGCACAGAAGTCGGATATCCCAGCCGTGGGACTGATCGAGCGCGATTCGTTCGGTGATCCGTGGGGTTCGCGGGAATTCGCGACTGCGCTGAATTCCCCGCACACTATCTTCCTTATAGGCGAAGAGGCCTCGATGGGCGAAGATGGCTCGACAGCCGCAAGGGTCTCGAGAAAGCTCGTGGGCTACGCCATAGCACAATGTGTGGCCGACGAATCGGAGATCCTGAATCTCGCCGTGCAGAGAGAGCACCGCGGGCAGGGTATTGGAGGCAGCTTACTGGATGCGGCACTGGCCGAAGCGCTGTCACGGGGCGCCGCGCAAGTGTGGCTCGAGGTTCGCGAGTCGAACCGTTCTGCGCGAAAACTTTATCAGTCGCGGGGGTTTGATGAGGTCTCGCGCCGACACGGATATTATCGAAATCCGGTTGAGGATGCGCTGGTCCTGAGACTGGCGTTGTAACGATTACTGACGGAAAGCCGGGTGTGCGCAGACGCGTGCATCCTGGCTACCATTGATGGCGGACACAGAAACTCTCGCCGGGAGGCAAACGTGAGTCGGAGTGTGAACAAGGTTACACTGATCGGGAATCTTGGAAATGATCCCGAGGTGCGTACGACAGCAGGTGGCGGCAAGGTCTCGACGTTCTCGCTTGCGACCAGCAGGTCGTGGAATTCCCAGAGCGGCGAGAAGCAGGAAAAGACGGAGTGGCACCGCTGCGTTGCCTGGAATGGCAAAAGCGGTGGCATGGGTCTCGCCGACATCGTCGAGAAGTACTGCAAGAAGGGCGAGCGGGTCTTTGTCGAAGGATCCATCGAGTACGGGCAGTACAAGGACAAGGAAGGTCAGACCCGCTACACCACCGAGATCAAGGTGCGCGAGCTGATGCTGCTTGGATCAGGTGGCCGCGGCGGTGATTTCGATTCTGATTCCGAAGGCAGCCGCTCCAAGGCGCCGGCACGAAGCGGTGGCCGTGGAGCTGAGGGAACGTTCGACGATTTCCCAACGGCGCTCGAAGATCAGGACGACGATCTGCCGTTCTAGGGTCAGGCACCAACGCTGGCCACAGATATTGAACCACAGATGACACAGATCAATCGCAGAAACACAGATGAATAACAAAGGGGAACGACACTGCCGAAGCGAGCGTTGTTCCCCTTATTCTGTTCTGATTCCATCCGTGACATTTGTGCCCGTCTGTGTCATCTGTGGTTCGCTGTTTCCGTCTGGCGGGCAGTTCCGGGTTTCCGCAGGGGTCCCGATCGTGGCGGATTCGTGACCCCGGCCCGCTCCAGCCCGTCATTGGGTTAGCGATTTAATCGCTCCGGCCGGGAACCAATCCTGGGCGGCAATTTTGAACTTGCGGAGCATCCTGATGCTGGTCCCCCAAGGTGGTTTCTCGCGCCGACTGTCCGGCCTCGCAATCGCGCTTGCCTTTACTGCAATCGTTCCGGCAGCGGGCGCTCAAGAGAAACCTGCAGACCTCCCAAAGCCATCCGGCCAGAAGCCGGGACCAACGCTGACGCCCGTCTCGGCGGCAGCAGATGAGGTGGTGCACGTCGTCAAGAAGGGCGACACGCTGTGGGACCTCGCAAACGCCTACCTGAAAGACCCGTTTCGCTGGCCGGATGTCTTTCGACGCAACACCGATATCGTTGAAAACCCGCACTGGATTTATCCAGGCGAGATGATTCGCATTCCTTCGAATGAGGTCAGGCCCGAGGTGCTGGCGCGCATCACCACGAAGCCGGCGCCCCCCTCTGACCACACTGTGTTTTCGACGCTTCCATCCGGGCTCGTCTCTGACCGCATCAGCTCCACCGGAGAAGTACTCGGCCGCGGCACCACCTCCGGCGTGCCGGTGGGAGAAATGGAAGGAGCGCCTTTCGCTCTCAAGCGTGGTTCCGGCAAAGGTGACGCTCGGCTCGCGGCGGCCTATGACCGGCCTGGAATCCTGGCCCCGGCAGGAGAACGCCGGCTTCAGCTCATGGACCGCGTTTATGTAAATGTGCCACGGGGTGCCGCTGCTGACAGCGGAGACCTGCTGCTCGTCTACCGGATCGGCCCCGACATCACCGAAGCAGCGCAACTTGTCATCCCGACCGGCATCCTCAGGGTCCTTTCCACGAAACCGGGAGAGCCCACCCTAGCACGAGTAGTCCGCCAGTTTGGAGAAATCAAGCTTCAACAGTCTGTCATGCCACTCGAGGCTTACGTCCCCGCCGTTGGATTGCCGGTCAGCGTAACGCCCGGCCCGGTCGAGCGCGTGCTTTACGTTGCGGGCGATCCGGTGCTTCCATCACTTCAGAATTACGTAATCCTGAGCGCGAAGTCGGCAAATGGCGTCAGGGTTGGCGACCAGTTCACACTGATCGATGACAGTGTTGATCCGAGATACCCGGCGCCTCCCGTCGCAGCAGCAGTCGTCGAAGTCGTAAAGGTGACACCGTACGCCGTGACAGCCATCATCGTGGACCATGAACAGCCGCGAATTTACGCCGGGATGATCGCTCGACTGAGCGCTCGTTCACCATCGGGCGGAAACTGATCGCAAGCCGCTCCGAGTTGCGGTGAAAAACCTGGTCGTCTGAGGTGCTGTAGCCGTATAGATTACGTTCGGTCATGATCGTAGTCGCACACTTCGTCGCAATCTCCTGTTACCTCGCGGCGGCGGCGCTCGCTGCGCTGCCGTTCGCGCGCCGCGTCAGCGCTCCCGTCAAAGGCGTAATCGCCATCCTGACAGTTGGACTGGCGGCCCATGCACTGGCACTCATCACCCTCGCGCGCGCCAGCGGATCAGGCTCGCTGACCGGGCTGGGGCCTGCTCTGAGTTTCGCGGGCTTCGTGCTGGCCGTGGCCCTGCTGCTGGTCGAGGCGTTCGCTCAGGAAGTGAGTCTCACGCTGATTGCGGCACCGGTCGCGGCGCTGCTTGCGATTGCTGCCAACCTTTCCGGGCTGACGCCGCTCATGGACCCTCAGGGTGCGCGAGCGGTATGGCTGGTGATGCACATCGTTCTCAGCTTCGCGGGGATGGCGGCCTACGCAACTGCCGCTGCAGCCGGGACGATGTACCTCGTTGCACGGCGCGAGCTGAAGTCCGCGCGATTCGGCGCGATCTTCAGGTTTTTCCCGCCGCTGGACACGCTCGACCGGGTGAACCACGTCGCTTCTATCGCAGGATTTCTCGGTCTCACCACGGGGCTCGCGCTTGCAGCAGGATACTCCATCGCCTACCGCACTGTCGTCCTGCCGCAACTCGTGTGGGGGCTCGGCGCCTGGGTCTGCATTGGCGCACTTGCGCTTGGCAGGCTCATGAGAGGCCTTCAGGCGCGGCGCGCGGCAGTGATGTCCACTGTCACGTTTGCCAGCGTGATACTGGTGTATGTCGTCTTCAGGGCGGTTTCATTCAATCGGGGACAGTTCCTCTGAGCGCGCTGCCCATCGCCGTGGCCTGCGAACTCATAGAAGTTGTCGTCGTTGGCGGAGGGCGTGTCGGTACGCGGAAGGCGCTCTCGTTCCACGATGCCGGAGCGAGCGTGAAGGTCATCGCCAGCCGCGCTTCCGATACTCTTCTTGCTGCGGTCGGCCCGCGGTTCACCGTCGTTGAGAAATCATACGGTGGCCCCGACGATATCGGCGCTGCCGAGATCGTGATTGCAGCCACCGACGACCCCGGAGTAAACGCCGCAGTCGCTCGGGATGCGCGCGGTCTCCACCGCCTGGTGAACGTGGTAGACAAATTCGAGGAGGGATCGTTTACATCGATGGCTGTCCACCGTTCGGGCAACCTGTTGATGGGGGTCTCTGCGGGCGGCGTTCCCGCCGCCGCAATGCGCATCCGCGATTCAGTCGCCGAGCGTTTTGATGGACGCTATGCTGATGCATTGGGCTCGCTGGAAGAGCTGCGCCGAACGACACTGGCCCAAGATCGAGGCGACTGGCCACGCGTTGCGTCAGAACTGCTTGGATCAGACTTCTGCGCCAGCGTGGAAAGTGGTGAATTCGGGAAGGGAGCAGCCTGATGCCACTCGCCGTTGCCGGGGTAAATCACCGTACAGCTCCTATCGAGATTCGCGAGAAGCTCGCATTCACCGGGGCTGAACGCAGCCGGCTGCTCGAACGTCTGAGGCACGATCATCCGGTGTCGGAAGCCGCTCTGCTCTCAACGTGCAATCGCACGGAGGTTTACCTCATTGCAGGGCAGGACTCTTCGGTGTCGCACATACGCGAGATATTCTCGGACCGGCTCGGCGAGGACGTTTCGCAGTTCATGTACGTGCGGCACGATCGCGAGGCAGCTTCACACCTCTTCAGGGTGACGTCTGGCGTTGACTCGATGATCCTCGGCGAAGCTCAGATCCAGGGTCAGGTTCACGACGCGTGGGAGTCCTCGCGCGGGGCTACGGGGGCTGCGCTCAACCGGCTCTTTCAGCAGGCGCAGCTTGTCGGTTCGCGTGTTCGCGAGGAGACCGGGATAGGCCGGGGCGCGGCTTCGGTGAGCTCATCAGCAGTGCAGCTTGCCAAGAAGATTTTCGGATCTCTCAATGGCAAGCGGGCGATGGTGCTCGGTGCCGGAGACGTTGCGGCACTCGCGCTCAAGTGTCTTTGTGACGAGGGGGTTCGCGTCTCGATCGTGGCGAACAGGACTCATGAACGGGCAGAATCTCTGGCGCGCGAGCACGGCGCGGTAGCGATGCACTACGACACCTGCTGGCAGAGTCTCGCCGAGGTCGACGTTCTTGTTTGCTCTACGTCGTCTCCTCACACGATGGTGCGAGTGGAGCATGTGGAACCGGCGATGCGTATCCGGGGCGATGTGCCTCTCTGCATTCTGGATATCGCTCTGCCGCGGGATGTTGATTCGAACGTTGGAGAGCTGGAAAATGTCTTTCTGTACGACCTCGACGATCTGCGTGCCGCTGCCGCCGCAAATCTCGACCGGCGGCAGGAAGATATTCCGGCCGCGGAACGAATCATCGCTGGCGAGGTTGAAAAGTACTGGCAGTGGCTCGCGGGCTTGGCGGCGGTGCCGGTCGTAACGGAATTTCGTTCGCGCATGGATGGTGTACGTGCGGACGAGTTGAGTGCCGCTCTTCGCAAAATTGACGGATTGACGGATGAGCAGGTGAAGGCGATTGAGAGTTTTTCCCGTTCTCTGATGAACAAATTTCTTCATGAGCCCAGCGTGCGACTGCGTGCTGCGGCTGCCAATGGCAGGGGGTTGGGAGTGGTCGACGCTGCAAGATATCTTTTCGCTCTGGAGCACATGAGACACGATGCCGAAGCGGGAGAAGACCAGTGAGTCGCCGCGCACTGGTCACCGGCGGTGCGGGCTTTATCGGCTCCCACGTCGCAGATCGCTTCCTTGCCGAAGGATTCGAAGTCGAGATCGTTGACGATCTTTCCACGGGCAAGCAGGCCAATGTGCCCCAGAAGGCCGTTCTCCACAAAACCAGTGTGGGATCGCCAGACGCTGCGCGGATAGTGCGCGAAGGCAACTTCGACATTGTGGTTCACCTAGCTGCACAGATCGACGTCAGAAAAAGCGTAGCAGATCCCGTCTTCGATGCCAACACCAACATCATCGGGAGCCTCAATCTTCTCGAGGCAATTCGCGAGAGCGGAAAGGCAACACGCTTTGCCTTTACCTCAACTGGTGGCGCCATCTATGGCGACTTCAATACGCCGCCAAATGTCGAGACATATGCGAAGGATCCGGGATCGCCTTACGCCATCTCCAAGCTTGCCGTCGAATTCTACATGGCGTACTACGGCAGGGTGCATGGCCTGGAGCATGTTGCGATGCGCTTTGGAAATGTTTACGGGCCGCGCCAGGATCCGCACGGCGAGGCCGGTGTGGTGGCGATCTTCTGCAGTCGCATTCTGGGAGGCAAGTCGCTCACCATCTTTGGAGATGGAATGCAGACCCGCGACTATGTATATGTAGGCGACGTGGCAAGAGCGGTTTTCCTCGGGGCCACAAGCCCGCTTCCGAACGCGGAAAAGCTTGACGCCCGCGCATTCAACGTTGGAACCGGCTCCGGCACATCTGTGGTCGAACTGGCTCGGCTGCTTCAGGAATCCGTCGGAACCGATACGGAGATTGTCTTTGCGCCCAGGCGCCCAGGCGAACAGCAGGAAAGTTTTCTCGACGCCGGAAAAGCGGGCAGTGTGCTTGACTGGAGACCCGAAGTCAGCCTGGCTGAGGGCCTGGCCCTTACATATGAATGGTCGAAAGGCCAGCACGCAATGACTGGAGCATGATGCCGTTATTACTGATGCAGATTGGCGAGGCAGTGCCTTCGTCGCCAATGGAACTCATCTCTCATTCGAGCGGAGAGACGAAAGTCGTCCTGATCATACTGGCCATACTTTCCGTCCTGAGCTGGGCAGTCATGATTGGGAAGTGGGTGGAATTCCGCCGGGCCGAGAGTGCGGGGCGGGTTTTCATGGACAAGTTCGAAGGAGCGCACTCTCTCGACGAGGCCAGGGAAATTGCAGCCGGATTGCCGTCGAGCCCGCAAAAGGGCGTCATGACTCGTGCGGTTCGCTTTATCAACGAGACGACACCAGCCCTGGCTGCCAGTGGAGACAGGCAGGCACGCATGAGCGCATCCCAGGTCGAAGCGCTGCGTCAGGTGCTCGATTCCGCCAGTGGAGCAGTCAGGGACCAACTCAACAGGTATGTCCCGTCACTTGCTACAATCGGATCGGTGAGCCCGCTTATCGGTCTGCTGGGAACGGTTCTGGGCGTGATCGACGCGTTCATTGGGATCGCAACGAAAGGCTCTGGAAACATCGGCGCTGTCGCGCCTGGTGTTGCTGAGGCACTTATTGCGACAGCGGCGGCGTTGAGTGTGGCCATTCCGGCTGTGTTCGGGTACAACATTTTTGCGCACCGGCTGAACCGGATCGATGGTGAGCTCGACGGGTTTGGATCGGAACTGATCGCATTGATGGTGAGAGAGGGTCGAATCTAGATGAGAAGGCGCCGCGAGCGACTGGCACTGAACGCCGAGATCAATGTCGTCAGCCTCATCGACGTGATGATGCTGCTGATGGTGATTTTCATGATCACTGCTCCCATCATGCAGGGTGGTGTTGACATCACGCTGCCGAAGGCGGAAGCACGCCCGCTGGAACCGAAGAGCGGGCTGGTAGTGTCGATCGACAGGAGTGGTGGAATTCACGTGGATGACGCGTCACTCACGTTTTCGGAGTTCAGGGCGACCTTCAAGTCGATGGCCGCGGACAGAGGGCGGGATGGTGTGTATTTGCGGGCGGATGCCGGCGTGCGGTATGGGGATGTCGTGAGGGTGCTCGCAGTGATGCGCGCGAGTGGTGCGCCGGATGTGGGACTCGTGGCGGAACCGGAGCAGGAGAGGTAGTTGGTACCCGCGGGTCCGAGTATTCGGCTTACCGGGCCGGTAGGTGCGTCTGTGGCTCTGCACGTCGCTCTGGCTCTGTTCGTTCTGATCGGGCTGAGAAAGGGCGCTCCCGAAGCGCTGCCGCCGATCTACAAGGTGAACATCGTTGCCGCGCCCCCAGGCCCGCGTGCGATTGGAACTGTCCAGCCGGAGCCGGTAAAACCACAACCGGTGACTCCACCTGCTGTCACCCCTCCTCCAACGGCAACCACACGAGAGCCGGCGGTGCCTATTACCAAGGTGGCGCCGCCGAAAGCCGCGCAACGCTCAACCCCCGTCGAGAAGCCCGCGGCTCAGGCAACCCCTGCGCCTCGGGCAGGAGGCGGACCAGTTGGAGGAAAGGGAACTGACGTTGCTACAGTGCAGACTGAAGGAATCGATTTCCCTTTCCCCGGGTACCTGAACAATATCGTTCGCCAGATCGCGCTTCGATTCAATCCCGCGGATGCGGGCTCGAATCGTCGTGCGGAGGTTAGATTCGTCATTCGGCGTGACGGCTCGGTTATCGGAATTGGATTCGTGACACGATCGGGCTCCTACGCATTTGATCTGGAAGCGCAGGGCGCGGTCGAAGCGGCTGCCCGCGAATTCGGACCTTTGCCAGATGGTTTTCACGACGATGCACTTCCTGTCGTTTTCAGCTTTGATCCCCGCGTATTGAGATGAATCAACGTTATCTGATGGTCACGGCATTTGTTGCCGTCGCTGCCGCCGCTGTCGTCAGCACTCGCGCATGCGGCCAGGAGCCGACAACCCCCGCCCCCGGCGTGCGCATCGGCCTCAATTATCCAAGTGGCACCACGCCGAAGATCATCGTCATGCCGACCGACGAGTCGCCCGATGATTCAGTGCGGGCGATCATTCAGCGCGACCTGGACTATGGTGACCGCGTAACTACCCTCGTGCGCGAGCCAATGAGGCTGAGATCGCTCCCACCGGCGCGGGGGCAGGAGTACAACT
>JBKJNN010000145.1:0-5403 GCA_046593625.1 Gemmatimonadaceae bacterium | reverse complement strand
CCCGGCCCCGCTCGCGAGAATCAGCGAGAAGTTCAGAACGCCCTACATCGCAATCCTGGTTCATGCCGCGTTCTGCGCAGTCTTTGCCATCTCCGGGAGCTTTGCCGGCTTGATGGTGCTGGCGACGCTTGCGACGCTCATCGTCTATCTCATCTGCTGCCTCGCGACGATACGCCTTCAGCGGATGGACGTCCGCGCCGATGGCGCCGTGCCGTTCAGCCTCCCCGGCGGCCCGGTGATCCCGCTGCTCGCCTCGGCGATTGTTATCTGGCTGATGATGAGTTCCACTCAACAGGAGTTCATTGCCATGGGTGCCATGCTCGTTGTTCAGGCATTGCTGTTTCTCGGAATGCGCGCCCGGCGCGTTCCGGTTTCTTCCGCCTCGTGAGATTTCCCCCACAATGATGTCATTTCGCACTGCACTCGCCGCGCTGGTGATTGTCTCGCCATTAGCGGCTGCCGCACAGCAGCCCATCGACAGCGTCTACTCGGCGAGAATCAAGGACCTCACACCGACGGACCCACGGTGGAAGTTCACTACCGAACTTGTCGAAACACTGCCGGCATCTTCAACCGTTCCGACACCGCTCAAGGTTCTTGGCTACGTGCCCGGAACGATCGGCAAACTCTCGCACGTAGCCGAGATCAATCGGTACTTCAAGGCGGTGGCTGATGCGTCTCCGCGGACGAAGATGTTCTCGTTCGGCATGAGCGACGAGGGTCGCGAAATGATCGGACTCGTAATCGCAGATGAGGCGACAATCCAGAACCTGGAAAAATATCGAACGGAACTGGCGAAACTGGCGGACCCAAGAGGTGTCAACGCGGCGGAGAAAGAGCGTTTGATTCGCGAGGCAAAGCCCATCTACTGGCTCACCGGTTCCATTCACTCACCCGAGACTGGGAGCCCCGAGATGCTGATGGAGCTTGCCTACCGTCTGTCGGTGGACGAGTCCGAGAACTCGCGCGCGATTCGCTCCAACGTCATCACGATCATTACACCGGTAACGGAAGTGGATGGTCGCGACCGAATGGTGGATGCGGACAAGCAGGCGCGCGCACTTCAACTCGGTCCAGGTGGAGTACCGCTCATCTATTGGGGTAAGTACACCGCTCACGACAACAACCGCGATGGAATGGTGCTGTCGCAGAAGCTGTCGCAGAACGTGATGGCGGCGTTTCTGAAGTGGAAGCCGGTGGTGGTTCACGATCTGCACGAGTCAGTGCCATTCCTCTATACGAGCACAGGCACGGGCCCGTACAACGACGAGTACGATCCGATCGTCGTTGACGAGTGGCACACACTCGCTTACCAGGAGATCACGGAGCTGACACGTCGCGGACTTCCTGGTGTGTGGACGCACGGATTCTACGATGGGTGGGCGCCGAACTACACGCTGCTCGCGGTTGCGAATCTGCACAACTCGATTGGCCGATTCTACGAGACATACACATCGCGCGGAGCTGACTGCCACACAGTGAAGCTCCCCGCGTCGAGTACAGACCGCCGTTGGGACCGTCCGAATCCGCCGGTCAATGGCATCAAGTGGTGTATCCGAAGCAACATCAACTATCAGCAGTCGGGAGTGCTCATCGCACTCCGCTATGTGGCAGATCACCGCGACACTTACCTCCGCAACTACCTGGCTAAGGCAGAGCGCATGATCGATCGCGGCCGCCTCTCGGCTCCATACGCGTTTGTCATTCCGCGAAATCAGCGGCACGCGGGCGAAGCCGGCGACCTGGTGAATCTGTTCCGCGCGCAGGGATCAGAAGTGCATGCTGCAACCACTGACTTCCGTATCAAGTCAGGCGGCAAGGATACAACCACGAGGTCAGTGCACGCTGGCGACTGGATCGTCCGTCTCGACCAGCCCTATTCGGCCACTGTAAGAACGTTGCTGGCGATTCAGAAGTACAAGGCGGATGATCCGCCGCCGTACGACGATACCGGCTGGACACTCGACGCGCTTCGCCACGTTGAGACGCTGAAGGTAGCTGACTCGAGCGTGTTGACTCAGCCCATGCAGCTGCTTGCCGCAGACGTCGCGGTGAGAAGTTCGGTCCCAGCAACGGGCACGCTGATCGTGAAGCACAATGGAGACTGGCGTTCTGCGGTGCTTCCATGGAAAACAGGGAACGCGAAGCTGAGTATTGCAGATGCCGCCTTCAAGTCAGGGGGCGTTGATTTCCCCGCTGGAACCTGGATTGTAGAGAACGCCTCATCCGGCGTCCGCGACGCGATCGCAGCGCTTGGTCTCGAGGCGGTGTCGGTCGGGTCCCCCATAACGGTGGGCAAGCATGGAGTTTCGCTTCCGCGTGTAGCACTCATGCACTCATGGCTCGAAACGCAGAACGAGGGATGGGTGCGGTTTGCGTTCGAGCAGATGGGAATTCCGTTCACGTATATCTCCGACCAGCAGCTTGCAAAGGCGAAGACACTCGACCGCTTCGACGTGGTTGTATATCCTCACGTTAGCGGGCCTGTCACCTCGCTCGTTAACGGGCGGCCGATGGTCGGTCCCGCAATTCCATGGAAGAAAACCGCCGCGTATCCGAATCTCGGAAAGTGGGACGAGACAGATGATATCCGGCCAGGCATGGGCTTCGACGGACTTGCCGCACTCAGACGATTTGTTGAACGGGGAGGGCTGCTGCTTACCACCGGAAACTCGAGCCAGCTGCCAATAGCAATGGGTTTCAACCCGAGCGTGAGCATCACCAGCACGTCGCAGCTCAACGCGCGTGGCGGCATCTACCGCGCGCAACCCGTTTCGACCGGCAGCCCGATACTATATGGATACGAGAAGGGAAGCTTCCCGATCTACTTCAATCAGGCGCCCGTCATGTCAGTCACCGTGCGTGACACCACTGCCGAGAATGCGGGGATTGCGCCGGCAATCCTGGACGCGCGCGAGGCAATGCGAGCGAAGGTGATTCTCAAGTATCATGCGACCGCGGATTCACTCCTCGTTTCCGGACTGCTGGCTGGCGGGAGCGAGCTCGCAGGAAAAGCAGCCGTGGTGGATGCTCCTCTCGGCAAGGGGCACGTCGTGCTCTTCGGAATCAGGCCGTTGTGGAGATGGCAGTCGCAGGGATCGTTCGCGATGGCTCTCAACGCAATTGCCAACTGGAACAGACTCGACTTCTAACTTTCAGTTGGTCCGCGATCCTGAAAAGACCGAACCCTTTGCCCGCACCTGCTGTCAAAGGGTTCGATGATGGCACTCTCGGTTCCTGACACGCGAGACAGGGTGAGCGAACGGCAGCTTGTAGCGCGGGTGGTGGAAGGAGAGCCCGCCGCGCAAAGGGAGCTGTACGACTCCCATGTAGATCGCATCTACCACCTGGCGTTTCGCCTTGCGGGCGAAGACGAGCTCGCTCGCGACTTCACTCAGCTGACGTTCATCCGCGCGTTCGAGCGCATTGGTGACTTCAGGTTCGAGTCTTCGCTCGCGACCTGGCTCCACACCATCGGTGTCTCCGTTGCGCTCAACGGCCTCAGAACGGTCAAGACGAAGCGCAATCGCGAGGCACCGATCGAGGCGGCATCGTCAATCGGCTTTACACCGGTTCACGCCGAACACGATCTCAAGGAGCGTCTCAAGTCGGCAATTGACGCGCTCAGTGAGAAATACCGAACGGTTTTCCTCATGCATGATGTCGAAGGTTACACACACGAAGAAATAGGAGCCGCGCTCGGCATTCCGTCGGGCACATCGAAGACACGGCTCTTTCAGGCAAGGGCAAAGCTGCGTGAAGCACTAGCAGACTTCAGACGGGAATGGATCAATGAATGACGAAGAAAAAATGAACGATGCAATTCGCTCGGCGGCAGCTGACTACAATCGTCCGGGGACCGTTCCTCGTGAGGAGATGTGGACGGCTATCCAGGCGGCGCGAAGTGCTGCTCCGAGAAAGCTTCACATAGTGCCTGCCGCCAAACCGGTGCGTCGCTTCGCGTGGATTGGAATGGCGGCCGCCGCAGCAATGCTCGTCGCCAGCGGTGTCGGAATTGAACGTTATACGAATCGCGCAGCGCCGGTCGATGCGGCATCGACACCAGTCACGACGATTGCCGGGGCGCCGCAGCGTGTAGCTGCAGCGGAAACTGAAGCACCCAATGCAAGTAAAAACACAGAGTCTTCGAGCGCGGGAGCTGAGGCTGCTCCTGGTGAGGCGGCTGCTGCGCCGCGGCCGGGTCGCAGCCGGGAAGACATTCGGCGCGATCCTGTCGTGAGAGGTACCGGCACGCTCATGCCGCTTCCCGGAACCCGTACAGCGTCCGGCACATCGTTCGATCGCGGCCCGAGTGGCCTCACCGCCTCAAATGCCGGCATCTATCAGATGGCAACCGCGCGCCATCTCGCGGATACAGAGGCGCTGCTCACTTCGTTTTCGGTTGGCTCGCGAGATGCGGGCATGAACGCACAATTCTCGGAATGGGCGAGAGGACTTCTGTCCAACACCCGCCTGCTCCTCGACTCACCCGCAGGTGACGACCCGCGGCGCGCGAAACTTCTGCAGGACCTGGAAGCAGTGCTCGCGCAGATAGTACAGCTCTCGCCCAGTGCCACAGGCACCGACCGCGAGCTGGTCAACGGAAGCATCGATGAAGGACATGTAATGTCACGCCTGCGCACCGCGATTCCCGCGGGCCAGCCGAGAGGGATTCTGGAGAGATGATGAAAATTTTTGCACTGGTAGTAGTCACAGCCGCGTTCAGCGCGGGACCAATGACAGACGCACCCGCTGGGTTCACCGCCGCGAAAACATTCAGTTCGCCGCGTCTCGCCCAGCAGGACCCATCTGACTCGCTCTATCGTGTCGGACGTGAAGCGTTCAACAAGGGCGACTTCACTCGCGCGTCCGGGATATTCGAGCGAGTCGTTCAGCGCTATCCCAGATCGGCTAACGCGGGGAGCGCGATGTATTTCATGGCATTCTCATACTATCGCATCGGCGGCGCCGACAAGCTGCGCTCGGCCGTCGCTACGCTCACCAGAATGAGCACTGCCTATCCCGACGTTGCAAAGGGAGATGTAGCCACGCTTCGCACGCGCATCTGCGGAGAGCTTGCCCGCCGCGGCGACGAAGCGTGCGCCGCCGAGGTGACGGCGAGTGTGCGTGCGCTGGAGCGGGCAGAGCGGGAGCGGGATGCCCTCGAACGGGCCGCCCAGCGAGCGGAGAGGGACCGCGAGCGTCAGAGTGGGCGTGTATCGACGACTACAAAGAGCCGGAATCCGAATTGTCCAAACGAAAACGACGAGGATGACGAGCGGGTCGCAGCGCTCAATGCTCTTCTTCAGATGGATGCGGAAAGGGCAGTACCGATTCTCACCAAGGTTCTCGAGCGGCGCGATGAGTGCTCCGCGGGACTTCGGCGAAAGGCGGTATTCCTCA
>JBKJNN010000040.1:0-12179 GCA_046593625.1 Gemmatimonadaceae bacterium | reverse complement strand
GGAATTTTCTTGCGCTCCGCGGTTTTGCGCAGCAGCTCGAAAACAACCGGTGATATGATCGAACCGCGAGCCAGAACGGGACCGCCGCCGATTTTTGCTTCACCGATTTCCTTCTTTTCCATCTGCGGATGATCGCTTGCGAACGTGACATCCACAACGAGTGCCATCTGGGGGCCAATGCAGGTTGCGCAGATGCCGGCACCTCCGCCCCGGTAGCCGATCTCTTCCTGTGTCGTTGCCACTGCGACAACGTGAGCGGTGCCGGGTGAAGCGGCGTAACGGCGCAGTGCTTCGAGGACGACGAATGCGCCGATGCGATCGTCGATGGAGCGCGAAACGATCAGGTCGTTTGGGAATTCCATCGTCCGCGAGTCAATGACTCCTGGATCGCCGACGGAAAGGCGGGCTTCCGCCTCTTTCTTGGACGTCGCGCCGATGTCCACCCACAGGTCGGTCATCTTGGACGCTTTCTCACGCTCGTCGCCTTTTATCAGGTGAACAGGTTTCTTCCCGACGACTCCGAACACATCGCCATTGCGTCCGAGAAAGCGGAGCCTCTGCGCGACGAGAACCTGCGGATCCCATCCTCCGATCGGTGCGATGTAGGCAAATCCATCGTCATCGATGTAGGTGACTATGACGCCAATTTCGTCGATGTGTCCGGCGAGCATGATGGTCGGGGAACCGCCGGGATTAACCTCGGCAATGCTGTTTCCCGCTACATCCCCGCGCACCTTGGCAAACTTCGACGCCTCGGCGCGCCAGATTTTCGCGGGAGCCGATTCAAAACCCGAGGGGCCAGGGGTGTCGAGAAGCTGCTTCAGAAACTTGAGGGCGTCCGGCTTGATCATTCTCGTCTTCGTGGGGGGTTAGCGAATATAGCACAGCCGTTTACATCTCTGTAACGTATGTACGTGCAAACTCTCAGATTCGTGTCCGTCCTGTTCGCGGCGGCGCTTCCGCAACTTCTTTCATCGCAGCCGCTGAGATCGATTCCGGTCACGCAGGTTCGCTATGATGTCACTTTCGATTCTGTGACGGCAGAGTCGCGAACCATCGGCATGGCGATGTCGTTCGTGACATCAGCACCGGGCGACGTGCTGCTGTCGCTTCCCGCGTGGACTCCCGGATCATACGAAATCAGCAATTACGCGCGATTCGTAAATATGTTCACGGCGGCGCAGGGAAGCGACTCCCTGCGGTGGGACAAGACCGATCCCGATACTTGGCGTATTCGCGTTACCGGAGCGGGCCCGGTTCGAGTGGCGTTTGAGTACACGGCTGATTCACTCGACAACGCCATGTCCTGGTCCAAGCCTGATTTCGTTTTCTTCAACGGGACGAATGTTTTCATGTATCCGGAAGGACAGCCTTCCGATTTCAAGGCTGTGGTCCATGTCAATACCGAGAAGCAGTGGAGGATTGCCACCGGGATGCGGCAAACCGGTGTCAACAGCTTTTCGGCGGACAACTATGACGATCTCGTGGACATGCCATTCTTTGTCGGCAACTTCGACATCGACAGCACGACCATCGCCGGGCGAACCCTCAGATTTGCGAGCTATCCGGCGGGCAGCGTGACATCTGTGGCACGTAAGGCAGTCTTCCAGCAGCTCAGTAGAACCGTTCCGTACCAGGTAATGGTGTTTGGTGAAGTGCCGTGGGATTCCTACACGATGATGCAGGTTGCAGACGACGATTTTCGACTGGGGAGTGCAGCAGGTCTCGAGCATCAGAACTCGCATCTCGACATCATCTCCACCGCTGTACTCGGGAACCCGATACTGGCTTCGCTCTATGCGCACGAGATTTTTCACGCGTGGAATGTGAAGCGACTGCGTCCGGCGGAGATGACGCCGTATCGCTACGATCGTGAGCAGCCGACACCGCTGCTCTGGATCAGCGAAGGCATCACTGACTACTATGCCGATCTCTCCCAGGTGCGAGGGAAGTCGATCACACCGCGCGGGTTCTACGCAACGACCACCGGAAAAATTGACGCTATCGCGGATGCGCCGCCGACCGCGCTGGAAGACGCTTCGCTGTCGGCATGGATCAATCCCGTGAACGGAACGAAAGACCTGTACTACGACAAGGGTTCGATCGCCGGGCTGCTGCTCGACATAATGATCAGGGACGCCAGCGACAATCACGGCTCGCTGGACACGGTGATGCGTGACCTGTACGAGACTACGTACAAGAAAGGCCGTGGCTTTACGAATGCTGAGTGGTGGGGGGCGGTATCGCGGGCGGCGGGCGGAGCATCATTCGCCGAATTCGAACGGCGTTATGTGGATGGCCGCGAACCGTTTCCGTACGACTCAATCCTTCCTTTCGCAGGACTGCGCCTTCTCGTCGAGCGTACTGTACATCCGTCACTGGGGCTCGCGGTTTCCGCGGACGAGGACGGATTGAGGGTGATGCAGGTCGTGGTATCAGGCCCCGGAGCGACCGCTGGAGTAAAACTCGGGGATTACCTCGTCAGAGTAGGCGAAATTGACGCAGCTGATGCCGGCTTTCAGGACAAATTCAACGCCAGATATGGCGCGCTTCCTCCGGGCGGAACGATTCCCATAGAAATCATGCGGGGCACTCAGCGCATGACGCTGACTGCCCCGGTGAAGTTCAATACAATTGAAGCGCGGCGCGTGATGGAACTGAGCGATGCGCCGCCAAAGGCACTCAGGGTGCGCGCCGGCCTGTTGACCGGTACGCCTCAACAGTAGCCGCGTCTCGAGGGGCGGGGCCGTTCCACTTTTCCTTCATGATGGCTTCGATTTCTGCAATCTCTCGCGGGGCTCGGGAGATCCACTCGACACCGGTAGCGGTTGCGATGTAGTCATCCTCGATACGCACGCCGATGTTTGCGTATTTCATGACGGACGCACGAATCTTTGCCTTCATCGCATCGTTCTTCGGCGTAGCGGGAATGATGTCCAGCAGATTCGACCGCACGTAAATCCCGGGCTCGATGGTAAAGGCGCTTCCGGGGACGAGGTTGCCGAGTCCGGTTGCAGCTCCCGGGTCATGGACGTCGAGGCCAATTCCGTGTCCCAGTCCATGCATGTAGAAGAGCGTGAGCTGCGGGCATTGCCGGTTCCCGGTGGGGTCGCAGTCGTAAGTGGCTCCCGCTGATTCAATGAGGCCGAGTTTCGCAAGTGATGCACCGAGCGATGCTGTCGCAGCTTCGGTGAGAGCACGGGCCGGCATGTTCACTTTCGCCGCCGCTTCCGCGGATGCCTGAGCGGCGCGAACCGCCGAGTAAATCTCCCGCTGCGCAGGAGAAAACGTTCCGCTCGCCGGAACGGTCCTCGTCACGTCCGCAGCATAGCCGCGGTAGGACGCGCCGATGTCCATCACGATCATGTCGTTTCGCTCGATGTAACGATCGTCTGCGTTGTAATGGAGCGTCGTAGAGTTCGGACCCGACCCAACGATGGTCGAGAACGACGGGCGGTCGGCGCCATTGCGGCGAAAGTTGTACTCGATGAGCGCCTGCACTTCGAACTCGTTCATGCCGGGCTCTAGGTAACGCATCGCATCGCGCTGAGCAGCGACAGTGATATTCACCGCTCGCCGTATGAAATCGAGTTCAGCGGGTGTCTTGATGCGGCGCAGATTCTCTACTTCAGAGTTCGCGGGTTTGACGGTGGTACCGGCACGCCGTGCGATTATCGCCGAGACGATCTGATCGTCGCGTGAAAAGAGCGGGCCGCCCTGGTTGAACATTCCTACTGTGTGCAGGGTTGCGCCTGCGTTTGCTGCCAGCAGTGAATCGAGCACTGCGGAGAGCGAGCCTGCGTTTCTTCCTTCCATCCCCATTGTGACAGACACTCCCGCAATTCCAACCCGGCTGCCCGTCCAGACTTCGCGAGAAGGATCACTCGGCTCAACAAACAACATTGGGGTTCCGGCGACCGTGCCGTTCCTGACCACCATCACCAGTGCGGCTTCTGGTTCGCCGAATCCAGTCAGGTACTTGAAGTTGGAATTCTGGTTGAAGGAGATGAAATCCTGTTCCGGTTCCGGTGAGCCGAGCGCGATGAGGATACCGTTCTGGAGTTTCCCTGCCAGTGCGGTTCGGCGTGCTGTGTATTCTGAAGTCGGGATCTGGGCGCCCGCCTCTGGAACCACAGATAGCACAGATGAAACGGATAGCACAGAAAGGAACAGGAAAAGAACCGGAGTGTTGGAAAACCTGCGGAGCATGTTTGTCATCCCTTGAGGACCGCTTTCGCGATTGTCTGTAGCTGCATGTTGGAAGTGCCTTCGTAGATAGCGCCGATCTTTGCGTCGCGATAGAACTTCTCTACCGGATAATCCTTGGTATACCCATAGCCGCCGAATAGTTCGACGCACAGTGACGTGACCCGCTCGCACACCTGGGACGCAAACAGTTTTGCCATCGCACCTTCGCGGGCAATGTCGCGACCTGCATCCTTGAGGCGCGAGGCATTGTAGACCATCAGGCGCGCGGCTTCGAGATCTGTTGCCGCCTGTGCGACCTGAAACTGGATGCCCTGGAATTCCGAGAGCGCTTTGCCGAACTGCTTACGTTCGGTGAGATAAGCAACCGCTGCGTCGAGCGCACCCTGTGCGACGCCGAGCATCTGGGCGCCGATGCCGATGCGGCCTTCGTTGAGGGTTTCGATGGCGATCTTGTAGCCCTGACCTACCGGGCCGAGGACGTTTTCTTCAGGTACTTCGCAATTGTTCATGAGCAGCTCGACGGTGCTCGATGCGCGGATGCCGAGCTTGTTTTCTTTTTTACCGACAGAGAAACCGGGGAAGCCGCGCTCGACGATGAACGCTGTGATTCCCTTGTAGCCGGCTGAGGGGTTGGCGTTGGCGAAGATGACGAAGATTCCTGCTTCGTACCCGTTGGTGATCCAGAGTTTCTGGCCGTTCAGAATCCACTTGTTGCCCTTCTTTTCCGCACGGGCGGCGAGACCAAACGCGTCGGAGCCCGAGCCGGATTCGGAGAGCGCGTATGCGCCGACTGTATCGGACGTCAGTCGGGGAAGGTACTTCGCCTTTTGCGCGTCGCTGCCGTAGCGGTTGATGGGATAGTTGACGAGTGTGTTCTGGACATCGCAGAGAATTGCAGCTGACGCGTCCACCTTGCTGATTTCCTCGACAGCGAGTGTGACCATGAACAGTGATCCGCCGGCTCCGCCGTATTGTTCGGGCACCTCGATACCCATCAGGCCGAGCTCGAAGTACTTCGGTATCAGCTCCGGGTCGAGCTGCGCCGCGTTCTCCATTGCGGTTACGCGTGGGCGGACTTCTTCGTTTGCGAAGCCTGCGATTGCGTCGCGGAACATCTCTTCTTCTTCGGAGAGAATTGTAAGCGCGGGACGCGCCTCGGTATCAGTTGTCATCTTGCAATTGCTAAAAGGTCAATGGCGGGGTCGGGTGGGAACCGGGAACATCCCGGTGATGGCTTCCTGTCGCGTGCGGCACGCATCGCCGCAGAGGACCCGCGAGGACGCGGGATCCCAGCAGCGTTCAGCGTCAGAGTCACGGTAGGAAGGCGAGATAGGAAGGCCCGCACGGTCAAGAATCAACTCACCGAGCTTTTCGTGAACCCCGAAGGCGGGGGTAACTGCGACCTTCACCTTGGGATGCGCCGACGCAGCTTCCTGTACCATCCGCGGAATGTCGGCCGTGGAATGCTTGCCAGGCGAAAGCATGTAGGGGAAGACTGTAATGTCGGTCGCGCCGGACGCCACGCAGCTCTCGAATCCCGCTGCAATGGACGGCTCGGCCAGTTCCATATGGGCGTAGCGAACGACAACATCCGGGCCAGCCATCGTCTGCACGAGGTTGGCCATGCAGATGAGCATGTCGTTTGCCTCCCGTTTCCGTGAACCGTGGTCCACAATGAGGATGGCTTTCATCCATTGAAGATGTGTGCAGCGCGGGGCGGGGGAAAGCCCGCCCGTCAGGTTACTGCTTCAGCTGGGCCGCCACCATCTGAGCGATCTTCAATTCAAGGGCTCCGGTGCTCGCGCAATAAATGCCGCCAGTGTTCGCGTTGGGCTTGAAGAGAGTTCCGGTGAGCTTCGTCTCCAGGGACGAGCCCACGCCATTTGGCCGGACCCGGGTTACGAGCGCCGCCGTCACCGGATACGAGTCGGCGTTGGAGCCGGCGAGGGGGTCGTCGCCGCAGCTGAGGTAGGTTGAAACCGGACGACCGTTGAATGAGCGCGACATTGCGAACTTGGTGTTCCCCTGTTCACCCGTGTTGCTGCTGGCAACGGTTCGGGGGACCTTGAGGAGGGCGAACACAATTGTAACGGCGTCGAAAACCTTGTCCGCTGGTTCAGAGAGCGACGTTGTCGGGCCGGATCTGTCGTTTACGCTCCGGATGGACGTGCCGGTGGTTTCATCGATCATGACGACGCGCTCTGGGGTCGGTGCTGCACCAGACGATGCGCATCCGGCGGTGAGCCCGAGGGCGACCAGCGCGAGGGGAAGGAGTTTCTGCATTACATGTATTCCGGCAAAGGGTCGAAGAAATGATATTCGCGGGAACGCGTCGCAACAGTGCCTTGAGCCAGGCACTTCGATCGGGCGTTCAGCGCTCGATTTTCCGCAGAAGCTCAACGAAGCGTTCGTTCGTTCGGAGGGGATCGAAGTCAGAATCGTTCTCGATCCAGGCAAGATGCCCGAATCCGGCGGCAACTGCTCGCTCAAGCAGTGTTATCGCCTCTTCCGATTTTCCGCTTACGGAATAGATGCACGCCACATTATAGAGAACCGTGGCGTCGTTCGCGTTTATTGCGAGTGCCTGATCGGCCCATTCTGCCGCCTGTTTGAAGTCGCCAAGCCGGGCGAGAGCGGTGCCACCCATGTATAGCGCGCGCGGGTCGTCCGGGTTGAGTTGAAGGCGCTTCGCGGAAGCTTCGTAGGCTCGTTGCGATGCCTGCTGCGCCTCCGCTGTTCGCCCCAGTGAGAGGTAGATTCCCGCGAGAAATCCAGGGACTGTGTAGTCCTCTGGGCGAAGGCTGGCTGCCCGTTCGAACATTTCGGCGGCGCGCTCGAGGTGCCCCTGCGCCAGCAAGGCACGCCCGTACATGTACGCTGCATCGAACAGCTGGGCGTTGAGCTTCAAGGCCGTTTCGAATTCACTGGAGGCCTCATCGTGATTGCCACTCAGCGACAGCGCATGTCCGCGAGCAACGTGGGCTTCTGCCAGGTCCGGGCCGAGTTCGAGGGCCCGCCGGCTTGCGCTGTCCGCGTTGTGGAGGTTGGAGTCGGAGGCTTCGAAGTTTGTGTAGAGAATCGAGCACGAATCGGCCATTCCGGCGTAAGCAAGCGCATACGTGGGGTCGATCTCGATGGCACGGCTGAACATCTGCCGGGCGAACTCGAGCGAAGATTTCTGGAACTGATGAAAGAACTGGCGGCCGCGAAGATAGCACTCGTATGCCTCGACGTTGGCTGTCGGAACTTTCTCGATTGCACGTTTTTCCTCATCGCTGAGGATCACGCGAAGGGCCTTAACGATGTTCTGCGCAATCTCGTCCTGAATTGCGAACACGTCCTCCATGTCCCGGTCGTATCGTTGCGACCATAGCTGGTATCCATCTGCTACGTTAACCAGCTGGGTCGTGATCCGGAGCTTCATTCCCGCTTTCCGAACGCTTCCCTCCAGAACTGTAGCAACGTCCAGCTTGGCGCCTACCTGACGGATATCCTCAGTCGTCCCCTTGAACGCGAAGGAGGAAGTGCGAGAAGCCACGCGCAGTGCCTTGATTGTCGTGAGCGCATTGATAATTTCCTCCGCCATGCCGTCGGTGAAATATCCGTTCTCGCGCTCGGGGCTCATGTCGGCGAACGGCAGCACCGCTATCGAATTGGGAGCGGTTATGGGTTTGATCGTCAACACGTCGGAAGGTGTGGACAGCTTGGGCCAGACAAGTGCTTTCGCGAACTCTGCCGAGGTGGTGAACCGGTCGCGGGGCTCTTTGGACAATGCTCTGGATACGGCTTCGTCAATCTCTTCGGGCATGGCCGAATCCGCTTTCCGGAGCGAGGGCACTGGGTCTGTGAACCGCTTGCTAAGTATTGATTGTGTCGAGCTCCCGTCGAAGGGCTTTCTGCCCGTGAGGACTTCATACAGCATGCACGCCAGGCTGTACTGGTCGCTCCGGCCGTCTATGTCACCCTCTCCCGCGGCCTGTTCAGGGCTGACGTATGCAGGCGTCCCGATCATCATTCCCATCTGGGTGAGCGTGTCGCCGCTCGCGGCGCTGACGGCTTTGGCGATGCCGAAGTCCATCACCATTGCTTCGCCCTCGTGAAGCATGATGTTCTCGGGTTTGATATCCCGGTGAATCACCCGTTGCCGGTGGGCGTAGTCGAGCGCACCGGCAATTCCGCGCGCGAGATAGAGTGCCTCGTCGATGGGCAGCCTGCCGGCGCGGTTCAGCCGAGCTCGGAGTGACTCCCCTTCGATATAGGGCATCACGTAATAGAGAAATCCGGCGGCCTCGCCGGAGTCGTGAAGCGGGAGAATGTGGGGATGGTTCAAGCGGGCGGCCACTTTTATTTCACGCAGGAAGCGGTCAGGGCCGAGTGAAGAGGACAGCTCGGAGTGAAGAACCTTGAGCGCCACCTGGCGTTCGTGTTTGACGTCGTGGGAGAGGTAAACAGTGGCCATCCCACCACGACCGAGTTCCCGCTCGATCGCGTATTTGCCGGCAAGTGCTTTTTCCAGTTCGTCGAACACGTCTCAGGCCTGAAGGTGCATGGACCGCTATCTTACTCCATTGGCCGGTTAAGGGCGAGAGGATGCCAGGGTATCGGTAAAAACCTCGAGTGCGAGCTCCACCTTGCCGAAGGGCGCGGATACCTGCACTCCCTGAACTGAAGGCCGTACGCGATCGAGCATCTCGCGCGCGATTGCGATGCCCTCCTCCACGCCGTGCTCCTTTGACTTGTCGCTCGCTTTTCTCATGCGCTCGATAATCGCTGCCGGCACGGTGACACCCGGCACCTCGTTCGCCAGAAACTCCGCGTTGCGATGCGAGACGAGCGGCCAGATGCCTGCAATGATGGGAATGCGGTTGCTGTCGAGTTTCGCGAGAAATGTCTCGAGTTGCTCCACATCGAACACCGGCTGAGTGATGGCGTACTCTGCCCCCGCTTCAACTTTCCACGTGAAGCGCTTCAACTCGTGTTCCAGGTCAATGGCTCCCGGGTTCACGCCCACGCCAATGGCGAAGGAAGTCGGAGCGCCGATGGAGTTGCCGCCCGGATCGAGCCCGTGATTGAGGTTGCTCACGAGATTCGTCAGGCCAATCGCGTCGATGTCGAACACCGCAGTTGCGTTTGGATACGGTCCCATCTTTGGCGGATCACCCGTGATGATGAGCATGTTGCGGAGACCGATGGCTGATGCACCGAGCAGGTCAGAGAGCATGCCAAGCAGGTTGCGGTCCCGGCAGCAGTAGTGTGTGACGGTTTCGATCCCGACCTTCTGTTCGATGAGAAGGCTTGTGAGCAGTGCGCCCATGCGGCTTTGCGCACGCGGACCGTCAGGAACGTTGACTGCATCCACGCCGGCGTCTTTCAGTTCTTGGGTGTCGCGCAGCATTTTCGACGCGTCCACGCCTCGGGGCGGGACGATTTCTACGGAGGTGACGAATTCTCCGCGGGCAATTTTTCCTGCGAACTTCGATCTCTCGCCAAACGGAAGTGGATCTACTGCCTTATCATGCGGCGCTTCGGCGGGTTCACCGGCGCGGCGTTGGCGTTGCGGCACTCTCGCCTGTCGGGGGGAGAGCGGTCGAATTCCTTCGACCATTGCGGCGATGTGTTCCTGAGTTGTTCCGCAGCAGCCGCCGACAACCTTCGCGCCGGCACGCACGAGGTGGGCGGCGTAGGTAGCCATGTATTCGGGGCTCGCCATGTACATGCTGCGGCCCTGAACTTCGCGCGGCATTCCTGCATTCGGCTGCGCGCTCAGTTTCTTGCGTGTGACCCTCGTCATTTTCTCGATGGCGTCGAGAATAATTTGCGGGCCGACCGAGCAGTTGAGACCGATAATATCGGCACCGAAAGCATCGAGAGATTTGGCGATGTCCTCAGGTGACGCGCCGTATGGCGTGAGGCAGTCGGTTCCGATCGTCATCTGCGCTACGACCGGCATTGCAGGATCTACACTGCGTGCAGCAAGGATCCCTTGTTCGATTTCTGCGAGGTCCGCGAACGTTTCGAGAATAAAGAAGTCAGCACCACCGTCCTTCAGGCCCTGCATCTGCTCGGCAAAAATCGCGCGGGCTTCGTCGAGGGATGTTGGACCGTATGGTTCGAGGCGTACGCCTAGAGGGCCGATGGCTCCCGCGACGAGGACGTTGTCGCCGGCTTCGCCCCGCGCGAGTTCGGCTGCCGCCTTGTTGATCTCGTGAACCTGCGATTCAAGGCCGTAGCTCGAGAGCTTGGTGCGGCTCGCGCCAAAAGTGTTCGTCTCGATGACTTCTGCGCCCGCTTCCACGTAGGCGCGATGCACTTCGCGGACGAGGTCGGGCGCGCGCAGGTCCAGCTCATCGTAGTTCTGATTGATGAAGACGCCTTTGGAATAGAGCATAGTGCCCATGGCGCCGTCGAAGACCACGACCTGGTTGGGATCGAGCAGGTGATCGAGCAGGTGCTTGCGGTCGCTCATCGCAATGCTTTGTCGATGTCTGACGCGGTGATAGCGAGCGTGTCGGCGAGCTGTGGGTGATTGCCAACGGTGGTCGCAAGCTTTTTGCGACCGGGCCCTCGTTTGCGAAGGTTCAGCCAGGCAAACAACCCGATCGTGACATATGCCATGCCCGGAAGGCCCCACGCGGTTCCGATGCCCGAGAGTGCGATGACGACTGAAACCGCGCCGGCTGCGACGAAGCCCAGGTAGTGGCGGCTCGCGGTGATGGCGTCGTAGGCCTCTACGGGAGTGAGGGCTAGCGATTCACGCGTGGAGTAGGCGCGGTGATACAGCCAGGCTACGAGTACGAAAATAAACATCCAACCGACGCCGTAAATGACGAACAGGCTCTGCAGCTGCTCAAAAGACGTAACGCGCGGTGCACCGGACTTCGTGCTGAAGAGAGACACGAACGACGTGGCGAGGAACCTGAGCGGCTGGACGTAAAACAGGACTGTAAAGAGAAGTACGCCGTTGATGGCGATCGAGAAAGGGTCGCCAAGCGGGTAGCGGCGAAAGAGACTCGTGTGCACGTACCAGATGTAGAAAAGCGCTGCGAAGCTGAGTCCGAACGGGACGAATCCGTAGAGGGTGGTGATGAGCGCATCAAAAGTTCGGGGCACTTCGAGTGACACGACGAGGAGTGTCGCGGCGAACGCGATCATTCCATCGCTGAACGCTTCGATGCGTGTGATGTCTCCGCGGCGTTCGGGAATCAAGTGTCCTGCCGCGCTTCAGCGAGCGAAAGTTCGGTGTTCACTCCACGCACCGCGTAGTATTTGGCCTCTGGATGATGGATGATGATCGCGGCCGTGCTCTGCTCCGGGAGGAGCTGGAACGACTCTGTAAAATCCATTCCGAGTGCTTCTTTCGCGGGCAGGAGTTTGAAGACAGTGGCGTGGTCGTCGAGTTCGGGACATGCGCCGTATCCCCATGAGTAGCGCTTGCCGCCGGTGGCCGCCTGTCCGTCTTCGTACTTGTGCGCGCCAGTGAGGCCGAGCTCGCTCTTGATGCGGCGGTGCATCCATTCCGCGGTTGCTTCCGCTGCTTCGACAGAAAGTCCGTGCGAGTAGAACGCCTCGGTGTATTCGTTTGCGCCCTGGAGTTCTTCGAAACGTGCCGTGGCTTCCTGTCCCACTGTGACAATCTGGAGTGGAACCACGTCAACGTCCCCCGAATCAGCCGAGCGGATGTAATCCGCAAGGCAGAGCCGTTCTCTTCCCACCATTCTCGGAAAATGGAATCGCGCGATTTCTCTCAGGGATCCTCCGTCGCTTGAATATGCGGCGGGATCGTAGATGACGATATCGTTTCCGATGGTCTGTGCGGGGAAGTACCCGTAAACAGCCTGTGGCTTGATCCAGTTGTTGGTCTGCGAATCCTGCTTGAGACGCGCTAGAGCCGGTTCGAATTCCTCCTTGATCGTCTTCTTGTACTGTTCGCCGGACCCGCGTGCGCCCCATTGCAGGCGGTAGAGTTCATC
>JBKJNN010000041.1:0-3817 GCA_046593625.1 Gemmatimonadaceae bacterium | reverse complement strand
AATCGGGACGGCGGGATTTGAACCCGCGGCCCCCTGAACCCCATTCAGGTGCGCTACCGGGCTGCGCCACGTCCCGCTACGCGGTTCTCTGCGAAGCAAGGATCAATCTACCCCGCCCCACATGCCGAAACAACTGGACGTTACAGCCGAAGCCTGCACTCCCGTATAAGCAGCGAAGCCGGAACTCAACGCACCTAAGGGACACTCCGCACAAGCCGCACGTTCAACACCTGATTCGACCGCGTGCATTTTACACCGTTGCCCTCGATCTCACGCGTAAAATTCTGCTCATAGCCCTCGGCTGTGACCCTCAGCCTCATTATCTCGAGGCATACGCTCTGGGCGCTATGCGAGAGGCGATACCGCCCCTGAGGGTCGGTGACGGTGCTGAGCAACGCCGCCGATGGAAACAGCAGAAATTCGATAGTCTCAAGGGTAACCAAGGCACCAGCAATCGGACTTCCAGTCGAAAAATCAGTCACTGCACCCGAAATCGTTAGCTCGGTTTGCGGGCCTGACGCATCTGTCGCTCTGCATGACACGGCGACCGCCAGTACCAGCAGCGCAGCAACTCCGGATATCCGCACGATGAATCTCCAGGACGTCAACGGGATTGTCCCACACATGGCGCAATAAATATGGCGTTATTGCAGGACCGCTGAAGTTGCTTCACGGACTAAGACCGTTACGGCTATTTCTCACCACGCCGAGCACCCCGAACAGGAGTCACTATGGGCGAATTCTTGTAACTCTTTGGCTGCAAGGGCCACCCAGGATCGGAGTAGTGCCACCGCACCCCCGCCAAGCCGATACAATTGGAACCCCGCTCCGTTGTTGTCCCAATCCCCCACACATATACTTCTTTCGCATTAACCACTCGACCCCACACCCCAAAGCCCCGTGTCCGCGCCCCCCGCCGAAGTCAACTCCACCAACATCCAGGAATACCGCGACCTCGGCTTCGGCTCCGTTGTCGGAGGAGCCAACGAGAAACGACTCCTCAACCGCGACGGCACGTTCAACCCCCGCCGCGAAGGCAGATCCTTTCTCGCGTCCCTCAACGCCTACCACTATCTGCTCACCATCTCCTGGAAGACGTTTTTCGCGTCTGTGGTCGCGGGGTACCTCCTATGTAACGTCGCTTTTGCCCTTGCCTACCTAGCCTGCGGCCCCGGTGCCATCGCCGGACAGGAGCCCTCGGCGCTCGGCGGCGAATTCGGGCGTGCTTTCTTCTTCAGCGTCGAGACGCTCGGCACCATTGGCTACGGCAACATCTACCCGGTGGGAGTCGCGGCCAACCTGATCGTCACGGTCGAATCCCTCACGGGGCTGCTCCTCCTGGCACTCGGGACTGGAATCCTGTTCGCCCGCTTCTCGCGCCCCACTGCAGGCGTGGTGTTCAGCCATCGCGCAGTCGTCGCTCCATATCGCAACATGACTGCTTTCATGTTCCGTCTCACCAACGGCCGGGGAAACGAACTTCTCGAGCTCGAAGCAAAGGTGCTCTTCACACGGATGGAAGGTGAAACCCGCAAGTACGACCAGCTCAACCTGGAACGCACACGCGTGGTCTTCTTCCCGCTGAGCTGGACTATCGTGCACCCGATCGATGAAACGAGCCCGCTCTACGGTCTCACTGCCGAAGAACTCGCTGAGCGCGACGCGGAATTTCTCGTGCTCCTCTCAGGCGTTGACGAAACGTTCTCGCAGATCGTTCACGCGCGCACTTCCTACAAGCCGCATGAAATCGCGTTCGGCGAGCGCTTCGTCAATATCTACAAGCCGATGAAACCCGACGGCACGGTACGTATCGACGTCCGCAAACTCGGCAGGACGGAGCCGGCAGAACCCATCGAATGGGACGGCGATGACGCCATGAATCACACGGCCCACTTCAGTGCCTACTCCCAGGCGCCACGCAGGGACCGGCGAAACATGGAACGCTAAGCGGGCTCTTCTGGCGTCGCAGCCAGAATTTTCCCTACATAGAAGTCGCCAAACTCGGCATACTTCGCGCTCACCTCATCGAACCGCATTTCGGTGACAATGCGCTTGAAGTCGAGCGGGTCGCGGGCAAACAGTGTCACTCCCCACTCCCACGAATCCAGCCCGATCGCGCCGCAGATTATCTGCTGAATTCGACCCGCATACTTCCGGCCGGTGAGTCCATGCGCGTGCATCAGTCGGCTTCGCTCTTCCAACGTTAGCGAATACCAGTTCTGACCCGCATCGCGGCGCTTTGACATGGGATAAAAGCAGACGTACGGCATGTCTGCGGTTGGCTGCGGATACAGGCGACGCCGCACGTGCTCGCTCTCCAGCTCGGCCCGCACGCGCTCCGACATCTCCGTACGATACGCTTCGTCACCGACACTCCCGCCACGTTCGATCGCGTTAGCAGCAAGCTGCGCAGTGATGTGGTACAGCCCCGCCTCCGTAACGGAGAGAAACGAATACACCAGCTCGAGCCCGAGTGACTCCACCCAATGCCTCGACGCATCCTGAGCAACGCCTATATCATCGAGCGTCGGACGAAAATGAATCACCATCAGATCACCAGATGAACCGATGAGCCGCACCCATCGCGTCCATCCCCTCCCCGATGGTGCCTCACCCGCATCCACCGCCGAAAGTCTGTCGTGCGCTCTGTCGAGCGAACTCGCTCGGAAAATCTGGTGAAGCGCGTACCAGCCCTCGACCGTTTCCGGAGGGTGCGCTACGGTAGTCTCATTCATCTGCGATAAAGTACATAGAGAGAAACAACGACAAGCAGCACGCCGAACACCTGCTTCAGTCGCCGCTGCGGAACACGCTTGCTGAGCAACGTGCCAATCACGCTCCCAACCGTTGCCACCGCAGTGAACCACGCGACCAGATTCCAATCGATGGGAACGACGCCCACATAGCCCACGAATCCGCTCGCAGCATTCATCGCTATCACCAGCAGCGATGTTCCCACGGCCAGTCGCATCGGGAGCTTTGCAACAAAGACAAGTGCGGGCACAATGAGGAATCCACCGCCCACACCGATGAGGCCGGTAAGCAGGCCCACTCCAACGCCCTGCATTGCGAGGAGGACCATCGTCCTTCTGTCGGGATCAAATACAAAATCAATCGGCTCGCCGCCCGGAGATTTTTTCGTCGTTCCCCTGAACATCAGTACCGACCCGGCCAACCCCACGATCGCAAACAGTATCAGCTGCGCCTCACTCGGCACATGCTTCGCGATGCGGGCACCCGCATAGGCAGCAACGACTGCAAAGGGGCCGAAGATGAGCGCCGCTCTAACGGCAACTGTGCGCTGGCGCGCATGCGTCAGGAACCCGATCAGCGAGACTATGCCAACCACGACCAGGCTCATCGCGATCGCCGACTTCACCGGCACATGGAGCGCGTATATGAGGATCGGCACTGTAAGCACCGATCCGCCACCGCCTAGCAGTCCGAGGACGAACCCGACGAGGAGGGCTAGCCCCGCGCCGAGTGCCGTCATGTGCTACGGGGCCGTGGTGAAGGAGAAGCTGGAGTTGACTGCCAGCGGATTCCCCGCGAGATCCTTCGCGCCGGTTGTAACGGTTGCCGTGTAGTTGGTCCCGGCAGCCAATGCTGCACTCGGGGTGAACGTGGCCACTCGCGTGGAGGTGTTGTAGGACACGGTGCCCGCGACTGCCGCCGACGAGGAGGTCACCTTGAGCGAGAAGGTGGTTCCATTGATGGTCGTCGGATCCATCGGCTCGCTGAACGTCACGGTAACAGCCGCTCCGGTTGAGACTCCGGTAGTGCCATTTGTCGGCGACGTTGAAGTGATAGTTGGAGC
>JBKJNN010000171.1:0-4276 GCA_046593625.1 Gemmatimonadaceae bacterium | reverse complement strand
CCCTCGGGCCGGATTTCTGCATGCGACCGGGACACCGCTGGTTCACGAATGACTATGCCGCTTCCCGCGTCCCGTCCGATGATGAAAGGGGCGTCGGTGAGAGGGTAGGCTCGCCTTTCGATTTCAAAAACGAGGAACGAGGCTTCATTATTGATATGCTGGGTCATCCTATCCAACGCACCTTGTTGTTGCGAGATTGGCAGAGAACTGGCGAATATGCATCAATCGAACCCTGACATCCGAGGAATTTAATGGCTACCAAACTTGACAAGGTTCTCAAGCGAGAGATCGAGATCGACGGACAGGCATACATTGCGGCGCTTTCGCCGGATGGTGTCAAAGTCACGAAGAAGGGATTTCGGAAGGGAAATGAGATCACGTGGCGGTCGATTATCAGTGGAGATGCGGGGCTGAATGAGGATTTGAGTGCATCGGTGGCATCTGACGGGTAGCAGCTGCTTCTCGTGAAGCGAACCACAGATGACACATCCGCGCGTCATCCGTGTCATCTGTGGTTCATTTGTGAGGAGTCAGCCACCACCGCCGCAGGCAAGTCGGACAGGTGCTCATGAATGACGACCCAGCGCCCGGCTCGTTTAACAAAGACTGCAGTCCAGGCACCGGCGATCACGTGGGCTGAGTTCATCGGATTCAGGTGTGGAATCCTGTAGGAGGCCGTCATGACGGCCGCATCGGCAGCCAGGACGTCCGTGTGGATGGCTGTCCACTCCCACTTCGGGTTGCGCATATTGCTTCCTACGTATTTCCAGAATTCGTCAATCTGGGCCTTCAGCTCGCCACGACTCGTGGAAATGTGCCCTGTGCTCGTAGAGTAAACGGGGCCGCTGGTCGGGTACAGGCTCATCATCCTGTTTACGACGTCAGGGCGGCTCAGGTCATAGGTGTTAACTACCAGAGACCGCAGGGAATCGGCAATTGCGGTTTTTTCGGCGGGCGTGACGCCCCTCGGAACTTCAGGGCCGCAGGCAAATTGCGCAGCGAGCGCGATGCCTCCGGCGATGGCGATGATACGGCGAGTCCTTGGGGTCATGATGTCATCAGTTGGAGACAAGTTGTGTCACCCATAGGGGACGTTTTTGCCGTGATTGATGGATTCCTAGAGGGAAGGTGCAATGGATCGGCCATTGCCGTTGTGGAACGTATCTTGGCGAACCGAATGCCAGTCCGGCGCCGGCCAGCTGCCAGGTGAGGAAACGGAGGACAAGTGCGGACGATTCTGAAGTTAGTCGGGATTGCTGGTGCGTTGGGCGTAGCTGCCTGTTCGGGGAGCGCCAACGTAAGCGATGACCTGAAGAGTGATCTCGAACGAGCATCTACTGCTACCGAGATAACGCTTCCGTCGGCGCAGGCGGGTACGCAGGTGGTTTCCGCGATCGAGCGGGCGACGCCTCCTGCTCCTCGGAAGGTTGCGCCATCGCAGCGAGTGGCAAGGCACACAGCGGCTCCTCGCGGCATTCCTGCTCCAGTAGCCGTGGAGCGGGCTCAGGTAACGCCAGAGGTTGAAGCTGCTCCCGTCGAGCCAGTGCCTGCTCCTGCGGAAGCGGCCCCAATGCCGAGCCCGAGGCCAAGGCCGGTGGCAACGAGTGGCGGAGTTTACGGTGGCGGAGACGTGGGCCGTGACAACGGTGGCGGAATTGGAAACGGCGCAGGATCTGTGATAAGAGTTGTCCTTCGAGGTGGCGTTATTGACGACGACGAATGCGATCCTCGTACCGACGGTCGTCGCCGGGGTGGAATTTCCATCAACAACCGCATCCCGATTTCCGGAACGTTTCCGGGAAGTGGCCGGATCAACGGCCCATTCAACGTCGGATCGACCAGGGGCAGGTTCTAGGTTTTTGGAAATGAGCTGCGCCGCGATGATCATCGCGGCGCAGCTTGTTTCGTAGTTCCCACTTAGAAATTCGTAAGCGGGACCTTTGGTTAACCGCCGAGAACGCCGGGAACACCGAGTAACTACCAAAAAATTGTCTTTTTCTCGGCGCTCTCGGGGTCCTCGGTGGTTATCAGTCAAAAAGTTCGGAAACTGATGACAACTTCCGTGGCGCGGATTGCTGTCCAATGACATGCCGTGTGCCCGGTATTCCGGGATGATCCGTTTCGCTATTAATTCAATCCCATGACCCGAAATTTCGCGGTATCGCTCGTATTTGCAGTCGGAGCCCTCGTTGCCTGCACTGATTCAAAGAGCAGGGAAGATGCGCTTGCCCAGGACACGAGTCTTACTCGCGACCTCGCGCTGGCAAATCAGGATACGTCGCTCAAACCGGAGCTGCGCGATGTGCCGGTAGCGAATGAGCCGACTCCCGCAGTTGCGGAAAACGTCCCGGCTCCTCGTGTCCAACCGCGTCCGGTGGCAAGACCAATTGCCAAACAACCGGCATCTGTGCGAACCGCGCCTGCACCGGCAACTCCGCCGCCCACGGTTCGCGTAACGGAAAGCGGCAACACTGAGCGCGTCACCGACCGCGGCTCCGAGCGCTCCCTCGGCGTGGTTTCCTCGGGCTCGGAGATATCGCTTGCCGCCGGCCAGAAGATCTGCACCAACACCAACAGCGTCGGTGACAAGTTTACCGCGCAGATCTCGAGTCCGGTGATGGGTGCAAACGGAACTGTAATTCCCGTCGGGGCAACTGCAGTGGTTGCGATCACGTCGCTTCACCGCAGTCAGAACTCTGACGATCAAATCGAGATCGGCCTCCGGGTAGAGTCCATTTCCTATGCCGGCAAAACCTACTCGCTGAGTTCCGAAACGACGTACGCGCAGGTTGACAGGGTGCGCGCCGAATCGCGCGGGGACGACGCGAAGAAAGTCGCAACGGGAGCCGTCGTTGGCGCCGTGCTCGGGCAGATACTCGGCCGGAAGACAAAGTCTACGGTCATCGGAGCGGCGACTGGAGCGGCGGCAGGAGCTGTGGTCGCGAGCCGAAACGCCAACTACGATGGATGTGTGCCAAGCGGTGGAAGGATCACCATTCGTCTCACTGAGCCGTTGACGATCCAGGCTACGGAGTAGATTTTCGGTCGTGAGACCGACACTGATTTTTGCGGCGGTATTCCTCGCTGCCTGCAGCCGCGCGGAGAATCCCGGACATCCTGTCGACTCGGCGAATGGTTCGCCGGGTCAGGTTGGTTCGCTGGGCGGGGCGAGTCATGGCGCGCTCGATTCTGCCGGTAATCCGGAGCGTGCCTGTGGTGTTAGCGGAATGGCATTGCTCACCGACCAGGGGATTGGCGAACTGCGTGAGGGTCGGCTGGTTTCAGAGGTTCGCGAGTTATGCGCGGTGATCAGTGACTCGCAGCAACTCGGGGCGGAAGGGATGACCGAGAGGGTTCTCGTGATCAGCATTGAAGGGGAGCTGATTCGCGCTGTCGTGAACAATGAGAGGATATGGCGCATCGAGGTTTCGTCGCCCGAGTTCAAGACGAGCGATTCGCTGGGCGTGGATAGCCAACTGAGGAGAATTGCCAGAAAGCGCGGTGCGAGGTTTTTCCCGGGCGAGGGTGGCGTTTACGGGTTCCTTCCGGATCACTGTGGGCTGAGCTTCAGGTTTTCGGTTCCGCTGAGGCCGCCGAAGCGTGGAAACTGGACTGCCGAGTCCATTGATGCTGCGCATGGGGATGCGGCGGTGGACAGGGTGCTGGTTACGAAATGTACGCGCTAGCTGAGGCGCCTCGTCAGTGGCGGCTCCGGGTTTGGGCATAGCATTGAGGCCGCCGACTCGTAGTCGGCGGCCTCTATGACAAACAACCTCGAACGGGCGCGGAATTCGAGGGAGACCGCTACTTCGCTCTCTCGTTCGCAGTAGGGAAGGGCTTTGCGGGATACGGCCCAATCTCCGCCACGGTGTAAGCACTTGCCCAGAAATCCGGCGGCCCCTCACTGTCCTTCACCTTGTTCGTCACCGGCTTGACGCCGGTCTTGAGATAGGCGGCAATCGCCCACAAGTCTGCGTCAGGCATATGGCGCCATGCGGGCCACGGCATTGGCGGAGCGAGGTAATGCGGAGTCGCCGGGAAATTACCCTTTCCGGGCGTGGTGGATGTAATCACGACGTCAGGAGTCTCGCCGGGGCGCAAACCAAACCGCAGGGCATTGAAAATCTGTCGCTCGCTGAATCGGCCCGTTCCAGTGGCGTTGTCCGGGGTGAGATTGCGCGGAACGGTGGTGAAGCAGGGTTGAGCCGCAGGGTCAACCGCGCAGGGGCCGATCTTGAATTCGGACTGCGGTCCTGTACTGCCCGCCAGCCATCCC
>JBKJNN010000195.1:0-12377 GCA_046593625.1 Gemmatimonadaceae bacterium | reverse complement strand
GTTGAGTTATGATTCCAGCATGCATTCGCATGCAGTGAAATGTCATCAGCGGTGAGTGATCCCGGCGGGCAACGCCGGACACCTCAGAGAACCGGCGACCTCCGCATTGCCGCCATCGATATCGGGTCGAACTCGATTCGCCAGATAATCGCCGATGTGTCGCCGACCGGCGGAATCCGCGTAGTAGACGAAATGAAAGCCTCGCCCCGGCTGGGCGCGGGCATCCACAAAACCGGTGAGCTGGATCGCGATGCCGGCAATGCGGCGATCGCTGCGCTCGGACGCATGAACACTCTTGCCATGCAGCTCGGCGCAAAGAGAACCCGGGTAATCGCCACGAGCGCGGTTCGCGAAGCATCGAACGCAGACGCATGGCTCGAGAGAGTTACTCTCGAAACCGGGCTCGATGTGGCAGTTCTGGACGGAGAAGCCGAAGCGCGTCTCAGTTTTAGAAGCGCACAGGCACACTTCGACATAGGTTCTGGAAGAGCAGCGGTAATCGACATCGGCGGCGGCTCTCTCGAGCTTGCCCTGAGCGCTGACGGCCTGATTGAACGCCTGATCTCGCTTCCATTCGGCGCGATCCGGCTGACAGAGGAGTATTTCTCCAAGGGAATAACTACACGCGCGATGCGAAAGCTGCGTCGCGCCGTTGCGAAGCGTCTCCGTGACGAAATCCCCGCGCGCGACTGGCGCGGCGCGCAGGTCATCGGCACGGGCGGGACCTTCACCAACCTGGCCGGAATAGTTCTGGCGCGAAACAGAATGCGAACCGCGCGAACGGTCCACGGTACGGTTGTAAAACGCGTGGAGCTCGAGCACGTAGTGAACTACCTCGTCGCGCTCTCACCAGCCGAGCGTTTGACCGTTCCGGGGCTGAGCGCGTCACGGTCGGATATCATCGTCGCCGGCCTCGCGGTAATTGCTGAAGCACTCGCGCGCCTCGAAGTCAGGGAGTGCGTAGTGTCCAGCTACGGAATACGCGAAGGCATTCTGCTGGAGATCGCCCGCGTCAAGCCGCGGTTGGCGGACAAGGGTGAAGCACGCGACAGATCTGTGCGGGAGCTCGCCGAGCGCACGCACTATGAGGCGCCGCATGCTCGTCAGGTGCAGCGCCTGGCTCTCAGGATATTTGACTCGATAGGCGCAAAAATTGGATGCGCCCCCGAAGAGAGACAAACCCTGTCAGATGCCGCACTGCTTCACGACATCGGGTATCACATCAACTACGACAAGCACCACAAGCATTCCTACCACCTCATCAGCCACGCCGAGCTGCTTGGGATGACGCCGGCGGAACAGGTGGTGATCGCAAACGTGGCGAGATATCATCGCGGCGCCGAGCCGAAAAAATCGCATGCCAACTTCGGGCCGCTCAAGGCGTCAGATCGCGCTCAGATCGTGCGACTCGCCGCGATTCTGCGAGTGGCAGATGGTTTCGACCGCGGTCACACGGCTGCCCTTGCCGACATAAGAATTCGCTGGCTCGACAGGGCACTCCGCCTGATCGCAGTTCCTGCACCCGGGTCTACGAGCATTCGGCTGGAGTTATGGGGAGCGAGCAAGAAGTCTGGCTTGCTCGCCGAGGTCACGGGATTTCCGGTCGAGATAGTAGCGCCAGGGGGCGTGACATTCGCAGAAGATGGAGACGCCAGTCGTCCCGACTAGCGAGACCTGAATTTTGCGAACACTGACTTCCGCGGCGACGGGGGAGTTCTGATGTCTTTCGTGCTCTGCGTCCCCCAGCTGCTCTGAAGGAATATTGCCTGTGACGCGCGCTCCGGTTCGCTTCCGGGCTTGCGTTGAATGTAGGATCCGTCTGCCTGAAGATCCCACGCCGCGCGATTGTCGCTGAGGCACGTCTCGAGCAGCGAGTGCAGACACGAGTGCAGCGACGGATTCTCCACCGGTGCAACCGCTTCAACCCGGCGGTCGAAATTGCGCGTCATCCAGTCGGCGGAGCCGAAGTAGTACTCGGGTGCCCCGGCATTCTCGAAGTAGAAGACGCGCGAATGCTCGAGAAAGCGCCCGACGATGCTCATCACGCGAATGTTGTCGCTGACTCCCGCGACGCCAGGGCGCAGACAGCAGATTCCGCGAATGATGAGATCGATCTGCACTCCCGCGCGGGAAGCATCGTATAGTGCCTTTATCACTTCCGGGTCGACTAGCGCATTCATCTTGGCGATGATCTTCCCTTCTCTCCCTTCCGATGCATGCTTTGCTTCGCGCGCAATCATCTCCAGAAACCTCGCGCGCATGTTCCCGGGCGCCATGATGAGTTTCCGGAACAGGCGCTGGCGCGAAAATCCAGTCAGCGCGTTGAACAGGTCGCTCAAGTCGGCGCCGAGCGTGGGGCTGGAGGTGAACAGGCCGATATCGGTGTAGATGCGCGCGGTCTTGGAGTTGTAGTTGCCGCTTCCTATGTGAGCATACCTGCGGATGCCATCTCCTTCGCGGCGTACAACTAGAGCTGTTTTCGTATGCGTCTTGAGCCCTGCCAGTCCATAGGCAACATGGACGCCGAAGTTCTCCAGCGTTCTGGCAAACGTAATGTTGTTGGCTTCGTCGAAACGCGCCTGAAGTTCGATGAGCACGACTACCTGCTTGCCTCGCTCCGCCGCCTCAGTCAGGGCCCGGACAATCTCTGTGTCGCCCGATGTGCGGTACAGCGTCATCTTGATCGCGAGTACGTTGTCATCAACCGCAGCGTCTGCGATGAAGCGCTCCACAGATGCGGAGAACGATTCGTAGGGGTGATGAACGAGAATATCCTTTTCGCGCATCACATCGAACATCGAGCGATTGGGATCCCTGAGCGCATCCGGAACGGAAGGCGCCAGCGGTGGATCGTGCAACTCGGGAACGTCCAGCGACGCAAGCGCCATGAGATCGCCCAACCCCAGCAGCGGACCTGCCTCGACCAGTTCTATCGCGGGAAGCGCGGGAAGGTCATCGGCCTGATCCTCGCGCAACTCATCGAGCAGAAGGGTTTGCAGTCCCGGAGGAGCGCCCGTTTCAATCTCTACTCGAACAACCTCGGCAAAACGGCGACGGAAAACCTGTTCCTCGATCATCGCCATCAGATCTTCCTGGTCCTCTGAGTGCGTCAGCTCCAGATCGGAATAACGGGTAACTCTGAAGACGTTGGAACCGACGATATCCATGCCGGGAAACAGAGCGGTGAGATTGGCCGCGATAACGCGCTCCAGCGGAACGAAATGGTGCTCAACCCCGGTTGGAACCCACCTCGGCAGACTTCGCGGGACCTTGACCCGCGCAAACTCTTCCGCTCCCGTTTCGGGGTCGCGCAGTTGCACCGCGAGCGACAACGAAAGGTTCGAGATGTACGGGAAAGGATGACTTGGATCCACTGCCAGCGGAGTCAGGACTGGAAAAACCTGCGACTCGAAAAAATCCTCAATGGTTTTCCATTCATCCTTTGACAGTGCATCCATTCCGACGAATGAGATGCCTTTGTCACCGAGCGCAGGTAGCAGCTCGTCGTGCAGCAGTGACTGGCCCCTCGCGATCATGTCTGTAACTCGATCATGAATCGCGTCGAGTTGTTCCTGCGCGGTCATTCCATCGGCGGCCACCGCCTGAATGCCGGTGGCAAGCTGCCGCCTGAGGCCTGCGACGCGCACCATATAAAACTCGTCGAGGTTGGTGCTGAAGATCGAGAGAAACTTTACCCGCTCGAGAAGCCGGTTCCGGTCGTCGAATGCTTCATTCAATACGCGGGCATTGAACTCCAGCCAGCTCAGCTCTCGATTGATGAACAGCGAAGGGTCTGGCTCCATACTTCCTTACCGTGCCACAAAGCGGCTGAGAATGAAGTAGGAGAGTGCGGCCATCAATCCCGATGCCGGGATCGTTACGAGCCACGCCCAGACGATGCGTTGAGCGAGTCCCCAGCGAACTGCCGAAAAGCGGTTGGTAGCGCCGACGCCGATGATCGAACCTGTAATCGTGTGAGTGGTACTCACCGGAATTCCGTAGTGACTTGCGAGCGTGATGGCGAGCGCCCCGCCGGTCTCCGCGCAGAATCCACCGACCGGTCGCAGGCGCGTGATACGCGATCCCATGGTGTGGACGATTCTCCATCCGCCGAACAGAGTGCCGAGCGAAATGGCGGTGTAGGCGCCCATCTCCACCCAGAGTGGAACACCATCCGTGGTGAGATACAAGTGCGACGCCCACCCGGTCTGGGTGGCCATCAGCGGCTTAACGGCAACGAGAAGTCCGACGATAATCCCCATCGTCTTCTGCGCATCATTGCCACCATGCGCCAGCGACAGCAGTGCGGAGCTGGCAAGCTGAGCGACCCTGAAAAATCTGTCCACCCGCGCAGGCGCCATCTTCTGAAAGATCCAGTAGACGATGACCATCAGCGCAAAACCGGAAAGCATTCCCACCACCGGCGATACTACGATGAACGACAACGTCTGTATCCACTTCGTTCCCCATTCGATTGCCGCCCACCCACCGCGGGCGATTGCGGCGCCCGCGTAGCCACCGATCAGAGCATGGGACGAGCTGGACGGGATGCCGTAGAACCAGGTGATGAGGTTCCAGATGATGGCACCGATGAGTCCGCCCAGGACTACTTCCGGCGTCACGAAATTCGCGTCGATGAGCCCCTTGGAGATCGCCTTCGCGACCGCTGTACCAACCGTGAATGCCGCGGCAAAGTTGAAGACCGCGGCCCAGACAACGGCGGCAAGCGGGCTCAATACACGGGTGCCCACGATCGTGGCAATCGAGTTCGCCGAATCGTGAAAGCCGTTGATGAAGTCGAAGATGAACGCGACCGCAACGATCCCGGCAACATAGTAAATCACAGAATTACGAGTTCTTGAGGGCGATACTCTGCAACGTGTTGCCGACGTCTTCGCACTGGTCAATGGCGTCTTCGAGCTTGTCGTACAGCTCCTTCCATTTCATCACTTCAATTGCATCCGTCGTGGTGCTGAACAGATTCTCGACCGCCTCGTGATACAGCGAGTCACCCTCTTCCTCGAGCAGCTTCAACTGGCGGTTGGCCGCGGTGACGGTCTTCGGGTCCTTCATCTTCCTCACGGCATCTTCCACGCAGCGCGTCGATCTGAGAAGAACCTCGGAGAGAATCACGCCGTGCTCCCTCGACTCCTTGATGTGGAAAATGGACACCCGCCTTGCGCATCCGTCAATCAGATCCACTACTTCGTCGAGGTGCCCGGCCAGGGCGTGAATATCTTCCCGGTCGAAAGGCGTTACGAACGTCCGGTTGATCCTGTCAATGGTATCATGAGTGAGGTTGTCGGCCTCGTGCTCGAGCTTCTTGATGGCCGAAACGTTCTGTTCGAGCTTTGACGGATCCTTGAACAGCTCGTGAAGAAGCGTGGCGGATCCTGACATCCTGTTCGCGACCTGCGCGAACAGGTCATAGAACTGGGCGTCGCGTGGTATTAGCTGCAAGTCTGGACTCCGGATCGCATTTCGTGTGAGCGGGCTTCAAGTGGTGGAGGGGAATCTACGCGGCCCGAAGGCGTCGAGCCACATTCCCCCCCGCTGTCGCAGTGGTGAAATACATTGACGGTCGAGTCTGATACCATAACATATAAATGATGCAGTTTGCTCCGAACGAAAACGACACGATCCTCATTGTAGACGACGAGCCGGACATCCTGGCTCTGGCGTCGTTCCATATGTCGTCGGCCGGCTACAATCCGATTACCGCCCTCACGGGTGAAGAAGCTATTGGCAAGGGACGGGCCGGAGGGATCGCCCTCGTAATCCTGGATCTCATGCTGCCCGACATGTCGGGGTTCGACGTGATGACAACTCTCAGGTCCGAGCCGCTGTCGCGAAGCGCCGCCTTCCTCATGCTAACCGCCCTCCGGGAAGATGCCGACCGAATTCGCGGCCTCGCACTCGGCGCCGACGACTACCTCACAAAGCCCTTCAATCCCGACGAGCTGGTCCTACGGGTAGGGGCCATCCTCCGCCGCGCACGCGCCCCCCGCATTCCCTCCGTGGCTGACACCATCGGGCCGATAATCGTGGACCGCCCGGGACGGAAGGTCACTGTCCGCGGGGTGGACATTGGCCTCACTCCAACCGAGTACCGGCTCCTGCTTCTGCTCGTGGACAGCCGGGGCCAGTCGCAACGCCGCGAGCACCTGCTTCGCGCAGTCTGGGGGGCAGAGCCCGATATGCAGACGAGGACGGTGGATGTCCACATTCAACGTCTGCGCACAAAACTCGGTTCAGCAGGCGACCTGATCGAAACCGTCCGCGGTCACGGCTACAAGCTCTCGTCAGATGGACACAGGCGTTGAAACTCGTTTACCGGCTGCTGCTGTTCTCCCTCGCACTCGTTGCGATCATGACTGCAATTGTCATGGCCATCGTCGACATGCGCCTCCGTGATCGCATCATTCTCGAAAGAGCAGCGGAGCTTGGCCGGGAGGCCGTGCTCATCGGCGGACACTGGCACGCCGGTGAATCGGCGGTGGACGCAGCCACGCGATCGAGCCGCGCCCTCGATGCCAGGGTGACCCTGATCGACACAAGTGGAACCATCGTAGCAGATGCGTCGAGCGGTGGACTCGCGATCCGGGGAGTGGGGAAAAAGGCAGTTCGGCCAGAGGTAGCTGTCGCGCGCGGAGGTTCAGTGGGATTTTCCGTTGATCCCGACGACGCGACCGGACCACCGGAGATTTACGTGGCTGTGCCGACGGAAAAGGGCATAGTCCGCGTGGGAATCAGGATGTCCACTCTGGACATGATTTTCGACAATGCGCGGAAGGATGTTCTCACCGCAGGATTGATCGCGATGCTCTGGGCTAGCCTTTTCGCCGCGATTTTTGCGAGGCACGTTTCAAAGCCGATTATCGAGTTGCGGAACATGGCGCGGGCACTGAGCAGGCGAGAGTTTGATTCCGTGCCTCCCGTACGCGCACCAGGCGAAGTGGGCGATCTCGCCGAGTCGCTGGAGCAGCTCTCGGGTCGGCTTCAGGCGCTCGAACGGCTGCGAAGAGAATTCATCGTCAATGTCTCCCATGAGCTGTCCTCTCCACTAACGATTGCGAGCGGATTCGCAGCTACCCTGGCCCGGCACGATCCGCCCGCCGAATCGCGCAAGCAGTTTGCTCGGGCAATCCTCTCCAACACCCACCGCATGCAGCGGGTGGTCGAGAACATGCTCGACCTTTCGCGTATCGAAACTGGAAGCTGGATCCCGCGGCTCGACAGAGTCGACCTGAAGGAGATGATCGCAGATATTTTCGATGCAGTAGGACCGGCTGCCGCGCTGAAGGACATCGCGCTTCGCAGCGAAGTTTCGCCGAAATATTTCATCATTCACGCAGACCCGACGTGGGTGCGTCAGATCATCGGCAACCTCACCGAGAATGCCCTGCGGCATACGTTCAGGGGAGAAGTAGTTGCGTTTGTGAGCGGGAGCGACGAAGGCACGTGGCTCGGTGTGAAGGATACAGGCGAAGGTATTGCACCCTACCACCTGCCCCGAATTTTTGAGCGCCTTTACCGCGCCGATTCGGGCCGGGCGCGCCCCTCGGGCGGCAGCGGGCTCGGCCTCACTATCGTAAAGCACATGGTCGAGGCGCACGGCGGTACTGTCACTGCCGAAAGTGCGGTCGGCGTGGGGACTACTGTCAGGGTCTTCTTCCCTGCAGTAGTCGCAAGCCACATGGTAATGACTCCTCGCGGCACGCCTCGCGTCAAACTCGACCCGGCGCACTCACCGCTCTAGGAATCGCCGTATCAGGCCGCGGCTTTATGTCTCGCTACGAGAGCCGGATTCTCGAATGGCTTGGCCAGCGCCAATCCGGCGACAAACCCGCCCACATGCGCCCAGAATGCGACACCGCTCGATATCTCAGGACGCATGGAGCTCAATTCGGGAAGAGCGCTCAGAAGTTGAACTCCAAACCACAGCACAAGAGCAATCCAGGCGCGCACACGGAAGATGAACGGAAAGAAAAGCATCTTCACCCGCACCCTGGGATAGAGCAGCAGGTAGGCGCCCATTATTCCTGAGATCGCCCCCGATGCTCCCACCGTCGGGACTGGAGATGCAGGTTGGACAAAAATGTGGGCAGCGGAGGCGGCGAGTCCGCAGAGCAGGTAAAATGCGAGAAACCTCCAGCGTCCCACGCTGTCCTCGATGTTGTTTCCGAAGACCCAGAAGTAGAGCATGTTGCCGAGCAGGTGCATCCAGCTGCCGTGCAGAAACAGCGATGTGAGCGGCGTCAGAATGTTGATGGGCTCGGCGTCTACTACACAGGCCATTCCATCGCCGAGCGGGACCGCGGTTCCGAGGCGCGCGAGGTGAGTAATTTCCCCCGGGACCAGCCCGAAGTTGCACACACTTGCCGCAAGCTGGGGCTCGTTGAATCCGGCACCCTGGAAGTACAACCACGCGAGCAGATTGGCTGCGATAATCGCGTACGTCGTCACCGGCGTTCGAACGGTTTGGTGCTCGTCGCTGATTGGGATCACAGGTCGCTCGCCTCGCTTTCGTGCCAGGTTGCCGCAATTGATGCCAACTTTCGGAGATTCAGGCCCCGTTTTGCGCCGTTTTGGCAGATATGCCGGGCGCGGTGCTTGCCATTGTACACACCCTAAGCACAAGCATAAACCACTGAGGGACTCATATGGCAGATAAAGTTATTGGAATTGACCTGGGCACCACGAATTCCGTCGTTGCGGTGATGGAAGGCGGCGATCCGGTTGTCATACCGAATGCAGAGGGCGGCCGGACAACGCCGTCCGTCGTTGGATTCACCAAGGATGGAGAGCGGCTCGTTGGACAGATCGCCAAGCGGCAGGCGGTTACGAACCCACAGAACACGGTGTTCTCCATCAAGCGCTTCATGGGACGCAAGATGTCCGAGGTGACAGAAGAGAAGTCCCGTGTTCCTTACAAGGCCCTTGCGGGAGACAACGACGTAGCGACGGTAGAGGTCCAGGGCAAGCGCTATACGCCCCCCGAAGTCTCGGCGATGATCCTTCAGAAGATGAAGCAGACCGCCGAAGACTACCTCGGCTACAAGGTCGAGAAGGCAGTCATTACGGTGCCGGCGTATTTCAACGATTCGCAGCGCCAGGCTACCAAGGATGCCGGCAAGATTGCGGGCCTGGACGTGCTTCGTATCATCAACGAGCCGACGGCGGCCGCACTGGCCTACGGTCTCGACAAGAAGAAGGACGAGAAGGTCGCGGTGTTCGATCTTGGCGGCGGTACATACGACATTTCAGTTCTCGAGCTTTATGACGTCGAGGGTTCGCGCCAGTTCGAGGTGAAGTCAACCAACGGTGACACTCACCTCGGCGGCGATGACTTCGATCAGCGTGTCATTGACTGGCTTGTGGCCGAGTTCAAGAAGGATCAGGCGATTGACCTGTCGAAGGATCCGATGGCGCTTCAGCGACTGAAGGAAGCCGGCGAAAAGGCAAAGATGGAGCTTTCAACGACGCAGACCACGGACATCAACCTGCCGTTCATCACGGCTGATCAGAGTGGTCCCAAGCATTTGAACTACCAGCTCACCAGAGCGAAGTTCGAGCAGCTTGTTGATGACCTCATACAGCGCACGCTTCCACCGATGGAGCAGGCCCTGAAGGATGCGGGCATCAAGCCGAACGAAATCGACGAAGTAATTCTTGTCGGTGGTTCGACTCGTATTCCAAAGATTCAGGAGATCGTCAAGAAGTTCTTCGGCAAGGAGCCCAACAAGGGCGTCAATCCTGACGAAGTCGTGGCGATTGGCGCGGCAATTCAGGGTGCGGTGCTGACCGGAGAGCAGAAGGATGTTCTGCTGCTCGACGTTACGCCGCTGTCTCTCGGTATCGAGACACTCGGCGGCGTTACCACGGTACTGATTCCGCGAAACACCACCATTCCTACCAAGAAGAGCGAAACGTTCTCTACGGCGGATGACAATCAGACCACCGTCGAGATTCACGTGCTTCAGGGAGAGCGCGAACTTGCGACGTACAACAAGACGATCGGTAAGTTCCAGCTCACCGGAATTCCGCCGGCACCTCGCGGCATGCCCCAGGTGGAAGTGACCTTTGACATCGACGCCAATGGTATTCTCCACGTAGCGGCGAAGGACAAGGCCACGAACAAGGAGCAGAAGATTCGCATCGAGGCGTCCAGCGGCTTGTCAGAAGCCGAGATTGACCGCATGGTTCAGGACGCCGAGAAGAACGCTGTTGCGGATAAGGAGCAGCGCGAGGCGATTGATACTCGGAACCGTCTCGATTCCATGACATATGAAGTCGAAAAGAACGTGAAGGAGTGGGGTGACAAGGTGAGCCCCGAGATCAAGGGCCGGATCGACTCTGCCGTCGAGCGTTCACGAAAGGCGCTGCGTGGCGACGATATGGCCGAGATCAAGGCCGCACAGGAGGAGCTGACGAAAGTGTTCAGCGAGGCGGGACAGTCGTTCTACCAGCAGCAGGCGGCGGAAAGCCAGCCGGGCGAGCCGCAAGGTGAAGCCGGCGGTGAGCCAGCGGCAGACGGTGCGCAGGCCGCAGCAGACGACGTGGTCGAGGCAGACTACGAGATCGTGGACGACAAGAAGTAGGCAGTTCGTGATGCACCGGCCGCAACCTCAGGGGGGCGGCCGGTGTCTCACTTTATGACGTTCAATTCAAACAGGGGTAGTGCAGCATGTCTTCACTTTCATCGCGGGCCCGCTGGACCGCAGTCGTTGTGGCTGCGTTCGTCGGAGGACTCATCATCGCGTCGGGGGGTCTGGACCTCTCGAAACTCGGATTCGCCCAGGGCAAGCCTGACGCGCAATCCGTTGCTCCGCTCGTACAGGCGAGCAACGCGTTTGTAGAGATTGCAGATCACGTTACGCCGGCGGTTGTCTCCATCTCGATGGAGAGTCGGCCGACTGCGACGTCGAGGCAGCGGGTTCCCAATGGAATCGAAGTTCCTCCAGGGTTCGAGGATTTCTTCAACCAGCAGCGGGCGCCGCAGGTGGAATCTGGTTCGGGCTCCGGATTTATCGTGAGCAAGGACGGATACATCCTCACCAACAATCACGTGGTGACGATGGGTGATCGTACAACGATTGCCGACAGGGTGACTGTGCAGATGCTTGACAACCGCACGTACAAGGCGCGCGTGATCGGCAACGATCCGACTACAGACGTGGCGGTGATCAAGATCGAGGGGAGCAACTTCCCTACTCTGCCTATTGGCGATGATACAAAGAGCCGCGTAGGCGAGTGGGTCCTCGCGATCGGCAACCCACTCGGCTTCGACTTCACAGTGACCGCCGGTATTATCAGCGCGAAGGGGCGAAGTCTTCCCGGCCTGCTGAGCCGCCGCGGTGACAACAACTATTCGATCAGCGATCTCATTCAGACTGATGCCGCGATCAATCCTGGCAACTCAGGTGGACCGCTGGTGAACCAGCGCGGCGAAGTGATTGGAATCACTAGCGCAATCGCAAGTCCGAATGGCGTGAATGCAGGTTACGGTTTTGCGATTCCCATTACGCTCGCGAAGAAAGTGATGGACGACATCATCAAGCACGGCCGCGTTCGCGTTGGAGTGCTGGGAATCCAGATTCGCGAGGTGAGTCCGGAAGACGCCGCAGTTGCCGGCATGAAAGACATTCGCGGCGCAAAGGTGGATGGATTCAACCCGGCGTCAGGGAGCGGTGCAGAGCGCGCGGGAGTGCAGGTCGGCGACATTATCATCACGGCGGATGGACACGATGTTGACCGCGTGAATACCCTTCAGCGGATTGTCCGCAATCATCAGCCGGGTGAGAAAGTGAATCTGGAAGTGATGCGTTACGGACAGAAGAAGAGCGTAGCGGTGACGTTGACGGAGCTTCCGGAGACCTCGCGCGTTACGCCGGCGTCGAACACCGGCCCGTCAGGCCGTCCATCTGAAGGCACTGTGTCGAACTCGGCGCTTGGCATTTCAATTCAGGCGATACCAGCGGACCTCGCGCAGCGGTCTTCACTCGATGCGAACAAGCGCGGCGTTCTGGTGACGGAGGTGGTACCATTGGGTCCGTCGTATCAGAAGCTGGCTGAACGGGACGTTATTTATGAAGTGCTGTATCCTGGCCCGCGCCGTCCAGTGAAGACGGTTGCTGCGCTTCAGGAAGTCATTGGCAAGCTGAAGGCGGGGGACTATCTCAGTCTGAACGTTCACTCGCTCGTGCAGGGCGGCGGCGACAGGGTGGTGAATATCCGGGTTGGGGGATAAGAGGCGCAGAGGGCTGTCGCTACGCAGAGGCGCAGAGGTTGCGAATCCAACGTTGGTTTCGCGACCTCTGCGCCTCTGCGTAGCGACAGCCCTCTGCGCCTCTTATCCCCCAACCCGGATATTCACC
>JBKJNN010000149.1:0-6255 GCA_046593625.1 Gemmatimonadaceae bacterium | reverse complement strand
CGGCACGACTCCATGAAAACTCCGCTGTCCCGTCAGGTTGACCGAAATTCCAAGATCGGCGAGATAGATGGGCCAGCTTTGAACACCGAGCTCTCTTGTTGCAACTGATTTGGTGGGATCGATCACTCGACGGTCGCTGGACACGCCGGCGACTCTGCCAACGAGGGCTATTGGCCCTCCCACGGCAACCTCATACCGAACGCCGAACATCGGGCCACTCCGCGGCGCAACGCCAGCGGGATCCTTGGCGGCCATGTAGTACCCGCCGAAAACCGTCGCTTCCTGCTTGTATTCGAGGTCGCGATACGGGCTCTTCGGTGGCGGATAGCCAACATCGACCTGCGCTGCGGCAGGTGCTGCAAACAACACAAAAGCCAGCGCTGACAACACCTGCTTCATTGCAAACTCCCTAGGGTGGTTCCGGTCATCTCGCCCGGCTGGGTGATGCCCATCATGTGTAATATAGTAGGCCCTACATCGCACAAAGCTCCGCCGCCGCGCAGTGAATTCACGCTCTCATCCCCTACAACGACGAATGGCACGGGATTGGTCGTGTGCGCCGTATGAGGGCCGCCGGTAGCTGGATCGATCATCATTTCTGCGTTGCCATGATCCGCCGTAATCAGCAGTCTCGTGCCTGTCTTCTCCGCAGCCTTGAGTACTCTGGAGAGACATTCGTCCACAGTCTCAACGGCCTTGATAGTCGCTTCGATCGACCCGCTGTGACCGACCATGTCAGCATTCGCATAGTTACAGAGAATGAAGTCATGCGACCGCCTCTCGATTGACGTGCAAAGCACTTCGGTAAGTCCCGGTGCACTCATCTCGGGCATGAGGTCATAAGTCGCGACTTTCTGGCTGGGAACGAGCATCCGATCTTCACCCTGACACGCTTCCTCCCGTCCCCCGTTGAAGAAGTAAGTCACATGCGGATACTTCTCGGTTTCCGCCGTCTTCAGCATCGTGCGTCCGCTCGACGACAAGACCTCTGCGACGATGCGCGCCATCGACTGCGGTGCAAACGCGACTGGAACGTCAAACGTCCTGTCGTAAGACGTCAGCGTGACGATCATTACTTTGGGTCCGCCGGAGACTTCGAAGCCAGTAAAGCCGGGATCGATAAGCGTCTGGACGATCTGTCGCATTCGATCAGATCGGTAGTTGAAGCAGATGACGGCGTCTCCGTCGCGGACCGGCGCCACTGCCTCGCCGTTGTCCATTAATGCAACGGGAATGATGAACTCGTCGGAAACGCCCGCATCATAGGAGGCGCGAATTGCACCGACGGGTGACGCTTTGGCAGGGCCGGAGCCATGGACGACTGCGCGATAGGCGAGTTCTGTTCGCTGCCACCGCCGGTCTCGATCCATTGCGTAGTATCGCCCGGAAACACTCGCGATCCTGATGCTCGTTTCACGGGTTTCCCTGGTCGTGATAAACGCGAGCAGCTGTTCCATGTAGCCGAGTCCCGAGCGTGGCATCGTGTCGCGACCGTCCATGAATGCGTGTATCGCGACACGCTGCACTTTCTGGCGAACGGCCAGGTCGATCGTGGCGTAGAGATGCTCATCGATCGCGTGAACCCCGCCGGTACCGAGCAGACCAATGACGTGCAACGTTCCGCCGTTCGCCTTAGCCTCACGGCACGCACTCAACAACGCGGGATTGGAAAAAAACTCTCCGTTCTCGACAGAGTTGGAGATACGCACGAGGTCCTGCATGACCACTCGCCCCGCGCCCAGATTGAGGTGACCTACCTCACTGTTTCCCATCTGGCCTTGAGGTAGTCCGACTCTCAGTCCCGACGCGGCGAGAACAGTACGCGCTGGATGGCTCCAGATTGCGTCCCAGGTCGGAGTCCTGGAAAGGCGGATCGCGTTACCGTCGCGTTCTTCCCGGTAGCCCCAGCCGTCCAGGACGATCAATGCAACTGGTCGCGACTTGTCGACGGCCATATTTGCTCACTGCGTGTAAGAGTGTACGTTAGGAACCGCGCTCCCCAATTTACGCCGGACAAAAAGCTTGAACCAGCAAATACGTCTCACTCTCTACCTGGCGCTGATCTTCACCGCGCGCTCGATGGCTGCACAGGACGGCGCCCCACACACAGCGACAAAATCGACCACCGTACGATCCGCGCCATCGACTGGAGCTACACCCACGCCCGCTGTGGGACAGATTGCCAGGGGTGCGACCGTCGAAGTACTCGCGCACGAGCGCGATTGGGTCCGTGTTCGCCTCGAAGGCTGGGTTCGCGTGTCAGATCTCGTCGTAGCAGACACAACGCTGCGCGCGTTCAGCGCAGCCGACATCCGGTCCAATCCGGCCGCAGCGAAAGGAAAGCTGGTTCGCTGGCAGGTCGAAGCAGTTTCGCTTCAGACCGCCGACCAGCTTCGGACAGGAATGCAGACCGGTGAGCAATACCTGCTCGCATTGGGCCCGGGCGCCGAGAAAACGTTGATGTACATCGCCGTCCCGCAACCTTTGCTGGCGAGCGCGCGCAGTCTTCCGCCACTGGCGCAGGTTATAGTTACGGCACGCATAAGAAACGCCCGCAGTGAGCCGGCCGGCGTACCGATTCTCGATCTCGAGAGCCTTACCCGACAATAATGGCAAAGCAACCAGACATATCACTCGTCAGCAACAGCCCTGACGACCAAAAAAGCGATCGTCGTAACCCCGAAGGTGGTCGCGGCGAAACTCGGCGAAGGCAACACTGGGGCGATTTCCGCCGAGCATACCCGGGGTTCATTTTCACGATGCTCATTGCTGTGATCGCAATGATTGCCGTCGATGTGCTCATCGTCGTGAAGCGACGCGCCTACACCGCGGAGGTCGCTCGTCTGAGATCGAGCATGAGCGGTCAGGAGCGAGCCAAGACTGACGCGATCGTAGCTGCGGAAGAGAACAAGACGCGGATAACCGTGGAGCTGGCAAGGCGGCAGGCGAAGCTTGAAAAGGCGCTCCACCTTGCAATCTCGATTGACAGCGGGACGATGACTCTCGAGCGCGAAGGAGCAGTGCTGCGCGAGATGCCCGTTGCGTTTGGCCCTGAAACGAAGGTCGGTCCAGACTCGATCCCTGTCGTCGTTCCGCGAGGAGAAACGTCAATCCTGCAAGCCGCAGCGGAAGGAATCACGCTCAGTGGGGGTACAACCATTCGCCCGAGTGACGCGACTGCGCTGGCGCAGGATGGAGCTCCGATCCCGCCGGGATCGATTCGCGTCAGGCGCAGTGACTTGAAAGCAATTCTCCCGGATCTGAACGCCGGCATGCGCGTTTTCTTTTACTGATATCACGGATGGCCAGGTTGAATTCAACAGAGGTGAGTCGATGGGTTTTATAAATGGGCTGACGCGTGGGGGCAAATGGATTTGGGGAACGTTTCTCACTTTCGCGCTGGCGGCAGCAGCGAGTGTGATGCTCCTCGATTCCACAGCAGCCCTCCGATATGAACGCGACGTAAATCGCATGGTTTTCAACGACAACCTCGGCCTCCTCGAGGAGGTGAAAGGGAAACTCGGTTCGTCAGAGGACAGTTTGAGCAAGCTTGCCTCGCTCAACCCGGTCGTCAGCGCGGATCAACCCTACATCGTCGTCAGTATTTCGGAGAACCAGATCTGGTACAAGCGCGGGAACGAAGTGCTGTTCAACACGCAGGTAGCTACAGGCAGCGGGAAGGTGCTTGTCGGTGGACCCGGGGGCAGGGACTACAAGTTCGAGACTCCGCGTGGCAGGCTGACCGTTCAGGAAAAGGAGGTCGACCCGGCGTGGGTGCCGCCCGACTGGCATTTCCAGGAGCAGGCCAACAAACGCGGGCTTGGGATCGCGAGAATGGACCGGTCATCGCAAATCCCCACTGGCGATGGAGGGGTGGTGCGGGTCAGCGGCTCAGAGGTTGTGAAGCGCTATCCTGACGGTCGTGAAGTCCCGCTAACGGCCACCGACGGGCGGGAAATTGTTGTTAACGGCAACATCGTGGTGCCGCCGTTCGGGACGAACCAGAGGCGCTATAAGGGTGTACTCGGCACGCGTCGGCTCGTGCTGGGTGATGGGTACGGTATCCACGGGACGAATGCGCCGGAAAGTATCGGCCGCGCGGTGAGTCACGGCTGCGTCCGGCTCCGGAACGAAGACATCGAGAAGCTTTTCGACATGGTCGCCGTCGGGACCCCGGTTTATATCTATTGAGTGGCCGCCGAACGATTGCCGGATGGCACCATCTACCCGCCAGCACTAGCTTGTAAGATGACCACACCCCTTTCCGACCACCGGCTCCTGCTGGCGGACGAGGAACTTTATCGCCATAAACGTCCGGCGCTCCTGGCCACGCTGGGGCTGCTGTTTGTTGCGACTGTGGGAGCTCTCCAGTTCGTCCAACCGCTTCCCGGCTTTGCCGCGAAACCGTTTGCGACCTTTTTAAGCAAGAACCTTCCTGCAGCTTCGCCGTCAGCGACGGCGTTCGGCGCCAGTGGCGGCGTCCTCCTGAAGTTTGCGATGCCCGGCCAAACGGTCGAATATCCACTCGACGTTCATGGCGACCCGACATCGCTCACTTACAGCTGGGTCAGAGTCGGCGATTCGGCCACGACTGAGCCACCAAAGCTGTTGATCGGTGCGCACGTTCAGACCCCGACGACCCCCGGTTTCTACCGTCTGACTCTCGTGCTTGGCGACAAACACCGGGATGTCCAGGGGCTGACCGTTGCAGTTCTCGTCCCGTTCAAGGAGAAAGAGGGGGGCGTGTTGAACGGCTATCGCATCGGAACGTACCTGGCAGAGAGGATTACCGGGAAACAGGAGCCGCCAGATGGTTTCCTCGAGGTGCGGGAAGCAGATGTCAACATTCCGATCAGCAAGCACCTGAGAGTTGGCGATTTCATGAATCACGACGGGCAGGACACGTGGCCACGGTATGCGGCTGTCAGCCCACGTTTGCTCGACAAACTCGAGCTTGTGATCTCCGAGCTCGCTCGATGGCATGGCGGGACGGCGGACGAGGTGAAGCTGACACTCGATGTTCGCTCCGGATTTCGGGCGCCGGATCACAATCGAAGGATTCGCCGGGCAGCCAGGGACAGTCAGCATCAGTATGGCGACGCCGCAGATGTTGCCATCGACGCGAACGGGGACGGGAAGTACAGCGCCGTAGACAGCCGGATGGTCGGTCTTGCAGTGGAGATCGTGGAACTGAAGCACCCGGATCTCGTAGGGGGCTTGGGTATCTACACGAGCGGGCACACGCGCACGACATACGTGCACATCGACGCCCGCGGTAAACGCGCCCGCTGGCGCGGGTGAGGTAGGCTGTGAACGACATTCTTCGCGACAGGTTGCTGCGGAAGCTCGATCTTTTGCCTGACGACAAGCTCAACCAGGTTCTCGACTATATCGAGTTTGTGGGCTCGAAGTACGCGCCGATGAATGCACCGGCGCCGAACCCTCTGACACGATTCGCAGAAGGAGTCGAAAGCACGCTTCGGGCTGGCAAGGTTTCCGCGAGTGCCATTTCCGGAACGATGAGCATTATGAACAGGGCAGTGGGGGCGATCAACGATGTCGCCAACGCTGGCAAGTCTGTTGCAACGGGGATTATGGGCGCGGCTACGGGAAGTAGTGCGTCCGACACGGCTCAGACGCCGGCGGTTCCCGACATACCTCGCGGCGGACCGCACGAGCTGGGCAGCAAGCTACCTCCCACAGCCGGAGAAGACGGAAAGTGACGACAGCGAAGAGAGGGTCCAGTTCTACCGCGGGACGGCGTCCACGCAAGCTTCCTCCCGACGCGCATGTCGACAACGGTACTCCGCGTACCGGCGCCAAGCGCACGGTGATGGGCACGATCAGCGAGCTGCCCAACTTTCTTCGGCTGCTTTATGGGCTGATCACAGACAACCGGGTGAATTCGGTCGACAAGCTCGTCGTTGCCGGAGCGATCGCGTACATCCTCCTGCCAATAGACGTGATTCCTGACTTCATCCCGTTTCTGGGTGAAATCGATGATGTGTTTCTCCTTATCCTTGCACTGCAGCGCCTCATCGCGAACGCGGGTCGCACCGTTGTCCAGGCATACTGGGCGGGGGATCCCGCCGACCTGACGGCGATGAATCTCGAAAAAGTACTGGCTGCTGCTGCGTTCTTTCTCCCTCGCCGGATGAGAAGGCGACTGCGGGCGATCGGCCGGATGTAGCCGGCCTTTCACTGGACGGGCAGGGTCGTTTTCCGTAAATTCCGCTATGGCAACCACAACGCGTC
>JBKJNN010000087.1:0-27797 GCA_046593625.1 Gemmatimonadaceae bacterium | reverse complement strand
GTGACGCTCGGAAGCCGCGGCGTGGTCTATTTCGCGGCTCCAGGTTTCGAACGACTGGCGGATCTGGAGCGGCATTCACTTGGACCGCCGCCGGGAGCGATGAGAACCGAGCTGGTTCCGGCAGTTCCTGCCCGCGACCTAGCAGGAGGCGATCCGACAGGATGCGGAGACGTGTGGGGAGCCACATATTTCTCCCGCCTGCTGGCTGGTGATGACATCACGTTGGCGATGGCAAAAGCGGCGGCGGCAGCGGCGCGAAATGTAGATCATCGCGGGGCCACAGGCCTCACACACTATCTGAGAGGGGAATTGAGCGCCAGGTGACGAAAATCATATCTGTGCCCCCGTCGCTCGATGAACATACCTTCGAGCAGGTTTTCGACCAGCTCGCGCAAGTCGCACCCGACGAAAAGATTCTGATCGATGCCCGCAGAACACGCTGGGCTTCGCCTTTCGGACTCACTGCCCTGCTTGCCGTCGCGCAGACCCGGCTCGAACGCCCCGCTCTCGCGGTGCCTGAGGCCGATGACACAGCATCGTACTGGTCGCGAGCAAGCTTCTTCAAATACGCTGAGGGATTGTACGACATTTCCGGACGCGTTCCGCGCGCGCGCCAGGCATCAGGCGCGAGCGTGCTGCTGGAAGTGACTCCAGTCGTACACACTCAGGACGTGCACACCGTCGTCGAGAATATCCAGGAGCGCGCCCGCGCAATCCTCAGTGAAAAGCTTCACCTTCAATCCAAGATCACGATGCGCTTCACGATGGCGCTGTCGGAGATCTGCCAGAACGTGATCGAGCATGCGGGTACGGGCGGCTGGGTTGCCGTGCAGTCATACAGGTTTCAGCAGCGGCTTGGGCGGAACGCAGTCGTCATTGCGGTCTGTGACGCAGGCATTGGATTCAGGAAATCCCTGGAGTCGTCGCAGGGCGCGCGATCGAGCGACAGATGGGGCGACGGAATGGCGCTCGAAGAAACAGTCATGCGCGGAGTCAGCCGCTTCAGGGATCCAGGCCGCGGACAGGGCCTGGCAGGCGTCAGAGGATTTATCGGCAACTGGGACGGCAAGTTCAGCGTGCGCAGTGGCACTGCGCGCATCGCAGTGCTCGCCACGTGGGACGAGGATCAGCCACTCAAGGAAAACCTTGCGCCATTTCCTGGCGCACAGGTACAGATCACCATACCCGAACGGGTCCCGGACGCATGATTCGCCACATCGACATCAGCAGCGTTCTCAAACGGAGCGTCTGCGATCTTTACTCGAACCTCGTGACGCGTCCCACAGGTGCAGCGGTGCGCATCGGAATCGAGCATCATCTGGATGAGATCGGCGACAAGGCGCTCGCCGTGCTCGATTTTTCGCATGTAGGCCTGCTTGATTTTTCATGTGCCGATGAGATTGTCGCGAAGCTTCTCATGCAGTATGTGAGCATCGACATTCCGAGACGCGAGGTGTACTTCGTGTTTTTTGGAATGAACGAATCGCACATGGACGCCATCGAAGCCGTCCTCGAGCGGCACAGTCTCGCTCTCGTCACTCAACTGGCGGATGGCTCACCGACGCTCGTCGGAAGCATCGCGGCGGATCAGCGCCAGGCGTGGGAGAAGATCTGCGAGCTCGGCATCACCCGACCAGCCGAATTGGCTGTCGCCATAGGCATTCCTGCAGATGCTGCCGAGAAGACGCTTGAAATGCTCTGGCGGCGGCGGCTCGTGATCAGGCAGGATTCTGGCTACGTGGCAGTGCGCAACGCGAAGTCGGCAGGACCGCTCGGGTTGCTCGATGGCCCGGTATCACCTGGAGGCGGAGGAGTGGAGGCATCATGAGGCGAATGCGCTTTCAGGCAACACCGCCCGGGCTCGGCGCCAAATTCGAGCCGCTGATGAACGTCATCGAATACATCTCCACCAAGAAGGGAGATCCTGAAAGAGGTCCGCTCGTTCGCATGCGAGGGTCAGACGCCCGATTCCGGCTGGTCGTTGACGGTGAGCTGGTATGGGTCGCGGGGCCTCGAAGGCAGGAACTCGCGGTTCTCGTAATCGATGAAGAAATTCCGCCGGGCCACGTTTCACTGCGCGATGTTGCCGGAGTCGCTATCTCGGAGTCGGTTACCGTGACCAAGCCAGATCTCGATACGCCGGCCGGAAAGCGGCACTTCGGCTGATGACGACGCCCCCGGAAAAAGCCGTAAAATACGGCAGGTCGACAGTGTCGATACACGGCGATACCGGCGAACGAACTGCCGGCTCACCCGTCGCCGTTCCTCTCACCCAGTCAGTGAACTTCGTCCAGGAGTTCGGAGCGACAGGCGGCGAGAGCCTGCTATACACTCGCTATGGAAACACGCCTGTTGCCCAGGTCGTGCAACAGAGGATTGCTGCTCTCGAGGGTGCGGAGAGCGCGCTTGTACTCTCCAGCGGGATGGGCGCCACCGCGTGCGCAATGCTTGCCCTGCTCCGGCCCGGAGACCACCTGCTTTCCAGCTCGTGGATCTATGGCGGCACGAGAAAACTATTTCTTGAAGAACTGGTGCCTATGGGCATCGAAGTGAGCTTCGCCAATCCGGACGAGCGGCGTGTGTGGAGGAACTCCCTGCGCCAGAACACGCGCGCAATTTTTGTCGAATCGCCGGTGAATCCCACTGCGCGCGTGATAGACCTGCCGCAGCTCGCAATCATCGCCCGCACCAGAGGATTGGCCCTCGTCGTCGATTCGACACTCGCAAGCCCTATAAACTCCCGCCCGATCGAGCACGGCGCGGATGTAGTCATTCATTCCGCTACGAAGTATCTCAATGGCCACCATGACATCCTTTGCGGAGCAGTGGCCGGGACGGAATCCTACATAGACGAAGTCAGGAAAAAGATGATCGTCTGGGGCCAGGCCCCTGACCCTTTTGCATGCTGGCTGCTTGAGCGTGGAATGAAGACGCTCGAGGTGCGCGTCCAGAGATCGAATGAAAATGCGATGCGCGTCGCTGAATGGTGTGCGGCTCGTCCGGAAATCCGGAAAGTCCATTATGCCGGACTGCCGGACCACCGCGATCATGCACTCGCAAAGCAACTCATGGACGGGTTTGGTGGTCTAATGGCCATCGAACTTGCCGGCGGTGTAGAAGCTGCAGACAAATTCGTCAGAAAGCTCAGACTTTTTACACACGCATCGAGCTTTGGCGGCGTAGAGTCGCTCGTAGTCGAACCTCGTTTCAGTTCTCACTCAGGGATGACGAGCGGGGAACGGGCTGCGATGGGCATACCCGACGGCACCCTCCGCCTGAGCATCGGCATCGAGAACGCAGAGGACATCATTGCAGATATCGAGCAGGCACTCCAGTAGCGGATGATCAGACTCCACGACGTAGCGAAGGAATATTCCAAGACTCGTGTGGCCCTCAGCCACGTGACTTTTCAGGTGAAGAGAGGAGAGTTCGTTTTCCTCATCGGGCCGAGCGGGTCGGGGAAAACCACCATTCTGAAGCTCCTGTACATGGAGGAGCGCCCAACACATGGCGAAGTCTGGGTCAACGGAATTCAGGCCAACACTGCCAAGCGTAACGAAGTCTCCCAGCTTCGCCGGAAGCTTGGAATAGTTTTCCAGGATTTCCGGCTGCTCGACGATCGGACTGCCGAACAGAATGTAGCCTTCGCGCTCGAGGTGACCGGAACCCCCAAGGCAGCCATTGCCCAGCGTGTTTCGCGGGTCATGTCGCAGGTGGGGCTTTCCTCCAAGGCCACGCATCTCCCGCGTCAGTTGTCCGGCGGAGAACAGCAGCGTGTAGCAATCGCGCGCGCACTCGTCAACGACCCATACTTCCTGCTTGCCGATGAACCATCGGGCAATCTCGATGAACGCGCCACACGCGGAGTCTTACAGTTGCTGCGCGAAATCAACGCCGCCGGAACATCGGTCATCATGGCGACGCATGATCTCGAGATCGTACGGAAAGCGGACGATGCCCGCACCATCGAACTCAATCATGGGCGAGTGGTCTTCGACTCTTCTGACACTCCTCCTCCTGAAACACGTTACACGCCCCTGATGGGACAGCCGGCCATTGGCGGGCCGAGCGAGGGAAACTGGCCCGCTCCTCCAGCGGACAAGGAGTAGCATGCTTTCCCTTCGCGAAGCCTGGAACGCCAGCAGGCGCGCGCCGCTCCTGAGCGTACTCGGCGTCATCACGATTGCGTTCTCTCTTTTCACCTTCGGGTTGTTTGCACTAGTCGCGCTCAACATCCGCCACGCACTGCGCGGCGTGGAGGAGAGAGTAGAGGTGCGCGCTTTCGTTTCCGACGGAACCTCAGCCGAGGCCATTGCCACGTCGATGGACGACATCAGCGCATTTCCGGAGGTTGCGAGAGTCGTTTACGTTTCGCAGGAAGGCGCGCTCGACCGGGCACGCAAGGATCTCGGTGAGTTCAGTGATGTGTTCGAGGATGCGATGCTGCCTGCGTCCATGGACATTCACCTTCGCGCCGGGCTGAGGGATCCTGAATCAGTCAGGGCTGTCGCCGAGCGCGTGCGGTCGTATGAATTCGTTGATGATGTGCGGTACGGAGAGGAATGGGTCGCCAAACTGTATAAACTGCGCACTATCGCGGCAGGCACCGGGCTGGGTCTGGGGCTCGCCTTCGCAGTGGTTTCGATAATCATCATCGGCGCGACAATTCGCGTATCGGTGCTTGCCCGCGCGAAGGAGATTTCGATCATGCGGCTTGTCGGCGCGACTGATGGCTTCGTGCGCGCGCCGTTTCTGATTGACGGTTTCGCCAAGGGTATCGTCGGCGGCGCTCTTGCGGCGCTTCTCACCTGGATTGCGTACAGGTCGATCAATTCGCGATTCATGGAACTGGTGTTCTTCGATCCGCAGTGGATCGTGATCGGGATTCTGTGCGGAGCTCTCATCGGAGTCGCCGGCAGTGCGACATCCGTATGGAGTCACCTACGTCGTATCTGAGAAGGACCGCGTTCCTCGTTGCATTTGCTCTTTTCACCGTCGGGAGGGCTGAGGCACAGGATCAGGGCGACGCGAAGCTCCGCTCGCAGCAGGACGAGCTCTCGCGCATTCGTCGCGAGCGCGAGGAGCTCCAGCGCCGCATGCGCAGCCTCCAGGGCAAGGTCCACGACATCAGCGAGGAAGTAACCAACCTCGACCGGCAGCACGACGCGACCATCCGGGTTGTGAAGTCGCTCGACCAGCAGCTCACGACGCTCAATGGAGAGGTGGAGCACACCACCGCCAACCTCGTGCGCGCGCAGGATGAAGTGCAAGTGAAACGCGCGGTCCTTCGGAGACGCCTTGTCGAGATCTACAAGCGCGGGCCTCTCTTCACCTTCGAAGTGTTGCTGTCGGCCAAGTCATTCGGCGACCTGGTCGCGCGATACAAATACCTTCATGTCCTCGCTCAGCGCGATCGCACTGTGGTGAGACGGGTAGATCAGCTTCGAACCCAGATAATCGGCCAGCGGCGCCAGCTAGTCTCACTTCAGAGTGGTGTCGAACAGAATCGTGTAGAGAAGGCGCGAGAGGCCGAGCGGCTCGCTGCGCTCGAGCAGCAGAGACAGCAGAGTCTCGTGAAGGCACGGCAGGATCAGAAGAAGGGGAAAGACCGGCTTGCACAGCTTGCGCGCAGCGAAGCACGGCTGAACAGCGTAATCGAGAACCTCGAGGCAGCGCGACGCCGTGCGTCGGCAAGACCCAACAGTGCTCCCTCCGCGCCAAGCACCATCCGCACGAGCGACCTCGGCAAACTCGATTGGCCGCTGGAAGGGTCGATCATCTATCGCTTCGGACGAGTGGTGAATCCCAACAACACGACGACGCGCTGGAACGGAATCGGGATTTCGGCGTCGGAGGGGAGTGAGGTGAAGTCGGTTTCTGCCGGCCAGGTAGTTCTTGCCGATGTGATGGGCACCTACGGGAATACGATCATTCTCGAGCATGGAGGCGGCGATTATTCGGTTTACGGATCACTGAACCGGATGTCGGTATCGAAGGGAAGCAAGGTGTCCAAAGGCCAGATCATCGGGACGATCGGCGCCACCGACCCTGCTCTTCCCGCCCATCTGCATTTCGAGATTCGCCGAGGCGGGCCAGCTGTCGATCCACTCTCCTGGTTACGTGGATCGCGCTGAACCCCTGCTGCTCGGCGCGCACATATCCATCGCAGGAGGCACTCACGAGGCGCCGCCGCGAGCCGGACGGATTGCTGCCACCGCGATGCAGATCTTCACGAAAATGGCAAGCAGGTGGGCTGAACGTGACTGCGCAGATGAGGAGTGCGCTGCATTCCGGGAGGCGCTGGGCGGGACTGATGTCCGCGCGATGTCGGCGCACGACAGCTACCTCATCAACCTTGCATCACCCGATCCAGTGTTGCGCGCGCGCTCGCTCGATTCGTTCATCGGAGAGCTGCGGCGATGCGAAGCGCTCGGGCTCGGCAACCTCGTGTCTCATCCCGGCAACTTCATGGACGAGCGGGAGAGTGGCATTGCACGGAATGCAGAGGCGATAGGCATTGCGCTTGAGGCCGTTCCCGGAAGCGCCCGGGTGCTGATGGAGATGACAGCCGGAAGCGGGACCGCAATTGGATCCAGCTTCGAAGAAATGGCACAGCTGATCGAGCTGATTCCTGCTCCCTACCGTGGTCGGGTCGGCGTTTGCGTAGACACGGCCCACATCTTCGCCGCGGGCTATGACATCGCGACGGAATACGACCAGGTGATGAAGCAGTTCGACGATGTACTTGGATTGCATCGCCTCGGCATGATGCACCTGAATGATTCGAAGGTCCCGCTGGGGTCACGGCGCGACCGGCACGAGTTGATCGGCGAAGGCGCCATTGGCGATGTGGCATTCAGGCGGATCATGAATGACGAGCGCCTGTATCGCGTGCCCAAGGTCATCGAAACGCCCAAGCTCGAGCCGGACGTCACTGACCGGCTCATGCTGGAACGATTGCGCGGGTACGTGGAAAATGCCTTGGTGCCGGGTGATTCAGTTGACGCGGTGGCTGGAACTCGTAGACTTCGGCGGGTATGACCTTCGTGCCCCACTCCCGCGTTCTTCCGCGCTCTCTCTGGCGACCGGCTCTGTTTCTATTCGCCGTCGCTCAGATGCTGCTCGCGTTTGCGCCTCTTTTGGAGGGCCGGACGCCTCTCGCACAGGCGCATGCCGAAGAAGCAGGGACGACTCTGCACCACGCCCACAACGAGGCCGATTGCACCGCTTGTTTTGCGCGCTCGCTGCTCGCTTCGGCGGTTCCAGGGTCACAGGCACGCCCGTCGTTCTCCAGACTTGCACTGCAACACGTTCCCGCGACAGCGCCCTGGCTCGAATCGGCATGGTCACTTCACTCCCGCTCCCGCGCGCCCCCTTCGCTGCTGGGCTGAGTTACCTGGCGCCACACGCCGGGTATTGAAGTAACGCGGAATTTGAGGAGCTGACCGGGCACACCGGTACCGCGGAAGTACCAACCAACAACCCACACAATCAATGAGAGGGATTTTCTTCCTCTGTGCGCTGGCTTCGGTGACTCCTGTCGTCACCCATGGCCAGACGCCGCAACAGAAAGATTCGCTCGCGCGAGCGGACAGCGCAGCGCGCGCTGATTCCATCGCGCTCGTCCAGCTGCTGGAAAAGGAGCTTGGAGGCTCACCGGCGGACAAGGCGCCAGCAGCGACTGCGGCCGCGCCGCGCGCTGCTGGCGGATACATGAACATCGGGTTCGTCGCCCTCACTGATGCAGGCTGGTCAACGGAGAAAGACGTCGGCTCGCTGCAGCTCGGCGACCACGATCCAAAAGTCAGAGGGTTCACAATTCCCAACGCTGAGCTGTCACTCGACGGCGCCGTCGATCCCTACTTCAAGGGAGTCAGCAACATCGTCTTCAAAATCCAGCCGAACGGCGAGACGGGAGTTGAACTCGAGGAAGCGTACGTGCTGACCACTTCGCTGCCGGCGAATCTCCAGGTGAAGGCAGGACAGTTCTTTGCGGAATTCGGGCGGCAAAATCCACAGCACCCGCATTCGTGGGCGTTTGTCGATCAGCCACTCGTCCTCAACCGGATGTTCGGGCCGGAAGGATTGCGCAGTCAGGGTCTGCGTCTTTCATGGCTTGCGCCGACGTCGTTCTATACGGAAGCGCTCGTAGGCGTATTCAACGCCACTGGCGGGACGATGTACAGTTTCAATTCACCCGAGTCGCAGGACATTCACGGTGGGGTACCGCTCGAGCGGACCGTCGATGGGGCGCGCGACATGGTGATTGTTCCGCGACTTGCGACATCGTTCGACATATCTGATACCCAGACGCTCCTGGTGGGAGCGTCCGCCGCCTTTGGCCCAAACAATTCAGGCGAATCGGCGAGGACCCGCATCTATGGCCTCGATGGCTATTGGAAGTGGAAACCCTCTGCTGCACAACAAGGATTCCCCTTTGTCTCCATGCAGGCAGAAGCGCTCTTCAGGGGCTATGACGCTCAGGCACGAGCGTCCAGTGATGTGCCATCTGTTGCTTATCCCGATGAGAAGCTGAAGGATCGTGGCGCTTACGCTCAGGCGCTGTGGGGTATCAAGCCACGTGTCATTGCAGGGGTCCGGGGTGACTGGGTTCGCGGCGACGATGCAGCCTTTGCCACTCCGATTCGCGCAGACAGATACCGACTGTCGCCCAATCTGACAGTCTACCCGACAGAGTTCTCGAAATTTCGATTGCAGTACAACTACGATGACCGATCAGGAATCGGATCCGACCATTCGCTCTGGTTCCAGTTCGAATTCCTGATTGGCGCACACGCGTCACACAAATTCTAAGAGGCATCATACACACGATGAGAAATCTGACTCTATACAAAGCTCTTTCGATCGGCTTCCTCGCCGTGACAGGAGCCGCTTCGACCGCCTCGGCGCAGCTTCGCGTTGTGGCTACGACGCCCGATCTCGCCGCAATCGCACGCGATATCGGGGGCAAGGCAGTGAACGTGACTGCTCTCGCGAAGCCCACCGAAGACCCTCACTTCGTGGATGCCAAGCCGAGTCACATCGTCACGCTGAATCGCGCCGATGTACTGATCGATGGCGGTGCCGAGCTGGAACTTGGCTGGCTTCCTCCGCTTCTCGAGAGTGCTCGCAATGGCAAAATCGGCGCGGGCTCGCCGGGCCGCATCGTCGCTTCGCAGGGAATAAGGATGAACGAAGTGCCGACCAGCTTCGACCGGTCAAAAGGAGATGTCCACTCGATGGGCAATCCGCATTTTCTCGTGGATCCACGCAACGCGAAAATCGTCGCGGGGCACATTGCTGATCATCTCGCTCAGGTTGACCCGAAATCCGCTGCACTGTACAAGGCCAATCTTGCGCGCTTCAACTCTACCGCTGATGCGAAGCTTGCGCAGTGGAAGCGGCAGCTCGCGCCATATCGTAACGCCCGCATCGTGACTTATCACAAGGACTTTGGATATCTCGCCGAGCTGTTCGATCTGGACGTGGTGGAGTCGCTCGAGCCGAAGCCAGGCATCGCGCCGTCGCCCGCTCACCTTGCTCAGGTCATCGGCAGGATGAGGTCATCAGCTGCACGTGTCATTCTGGTGCAGCCGTTCCAGAATCGCAGGACGGCTGAAACGGTTGCGCGACAGGTGAAAGGCACTGTGCTCGATATTTCACAGCAGCCAGGCGCGAAGAACCCTGACTCGTACTTCGGGATGATGGATAACATCGTGAACACTCTTGCGGCCGGACTGGGGAGCAAATAGATGAGCCCGCACCTCCAGGTAGTGTGGGAGGTCATGAAATGGCCTCTCGCTGCCTCGCTGCTTTTCCCTCCCCTGCTGGTTTATATGGGACTGCATGTGGTGAAGCGGGAGGTCATCTTCGTAGACCTCGCGCTGGCACAGGTAGCGACGCTCGGGACAGTGCTGGCATTGCTTCTCGGTTACCACTTCGACGACCGCATCACGTTCTGGATATCCCTTGGAGTGACGTTCATCGGCGCTGCGTTTTTCAGCTGGTCGCGGAGCAGCAAAAAGGGTGAGGTACCGCAGGAAGCTATAATCGGAATCACCTTCGTCGTCGCAGCCGCGGGCGTGATCATTCTTCTCAGCCGGGTTGCCGGCGGAAAGGAAGAACTGGAACACCTGCTGACTGGTGACATCCTCAACGTTACGCGAGGAGAAATCGGACAGCGCGCGCTGCTGTTCGCGGCACTCAGCGCATTCTACGCGGCGTTTCACAAACGGTTCGTCCTCATTTCGTCAAACCCCGAAAAGGCGTTTGCGGATGGAATGAGAGTCCGGCTGTGGGACTTTCTGTTTTACGCGGCATTTGCGCTCGTGGTGGTCAGCTTCGTTCGCGTTGCTGGTGTGCTGCTGACGTTTGCGTATCTCATAGTGCCGGCCGTCTGCGGTACCATGCTTGCCACCAGATGGCTGCAGCGAATGCTTATCGGATGGGCCATCGCGGCGGCGGCGAGCCTGCTCGGGCTGTGGGCGTCGTATCAGTTTGACCTGCCAACGGGGGCAGCAATTGTATGCGCTACAGGCTTGATGCTCGCAATCGTAAGCGGGATTGCATCGATGCGGAGCAGAGTCTGATGCAAACACCGTCCAGGCATAGCCTTTATGGGAAGTAAAGACGTCCTTTACTGGAGCTTCCGCCCATGCTAAGCTCAAGTGTTGAACTAACGCGCAACGGAGGCATGATTGACTGATTCGGCACCCAGACGAAGACCTGGTGGCTTGCAGGATACCGTGAGACTGTCCGCCCGCGGTCTTGCCAAGGTACTCGGCGATCTGGAAGCGAGGGTGTTGCGCGCTGTCTGGAAAGCCGCAAAGCCATCGACCGCCCGCGAGATTCACGCCCGCGTTGTGCGCCAGCATCAGGTCGAACTGCTCACGGTAATCACTGTGTTGAACAAGCTTGTCACCAAAGGCATTCTTGTTCGCGCAAAGATGGACGATTTGTTCCACTACCGTGCTCGCCAGGACGAGAAGGAATTCATGGCTGCCGCATCCCGAAGGGTGGTGGAGGGTATTCTCTCGCTTGGCCCTGAGGCAGTCGCTGCTTCGCTGGTGGACGCACTTGCCGAGAGAGACCCGGAACAGCTCGCTGAACTGGGGCGACTCGTAAGGCAGAAGCTTGCGGAGACCGAAGGCCGGGGATGAGTCCCCTGTTTGAACAGACCGCTGCCCCTCTCCGCCTCAAGGAGGGTGTCCATCGCCGTCGCCTGCTTCTCGGTGCGGTCTCGCTCATCCTGTTGCCGACTTTCTTCATCGTCGCGCATCACCTGCCAGTAGACATCGCAGACCAGGTTCCCACCGTGCAGCATGTGCTCGGCCTCTGTCTGGCTGCTGTGTCCGAGTTACTAAGTCCCGTTCATTGGTTGTTTCATGTTGCTCTCATCGCCGGCCTCGCATACGCGGTGCACGACAGGTTTCGTGCGCTCCGCTCGCTTCGCAGGATCTTGTCAGAACTGGACATGGACCCGCCGGAGCCAGGCAGCGACATCTGGAACGCGGCGATCGATGCGGGCCTCGATCCCTCCGTGGTCCGAGTATGCGAAGGCTTGCCTAATCCGGCTTTCACGGCCGGTACGGTCTACCCCCGCATTTATGTTTCGACGGATCTGGGGACGGATCTCTCGCACGCTGAGCTGGCGATGGTGTTGGCCCACGAGTGGGCCCACGTGCAGCGACGTGATCCGCTTCGGCTTACGGTGTACCGGTTCCTGAGCTGTGCATTCTTCTGGATTCCCGCGCTGCGCCGGCTTTCCGATGACATCGCTGATGAGGCGGAAATCGAAGCTGACAATGCCGCGGCAGGACAATCACCGCTGACGTTGGCATCCGCAATTCTCCGACTTGCGGAGGCTCCGGCTGGCAGCCGGATTCCGGCAACCGTCGGTCTCCAGAACCCGGACCTGCTGGACCGCCGCATCAGACGGCTTGCCGGAGAAGAAACGTCATTGGTAACGCGCCTGACCCGACGCTCCGTTGCCGGCGCCTGCCTGTCGATTGCTCTCGTTTTCGCGTCCGGAGTGGCAGCTATGCAGGCCGCGCCAACGCACTGCAGGCACGACCATGCCTTTGCGTTCACACACCTCGTATGCAATCACACTGAGTGCAGTAGCCTGGACTCTCACTGCCCCCACCTGCGGCCCTCATGATCCGGCTTTCGCGAGTGGTCGTGCTGCTGATGCTGATGCTTGGCTTCCTGTCGCAGACAGGCGCCGCCGCAGCCGCCTGTCAGTCGGGTGTAATGGACCCACGCAATGACACTGCGATGCCCATGAACGTCAGTGGAGACTCGATGGCAGGGATGCTGACTGGCGCTTCAAACGCGGCAGACACAACCAATCCGGATTCGTGTCCCGCCCCCGAAGGATCACATGCCTGCTCAACCATGAGCGCGTGCGCCACCTCCTTCGCTGATGGATTTCCCGCGCTCAACAAGCCGCGCTCTTCAGTGCCGCAGTGCCCGCGCTCCATCGTATCTCTCGAGCCAGAGTCCCGCAGCGCGCTGCCCGAACTCCCCCCTCCCAGGGCTTAGTCCAGTCACAATCGAATAGTCAACAGCCTGCGGCTTGTTTCCCGCGGTCAGTTGCCGCGCGAACCTCGAGGTCCGCGTGCTCCCCGATTACTGGACCACAACATGTACATGGAAAGAAATGGACGCGCACGCGCGCGCATTCTTGCTGCTTTCATTCTGCTGGCTCTCGCCCTTGGAATCCCTCGACACGCCTCCGCGCAAAGCCGGGCATCAGGTTCACCGACGCTCGATTCACTCCTTGCACGCGCGATCGCTGCAAACCCTGATATCGTTGCCTCGCAACTGGACGCAGCAGCAGCGCGGTCGCGCGTCAGAAGCGCGGGGTCACTCAATGACCCTACGCTTATAGCTGGCCTCATGAACGTCCCGGCCAGTGGCCTCAGCTTCACTGAAGCCGAGATGACGATGAAGGTCATCGGCCTGAATCAGAGGATTCCGTATCCGGGAAAGCGGCGACTTGAAAAGAAAGTGGCGGAGCTGGTGAGCGGAGCCGAGTCGCTGCGTGCTGACGACATTCGTCTCTCGATAATTCGCGAGGTGAACGTGGCCTACTATGAAATCGCCTATCTGGACGCAGCGCTCGACGCAACCAAACGGCTCGACCGTTTATCCGGCGATGTAATCAGAGCCGCGGATCTCCGCTACGCTGCGGGACGCGGCGGGCAACAGGATGTGCTCCGTGCAAATCTGGAAGCAAGCCGACTTAACGAGACGGCAAACGACCTGATGGAGCGGCGCCGCGCGGCAGTCGCGCGGGTCGCCGCGCTTGTCGATGAACCAGATCTCGAAATGCGCGAGGCCGCCATACCGGCGAGAGTGGCACAGGCGGCTGTGGATTCAGTCGCTTCCAGAATCAGCTTTGCTTCACGCGAACTGGGCTCCGCTGTGAGCAATCAGGTCCTGCCGCCGCTCGCCGAGATGCAGCGCGCTGCGCTCGAACTGAACCCGGATGTCAGGCGAATGTCGGTGATGAGCGACGCAGCGTCAGCCAGGTTGGATCTCGCGGATCGCGCCCACCTGCCTGACGTGGATGTCACACTTCAATACGGACAGCGATCGGGCTACATGACTCGTCCGGACGGCACGCGGTCGGGTCGCCCGGATCTCGTCTCCCTGATGGTCTCGATTCCTCTTGCAATTCAAAGAGGCGGTCGTCAGGCACCGCTCGCGAATGCCGCTCGAGCAGACGCGTCATCGGCGGAGGCGCGAAAGAGAGGTGCCGAGGCGCTGGTACGGGCGGAGGTATCGCGGTTGTACAGCGAGATCAGCCGAAGCCGGACTCAGCTCGCGCTCTATGTGAGGGCGCTCCTGCCTCAGGCGAGGGCATCGCTCGCCTCCTCTTCGTCGGCCTATCAAAGCGGGAGCGGAGATCTCAATGGCGTGCTCGATTCGCGCCGCATGCTTCTCGACCTGGAGTTGGGCTACCATCGTTCGATGTCTGATTTCGCCCAGGGGATTGCAAGCCTGGAACGGCTTACCGGACAGGAGATACTCCGATGACCAATAAATCATATCCTGAAAAGCGCCCGTCTTCACGAGCCAGGAATGTCTGGATCGCCGTCGCCTTCGTTGTTGCTGCTGCGGTGATCTCATGGATGTTCTTTCCCTCCCAGATAAAGTCTGACAAGGAAAGCAAGCGAGCGGATGACTCGATGGCGGGTATGGTGATGCCGGCGGACGGACAGGTTCAACTCACCGCTTCGCAGATATCAGAGTTTGGCGTAACGTTTGACACGGCCCGGGTTAGAACGATCGACAGCGACGTCCGCGCGACCGCAACGATCGCGCTCGACGAAACAAGAATTGTACAGATAACGCCGAAGTTCGCCGGTTATATCGAACGGCTCTACGTGAACTCGACGGGTCAGGCAGTTCGTCGCGGGCAACCGGTGGCCGCGATTTTTTCTCCGGAGCTGCTTGCTGCTCAGCAGGAACTTCTCGTTGCGGCGGGCCTCGACAGGTCGCTCGGTTCGAGCGCGATACCCGGCGTGACGTCAACTTCGCCGAGTCTTCTGGCTTCAGCCCGGCAGCGGCTGCGACTCTGGGATATCCCGGAGCAGGAGATCAACGCCGTGCTGCGAACGGGTCAGCCAAGACGCACGGTCACGCTTTACGCGCCGGCATCCGGTGTTGTCACGGAGAAGACTGTCGTCCAGGGCCAATCCGTCACAGCGGGAATGCCTCTCATGACGGTTGCAGACATTTCAACCGTGTGGGCTATAACGGAACTGCGCGAGGCCGACTCGCGAAACGCCCGGATCGGTGCCGTTGCATCTGTCGAGGTGACTTCATTCCCCGGTGAACGGATTCCCGGCAGAATCACGTACGTCTATCCGATGCTCGACATGGCCGCGCGAACCATCAGCGCGCGGGTTGTTCTGCCTAATCCCGGCGGGCGACTCAAGCCTGGGATGTTCGCCACGGTCACGCTGTCGTCACCTCAACCGGCAGCGCTCACTGTTCCTGCATCCGCGATGATCGAGACGGGCGAACGCTCATACGTGTTCGTGCGATCCGCCCCAACGCAGTTCACTCCGCGAGAAGTTCGAACGGGACGGCGCGGAAGTGGATTTGTTGAGATCATTTCGGGGCTCAACTCCGGACAGATCGTGGTTTCGAGCGCACAGTTCCTCCTCGAATCAGAATCCAACATCGGCGAGGTAATGCGCAGCATGCTCGGCCAGGGTGCCGACAAGATGACCGATATGAAGTCTCAGGACTCTCCGGGATTGAAGGGAGCAGAGGGAGCAGCAGTCGATGACAAAGGTGCCGACATGAAGGGCATGCAAATGCCTCCCGCCACGAGGAGATAGATCATGCTCCGCAAAATCATTGAGTGGTCGGTCTCACATACTCGAACGGTTCTTATCGCAGCAGGGCTCGTAACTGTCGCAGGGATCTGGAGCGCCATGCAGACCCCGGTGGACGCAATTCCCGATCTGTCGGACGCACAAGTGATAGTGATGACTGAATGGCCGGGTCAGGCGCCTCAGACAGTGGAAGACCAGGTGACATACCCGCTCGAGACCGAGCTTCTCAAGGTTCCCAGAACAAAGTTCGTCCGCGGCATGAGCCAGTTTGGTCTCTCGGCGGTGTACGTGGTCTTCGAGGACGGCACAGATCTGTATTGGGCGAGGTCTCGGGTGCTCGAGTATCTCAACGGCGTATCCGGACGGCTCCCCGAGAACGCCCGGCCAATGCTCGGACCGGACGCAACCGGCGTGGGCTGGGTGATGCAGTACGTCATAGCAGACACCACTGGCCGACTCAATCTCGGAGAACTCAGAGCTATCCAGGACTGGACCGTAAAACCGGCGCTCACGGCGGTTCCCGGTGTGGCGGAGATCGCATCGTTCGGGGGATTTGAAAAACAGTATCAGGTCGAGGTTGATCCCTCCAGACTGCTCGCGTACGACATTCCGCTTACGAAAGTCATCGCCGCTGTGCGCGGTTCGAACACGGACGTGGGCGGAAGAGTTCTCGAGATGGGCGGAAGTGAGCTGGTGGTTCGCGGACGCGGACGATTCGAATCGCTCGACCAGATTCGGGCCGTTTCGATTGGCGCTGGCGCCAACGGTGTTCCCGTGACGGTTGGCGATGTTGCCAACGTCCAGATTGGGGCCGATCAACGACGTGGTATTTCGGATCTCAACGGCAAGGGCGAGATCGTCACTGGCTGGGTCGTGATGCGATACGGCGAGAACCCGAAAGCAGTAATTGGCCGCGTAAAGGATCGCCTGAAGACACTCGAGGCGGCGATGCCGCGCGGTGTCACGTTCGTCGAGGGGTACGACCGCTCCGGCCTCATTGACAGGGCAATTTCCAACCTCAGGGGAAAGCTCATAGAGGAATCAATCATCGTGGCAATCGTCACCGTGGTGTTCCTGCTTCACGCGTCGAGTGCTGCGGTGGCCATACTGACATTGCCCCTCGGAATCCTGATGGCGCTCCTCGCGATGCACGTCCTGGGACTAAGCGCGAACATCATGTCACTCGGCGGGATCGCCATCGCGATCGGCGCGATGATCGATGCTGCGATCGTGATGGTTGAAAACCTTCACAAGCACATCGAGCGAAACGAGCGCGAGAAAACCGGCTTGCCTCATTGGCGACTCGTTACCGAGGCGGCTCAGGAAGTGGGGCCTGCCCTTTTTGTTTCTCTCCTGATAATCACGCTTTCGTTCGTGCCAGTGTTTGCGCTAGGCGCGCAGGAGGGGCGATTGTTTCGACCGCTCGCCTGGACGAAGACTCTGTCGATGGCCGCCGCGGCGCTGCTCTCGATTACAGTCGTGCCCGTGATGATGCGGCTGTTCATCAGAGGGGGCATCAAGCCGGAGGCAGCCAACCCGGTGAACCGTTTTCTGATCCGGGTTTATCGCCCGGCAATCGAACTGGTGTTGCGCCATCGCTGGAAGACGATCACGGTTGCGGTTGTGCTGATGGTAGTTACGCTGCTTCCCGCATCGCGACTGGGAAGCGAGTTCATGCCTCCGCTCAACGAAGGAAGCATGATGGACATGCCGTCGCTGTTCCCGGGAGTTGGAACGGTTCAGGCAAAGGCAATTCTCCAGCAGCGCGATGCAGCGCTCGCGCGGATTCCGGAAGTGGAGACCGTGCTTGGCAAGATCGGCCGGGCAGAAACGGCGACTGACATGGCGCCGTTGTCGATGATCGAGACAATCGCGATACTGAAGGACCGAAAGGACTGGCGCCCCGGTGTCACGTATGATTCACTCGTCAGGGAGGCCAACGCTACAGTAAAGACACCTGGTGTGGCGAACATGTGGTCGATGCCAATTCGAAACCGGCTTGACATGCTGGCGACGGGAATCAAGACGCCGGTTGGCATCAAGATCTTTGGCCCTGATCTGAAAGAGCTCGACCGTATCGGGAAGAGTATCGAGAGTCTGCTGCCGTCGGTTGATGGAACCAGTTCGGTTTTCGCAGAACGTGCGGTTGGCGGAAGATACCTGGACATAGACGTAGACGGCGCCGCCGCTGCGCGTTATGGAATGACTGTGGGCGATGTGCAAACCGCCATGAGCGCCGCAGTTGGAGGAGCGTCGGCCGGCGAAGTCATAGACGGGAGAGAGCGGTACAGCGTGCTTGTGCGGTATCCGCGCGGCCTGCGCGACAATCCGTCCGAGGTGGGTGACGTGCTTGTCGCGACGCCAGCCGGACCGACGGTCCGGCTCAGGGACCTCGCCACGATCGGTGTCGTTTCAGGGCCCACTCTCATCAAGTCAGAGAATGCGCTGTTGAACAACATCGTGTATGTGGACGTGATCGGACGCGATATCGGAAGCTACGTTGGAGAGGCGAGGAAACTGCTCGAAACCCGCCTCAAGATGCCGCCGGGATATCGTATAGAGTGGTCTGGCCAGTTCGAATCACTGGTACGTGCCAAGCGGCGCCTCGCGTTTGTGGTCCCGATAACGCTGCTCGTGATTTTCCTGCTCCTCTATCTCAATTTCAGAAGCGTTACGGAGAGCGCGATCGTGATGCTGTCGCTTCCGTTTGCGCTTGTGGGTGGAGTGTGGCTGATGGCGGTGCTCGACTATAACCTGAGCGTCGCGGTAGCGATCGGGTTCATCGCTCTTGCGGGCGTTGCCGCTGAGACTGGGGTCATTATGCTGTTGTATCTCGATCAGGCCTTCGTTGCAAAGCAACAAACCCGGGACGTCCTGACTCAGGAGGACATTGATTCTGCTGTCGAGACGGGAGCAGTTGAGAGAGTCAGGCCCAAGATCATGACCGTTACTGCGATCATGGCCGGACTGCTGCCCATTCTCTGGAGCGAAGGGGCTGGCGCAGACGTAATGAAGCGGATTGCCGCGCCCATGGTTGGAGGCATGGTGACCAGTTCGATACTTACCCTGCTCGTGATCCCGGCAATCTATTCACTGTGGAAACAGCGGACGGTTCACGCGCGTGATTCTATGTCCCGCTCTCCGGGCACCTGACGCGCATCCCTTCCCTCGCCCGGTTGCGCCTTGGCTTCGTAATAGCGCTCACCTTTGAGGCGCAGTTCGTCTATCAGGGCGGCAAACTCCGTGGGCTGCATCTCACTGGCCACAAATGGAATGAGGCCTTTGAGAAGTGTCGTGCGATCTTCGATCGAAAACCGGTGCGCCTCCTCTACCATTCGGCGCAGATTTGGAAAATCGAGGCCTTCAGTTTCACGGCTGGTCGTCACCTGATGTTCTCCAGAAGTTGTGTGTTTATTCTAACGCCAGAGCCCGAGCCCGAACAGCAGGCAGGCTCCCTTTGTCCCCGAACTTTCGCGTACACGGCCATCCCGAGAATCTCCGCCGCGCAGGAATCGCCGGCGGGACAGTTCCCGGGCGAGAACGTCCTCAGCAATCTCTTCAGGAGATGGACTTTTCACTTTTCCGACCTGTTGTAGAAGCGAACAAGTCGCCAATTTACGCAAGGTAAAATAGCTTTGTACGTCGCCGAAGACGGTTCACGCCCTTGAATGATGCCCATTCCACACGAGGAGTTCACACATGCGAGTCCTGATTGGTATTGCTCTTGGCGGCCTGCTGTCCGGTTACGCCGCCACAACGCACGCGCAAACAAGTGCGCCGCGCGTGTTGACCGTTGATGAGCGGGCAGTTTCATCCACCATCGTGGCAGTCTTCGCGGCTGCGGAACGCAACGACATGCATGCGCTCGACACCCTCTACGCGGGCGACAGTCTAACGGTGATGGAAAGCACGGGAATTAATCGTACGTGGGCCGATTACCGTGATCATCATCTTGCTCCCGAAACGAAGGAGATGAAAAACTTCAGGTATCGTCCGTTCGAAATCGAGCCACACGTCTCCGGAAACCTGGGCTGGGCAATCTTTCGCTATCACCTGGGAGCCGAAACGGGCGGCAGGACACTTGATAACATCGGTCGCGGTACCGCAATTCTCGAAAAAAAGAACGGCAAATGGATCGTTCGGCACACGCACACCGCCAGCCGGGCACGCCGACCGTCAGATCCGCCAGCCAGTTAGCAGCGTTTTTGCATTGAGAGACTCAACGAAAGTTTCCGCGTTTTAAACCGGCTAAAGCGCCGGGCGGGACAGACCAGCGCCATTTCGGCGAACTGAATAATTACAATCCAGAACTCCACATGTTTCTATCAAGGATGACCAAGGCGGCCAGAATGGCCCTCATTGCGGCTGCCGTTCCGATCGGTCCGCTCGCGGCCCAGACGGACTACTTCAATACGGACAAGGGCCGCCCCCTGACAATCGAAGACGCCTATTCCACTGAGCGATACGCTTTTGAGCTGCAGGTGGCACCGCTACGGCTCGAGCGGGCAAAGGGAGGCGTTTACCAGTGGGCCATTGAACCTGAGTTGGCTTATGGGATCCTCCCGCGAACTCATATCGAGCTAGGTGCTCCGATATCGTACGTGGACGTGGGTGGGGGAGCCAGAAAATCAGGCCTCTCCGGTCTCGACCTGTCGGTGCTGCACAATCTCAACGTCGAAACCAGAACTCTTCCAGCATTGGGCCTCGTTGGCAACGTGCTACTTCCCGTTGGTTCGTTCGGACCCGACAAGGCGATCTACTCGGCGAAAGGAATAGCCACGAGATCGATCGGACGGCAGCGCTTTCACGTCAACGGACAATACACATTCGGAAGTGAAGACAGGGTCGATGGTGGATCGAATCAATCCGCTCCGGGGAGTGTAGAAGTATCACGCTGGCTCGGCGGACTCGCTGTTGACCGCACGTTTCCGCTTCGCTCGATGCTGGTGGGTGCAGAAGTGTTTGCCCGGCAGCCACTGCACAGCGAGGAGTCGGTGTCGTGGAATGCTGCGACCGGGGTTCGGTATCAGCTCACGCCCTACTTCAATGTGGATGGTGGAATCGGAAAGCAGTTGAGCGGCGACCAGCGTAACTGGTTTGCAACGTTCGGGCTTAGCAGGGCGTTCGCCATTCGCGCTTTCTTCCCCGGAACCTGACGTGAAATTCCAAGCGAACTCGCCTCACACAGGCGCGAAGAATAGGAGCGGTACGATGCGTAAGTTGATTTTTGCGGCAGTTGCAGCAGGTGCCGCCGCGATATTGGTTCAGCCCGTAAAAGCGGACGCTCAGTGGGCAACGACCTATGAGCAGATGTACCTGCCGGGCGGATCGAATTGGCAGTTCCGTCACAACTACCCGGCAGCGGACAAGCTCTTCAACGCTTTCGATTACGGGCACGCCATCCTCTACGAGAAGCTCTACACCAAACCGGGCGCCCCGGTGAGCATCCTCGAGAGCAAGGAGTACGACTTCATTACAAAGGAACTCCTTGTGAATCCGCCCAGTCTGCCTCTCGAGGAAGCGGCGATCGAAGTGGAGTACGCCAAGCTTGCCCCCGAAGCAAAGATGATGTTCGACTGGGCGCACCTTCTTCATCGCCAGATCTACGACGCCTGGGCCGACGAACGCCTGACCGTGCCCCAAAAGGACGCACGGGTGCAGGAACTCATTCGGTACTACAAGACCCGCAAGGATCTCGCGTTCTCGTCACGCCCGAAGAACATGGACCTGATGGAGGGCCAGCCGTACTCGCTCGCGTTCAGAAAGAACTATCCAAAATTCAATGGCCTCATCTGGGCGTATCACTGGCTCCAGGTAGGCCTTTACGAGCCTCTTCTCGCCGGCGCCAACAAGGACGAGCGCCAGACCGGCGTACTCGCCACAGTCGCACGCTTCCGGCAGATGATTGAGGCTCCGCCGACATGGATGCCTCGCATGATGCCGATGTCACCCGCGGTGGCACCACTGTTCACTGCGCGGTATCCGGAAGCTGCAATTATCTTCGACAATCTTCATTCGATGCACGACGTCGTATCCGACATACTTGCAAATCCCAATGTGCCACGCGACAGAAAGCGCGCGGAGATCATGATTGCCGCGAGCCGTTACCGCGACGACACGTCGTTCGTGATGACGCCCGACGAATGGCGCGCAATGGCACTTGGTATGGGAATCGAGAACATGGGAGGGCCAGTCCGCGGATTTCTTGCTGGGTTCCCCACTCCAACAGTTGAACGAGGCGCAGTCGTCAGCCACAGCATGATGAATGGAATGGATCACTCAGCGATGGCAGGTGCCGCGAAGCCAGCGCCAGCCATGGCTGGAATGGATCACTCGGCGATGGCCGGAATGGACCATTCAGGAATGGCAGGAATGTCTATGGATTCGATGGACGATCACGACGCAGCCCTGATGAAGCTGCACAAGCAGATGATGGCTGATCCCGTAATTCGCGCGCGAGTCGATGCTGACCCGGTCATGCGCAAGATGATGCAGGACATGATGGCGAAGAAGAGCACCAGGTCAACCGCAACAAAGTCGCCTGTGAAGAAGTCCGGCTCGAAAGCTCCCGTCAAAAAAGCGACGGCAACAAAGAAGCCGGCGGCGCCCACGACGAAAAAAACCCCACCAAAGACAGATCCGATGGCGGGGATGGATCACAGCAAGATGAACATGGATCCAAAGAAGAAGCAGTAACGGAGACTGTTTAGCGCGGAGCGGAGTTTCTTGAAGTTGTAAGGAGCGCCGCTCTGCCACCGAAGCACGTGAGGCATCCCATCCATCGCCGCGCCGGCGGCAGCCGCCCCGCCGCCCCACTCCCACTGCCCCGGCGGCCACACTTCCACTGCCCCGGCGGCCCCACTTCCACTGTTGTACGCCCGGCTACGTGTCCGTCCGCCGCAGTCAAAGACCGGTCGAGCTTGACAACACCTTTCGAAGAGGCTAATATACCCCCCTAGGGTATATGACACCGTTTGAATGGAGACATGAAATGAATCGCGTAAAACTGAGCATCGACGGAATGAGCTGCGGACACTGCGTCTCGACCGTGAAGAAATCCCTCGATTCGATCGAAGGAACCACCGTCGAGAACGTCGAAATTGGATCGGCGACAGCATCGTTCGACCCGGCAGTCACGTCTGAAGAGGCGCTTTCAGCTGCTATCGCCAATGCCGGATTCGAAGTCACCGGATCTCAGGCCGCATGAAAACGGGGACAGCGCATCCGGGTCCTGAAAGCGCAAGCTGCGGATGCGCTGTTCACGATAGCGTCGATACCGGCCGGAAGGCGGTCGGAGTCGATTCGGATATCAAGACCAGGAACATGAAGCGACTGAGGAGAATCGAGGGCCAGATCCGCGGCCTTCAGAAGATGGTTGACGATGAACGCTACTGCGCCGACATCATGATTCAGATCTCATCAGTCAACGAGGCGCTTCGCGCCGTGGGACGTGAGTTGATGCGCAATCACCTGAAGCACTGCGCCACCGCCGCGATCCGCGCAGGCGAAACGGAAGCATCCGCGATGTACGATGAAGTTGTTGACCTCATGTACAGGACAGGCAAATGACAGCGACCGCCCGCCACGACCATTCGACGCCGGACGGCGAAGCCGAACGGATCGATCTCCCCATCACGGGAATGACCTGCGCAGCATGCGCGGGACGAATCGAGAAGTCGCTCAACAAGGCAGAAGGTGTTCGCAAGGCGACGGTCAATCTCGCAACCGCCCGCGCAACCATCGAGTACGACCCCGCGGCAACCGGCATCCGCCAGCTCTCCGCAACCGTGAGCGACGTCGGCTACGGAACAACCGGCACAACTAGCGCCGATTTCATCGTCGATGACTCGGCGCGGCCGTCGGGTTCTGCCCAGCCGCTCGAGAAACACATCGAGTCGCTTAAGGGCGTCGTAGAAGCTTCGTTCAACCTCAGCACGATGCGCGTTGACGTTGAATATCTCCCCGGAGCCACGAATACCCAGACCATAAAGCGCGGCATAGAGGACTTCGGTTACACCGTCCGGGAGACGTCGGAATCCGGACTGTCAGGCGAAGGATCGGAAGCCGCGGCACGCACGGCGGAATACGACGACCTTCGTCGCCGGTTCTGGATTGCCGCCATTCTTTCCGCTCCGATCCTGCTGATCGCGATGTCCCACGGACGAATCGCATTCCTCAATTTCGCGGGCGTCAACTGGGTTCAGTTCGCACTGGCAACGCCAGTCGTACTGTATTGCGGCGCACACTTCTTCCGAGGAGCGTGGGCAGCGCTGCGCCATCGCGCCGCAGACATGAATACCCTCATCGCCATAGGCACCGGCACAGCGTACACCTACTCGATAGCCGCGACGGTCGCGCCTTCCCTCTTCGCCGGCACCTCTGCGGGAATGACCGGCATGTCCGCCACCAATGGCATGTTAATGGTGCCGGTCTACTTTGAAGCCGCCAGCGTCATCATCGCGCTCATCCTGCTCGGCCGCATGCTCGAGTCCCGCGCAAAAGGCCGCACATCAGAGGCAATTCAACGCCTCATGAAACTCCAGGCAAAAACAGCGCGCGTAGTCCGCGACGGACAGGAAATCGAAATAGAGGTCGAACAGGTCGTACCAGGCGACATCATCGCAGTCCGCCCAGGCGAGAAAATTCCCGTCGACGGAGTCATCCGCTCGGGCGAATCAGCAATTGACGAGTCGATGCTCACCGGAGAAAGCATTCCTGTGGACAAGTCAAACGGAGACGAAGTGTTCGGCGCCACCATGAACAAAACAGGCGCCTTCACGTTCGAAGCCACGAAAGTCGGACGCGAAACAGCACTCCAGCAGATTGTTCGAATGGTGCAGGACGCGCAGGGATCAAAGGCACCCATTGCACGCCTCGCCGACGTCATCAGCGGCATCTTCACTCCAGTTGTTCTGTCCATCGCGGTTGCGACATTTGCCGCATGGTTCATCCTCGCTCCAACTGACGTGAGGTTCACGATGGCCCTCGTCAACTTCGTCGCCGTGCTGATCATCGCATGCCCATGCGCCCTCGGCCTTGCAACCCCGACGGCCATCATGGTGGGCACTGGGCTTGGCGCCGAACATGGTGTTCTCATCAAGGGCGGCGAAACGCTGGAAACCGCTCACAAGCTCACCACAATTGTCCTGGACAAGACTGGCACCATCACAAAGGGCGAGCCTGCGCTGACCGACATCTCCCCCGTTAGCGGCCAGGATGCAGACGAGTTCCTGCGCCTCGTCGCCAGCGCAGAACGCAACAGCGAGCACCCGCTTGGTCAGGCGATTGTCAGGGAAGCTGTAGCGCGCGGAATGAAGCTCGATGAAGCGTCCGGGTTTCGGGCGGTACCCGGCCACGGTCTGGAAGCAACGGTGGCATCCCGCGCAATCCTTCTGGGCAATCTCCGGCTGATGAAGGATCGCGGTATCGAGGTAAATGCCGCCGCTGCAGATACGGACCGCCTGGCGAGCGAGGGAAAGACACCCATGTTCGTCGCGTTCGACGGGCAATTCGCTGGCGTCGTTGCCGTCGCGGATCAGATCAAGCCTGAATCAGTGCCCGCTATCCGCGAGATGAGACGCATGGGGCTGAAGGTGGTCATGATGACCGGCGACAATCAGCGCACAGCAGACGCTGTGGCGAAGCAGGTCGGCATCGACATCGTTCGCGCGGAAGTTCTTCCTGAACAGAAAGCCGATGAGGTCAGGCGGCTCCAGCACGGGAGTGAAAAGGTCGGCATGGTCGGAGACGGAATCAACGACGCGCCAGCTCTCGCGCAGGCAGACGTTGGCATTGCAATAGGCACAGGCACCGACGTGGCAATCGAAGCATCTGACATCACGCTCCTGCGGGGAGATCTGCGAGGAGTCGTGAGCGCGATAGCGCTTTCGCGCGCCACAATTAGAACCGTTAAACAGAATCTCTTCTGGGCTTTTGTTTATAACGTGATCGGCATACCGATCGCCGCCGGCCTGCTCTACCCGATCACCGGCTGGCTGTTGTCACCAGTGATCGCCAGCGCAGCGATGTCCATGTCCAGCGTGTCTGTCGTCACAAACAGCCTGCGGCTTCGCCGCTTCAGAATGCCGCTCGTTGCTTCAGGAGGGTCAACGTGATGGACTCAGCGGAGATCGCAGTTCTCGTCGGATCCATTCTGCTCATCGCTCTTATTCTCTGGTATTTTTTCGGCGAACGCGAAAAAGTCGCGGCCGGGGTAACAGAGGGCGGAGTTCAGGAAATAAAAATCACCGTCAAAGGCGGCTATTCGCCCGACGTGATCGTGGTAAAGCAGGGGGTACCGGTACGCCTCGACTTCTATCGTGACGAGACAGCATCCTGCACCGAGCAGGTTGTCTTCGGCGATTTTGGAATCGCCCGCGACCTGCCTGCGTTTCAAACCACCTCGATCGAGTTTACTCCGGATAAAGCCGGGGAGTTTACATTTGCGTGCGGAATGAACATGGTACGGGGCAAGCTCATAGTCGAACCTGCCGCTGCCTGAGTGGCAAAGTCAACCAAAAGGAGAGAGTCTTGAAACTTCCAATTCGTACGGTCGCAATCGCCGGAGGAGTTTTGTTTGCCGGCGCCCTGCTCGTCACCACGGGTCGCGCCGAAAATGCGGGTGCCACCGTTCCGGCCACGTCGGTCATTCACGGAGATTCTGCAGCTGTGGTAGCAGTCGTCGATTCGTTCCACACTGCGCTCTCCACCGGCGACAGCGTCGCCGCGCTTCGACTCCTCGCCCCCGACGCAGTCATTCTCGAGAGCGGTTCCATGGAGACCCGCGCAGAATATCGTTCGCATCACCTCGCAGGCGACATCGCCTTTTCGAAAGCAGTCAAGGACAAGCGTGGTGCGATGACGGTGCGTGTCGAAGGAGCAACCGCCTGGACCATCGGCACCAGCATCACCGAAGGCCAGTATAACGGCCGCGCCATCAACTCCGCCGGCGCAGAGTCGATGGTTCTGACAAAGAGCGCTAACGCCTGGCGCATCAGGTCGATTCACTGGTCGTCACGCACACGGCGCGCTCCGGCATCCTGAATCCGCTCCCTGCGGCGATGCTCGCCGAGTGACCGCCCGAGGCCGCACAGGGATAGTTTGTCGGCCTCGGGAGGCCTGAGCGGTGCCTAAATCGAGTCATTTCGCGTAATTTGAGGGTTCAAATGACTATCAAATGAAGCGAAAAGACGCCCTCGACTATCACTCGTCAGGCCGCCCGGGAAAGATTGCGGTTGTCGCGACCAAACCGCTCAACAATCAGCGCGATCTCGCCCTGGCGTATTCGCCTGGCGTTGCCGAGCCGTGTCTGGAAATTCAGAAGAATCCTGAAGATGCCTACAAATACACGGCACGCGGAAACCTTGTAGCAGTCGTCACCAACGGTACGGCAGTCCTCGGACTCGGGAATATCGGCCCCCTGGCGTCCAAGCCGGTGATGGAAGGCAAGGCCAACCTCTTCAAGCAGTTTGCCGACCTCGATGTGTTCGACCTCGAGGTCGGATCAGAAGATCCGGACGACGTCATCAGATTCTGCCAACTCCTCGAACCCAGCGTCGGTGGCATCAATCTCGAGGACATCCGCGCCCCCGACTGCTTCTATATAGAAGAGAAGCTGCGCGCGACGCTCGGCATTCCGGTTTTTCACGACGACCAGCACGGTACCGCCATCATATCAGGAGCTGCCCTGCTCAACGCTCTGGAAATCACAGGGCGGGACATAGCTGAAGTGAAGTGCGTGTTCTCCGGAGCCGGCGCAGCTGCCATCTCCACCGCCGAGCATTACGTGCGGCTTGGTGTGAATCGCGAGAACATTCTGTTGACTGACCGGCAGGGCGTGATATACAAGGGTCGCGCCGGCGAGATGGATCCCTACAAGGCCCGCTTTGCCAACGAGACGTCTGCGCGTACAATCGGGGATGCCCTCGACGGAGCGGACGTCTTCGTCGGACTCTCAGTGGCAGGCGCCGTTACCGGCGAAATGATCGCCAGAATGGCACCGAATCCTATCGTCTTCGCGCTCGCGAATCCCGAGCCCGAAATCCTGCCCGACCAGGTCAGGGCTGTGCGATCAGATGCAATCATTGCCACAGGACGAAGCGACTTCCCGAACCAGGTAAACAACGTCCTCGGGTTTCCATTCATCTTCCGCGGAGCGCTCGACGCGCGCGCCACCGAGGTGAATGAGGCGATGAAGATGGCGGCCACCCGCGCGCTTGCGCTGCTCGCCAAGGAAGAAGTGCCGGACAGCGTGTCGCGGCTCTACGGGCTCAGCTCAGTCAAGTTCGGCCCCGATTACCTGATTCCCTTCCCTTTCGATCCGAGAATTTTGCTCTGGGTAGCGCCCGCAGTTGCGTGGGCTGCCGTTGCCACTGGTGTCACCAAGGAATTCATCGACCTCGACGACTATCGCGAGCAGCTCGAGGCCAGACTGGGCCGGGCGCG
>JBKJNN010000012.1:0-62095 GCA_046593625.1 Gemmatimonadaceae bacterium | reverse complement strand
CGCGAAAACCCGCGCAGTTGGAGCTCCTCGCGAAGAAACGAGACCAGCCAGTCGGCGGTAAGGGCAGGATCTATGTCGAGCGGTGGCGGCCCCATCACCGACGATGCCGCCGCCATTACCGCAATCCTGCTCGGCGTCGGTTGAGCGAGACCGTTGCGTTCCGCAGGAGTTGCCTGCTGTGGCTGGGTTGCGGCGCGCGACGGCTGTCCGGAAACAATTCCAACCGGCGACCCGCCATTGCTCGTCGCGGGGTCGAAAGCAAGCGGAAGCGATTCCCGTATCTGAATCTTGCCAATCGTCCGAACGAGGTGGGGAAGCATCGTCTGGAGATCGGTGAGCAGCGGCATCTCCACGCGTGCCCGCGTGAGCTCCGACGTGTCGAGCGTAACTGTGGCGATGGTCTCTTCCCAGAGTGGTGCCCGCAGCTTGATGTCGCCCCTCGGTCCCGCCACCACAGAACCGCCGGAGAACGTCTTGCCGCCCTCGGACCCCACCAGGTGCACGAGACTCGTGAAAACTCCGTGCTCGGAAGCGATGTCACGCGCCAGCCGTTCCCATCTCTCCAGATTCGCAGGGCCTGCAAGCTCGTCCTGCCGCGGATAGAGTCCGCGGCCTGGCGATGCCGAGGGAATGAAGATCAGCTGCGCACCATCGAGCGCCGCAATCGTCGCTGACATGCTGTGCCAGGCGTCCTCGCAAACCAGCATTGCAACTCGTCCCCAGCTGGTATCAAACGCGCGAATCTCGAATCCACGATCCACGAACCGCTCTTCGTCGAACAGGCCATACGTCGGAAGAAAAACTTTCCGGTGGACGTGGCGCACTATCGGGGCGTCACCGCCCAGCGTGACGTACAGCGCACTGTTGTAGATTGAGTTGTTCCAGATCTCGTAGAACCCGAGGCCGATATCCATGGGCTCGAGCGAAGGAACAGCAGCGCGGAATTGCTCGTCGAGGTCGCGAACGAGCGTGCCGGTTGTCACCGCATGCTCTCGCACGCCGCCTTCGAGGAAGTATCCGCTCAGCGCAGTTTCCGGAAGGAACACGGCCTGCGGTCTCGGGGTCAGTGTATCGAGCTGGGCGAATACAGTACCGAGTTTGGCGAGATTGCTTTGATAGTCGCCTTTCTTCGGCTTGAACTGTACGATTGCAAGGTGCACGGATTGATGCATTACACTGAAGTTGACATGCGCCAAAGGCGCGGGCAACGGGTAAGACAACTCGTCCTCGCTGCGGCCCTTCTCTTTCCCGCCGTTGCGGACGCCCAGTCACGCCGTACGGGCGAAGCCTGGCAGATCGTCCCCCAGCCGCAGGCGACCCGCATTTTCGCCCGGGACGGCTCGCTGGTGGGGGAGATAGGCCCGCAGATGCGGACGAACATTTCCCTTCGATCGCTTCCAAAGTACGTACCGCAGGCTTTTGTGGCCGTCGAGGACCAGCGGTTTTACCAGCATGACGGTGTAGACATCGTCGGCATTGCCGGCGCCATCAAGGACAATATCCTTGGCGACAGGCGCGGAGCGAGCACCATCACGCAGCAGCTTGTCGGCAACATGCATCCCGACCTGATAGACCGCCGGGACCAGAGTCTCAATCGCAAGCTCCGCGAGCAGTCCGCCGCGCGCGAAATGGAAAAGCGCTACAGCAAGGAACAGATCCTCGAGGCGTACCTGAATCAGATCAACTTCGCGCACGGCTGGTACGGAATCGAGACTGCATCGATGCGGTACTTCGGCAAGCCTGCCGCGTCGCTGACATTGTCCGAAGCCGCGACGCTCGCATCAATGCCGAAAGGGCCCGAGATATACGAGCCCGTCAAATTTCCTGACCGCGTGAAGCAGAGGCGCAACACTGTTCTGGCACTGATGGCGCAGCAGGGGTTCATCACAGCGGCACAGGCGCGCAGCGCCCAATCATCCTCTCTGGTCACCGCGCCCAACTATGGAACGGTCAACGCTCCCTGGTACATGGACGTCGTGCGAATACAGGCTCAGCGCGCGGGAATCCCCGTCAATGACGGCGGATACCGGATTTATACCGCCGTGGATCCCGCGATGCAGGCGTCGGCGCTCGGAGCGTTGATCGAAGGCGTGGCCGAAGTGGAGGCCAAGGCGGGGTATCGTCATACGACGACGGCGGGGAGTGGGAGAGATTCCGAATATCTCCAGGGTCTCGTCGTGGCGATGGATCCCACCACCGGTGACGTGCGCGCACTGGTAGGCGGCCGCGACTACAAGGCGTCGCAGTTCGACAGAGCCATCGACGGCATGCGGCAACCCGGATCGTCATTCAAGCCCATCGTCTATGCAGCGGCGATTCTGGACAGCATGCCGCCCAACGCAATCGTCGGGGATACCGCAATTGCAATCCCCATGTCGAACGGCACCGTCTACCGCCCCGACAACTCTGACCACGAATACCTCGGCCCGATAACCCTGCGCGAAGCGCTGACGCGTTCGCGCAACGTGGTGGCCGTGCAACTCGGCCAGGAAGTGGGAATGGACTCGGTAATTGCGCTTGCGCAGCGAATGGGAATAAGAAGCTCGATTGCCCCCTATCCATCGAGTGCGATCGGCGCGTCTGTTGTGCAGCCGCTGGACATTATTGCCGCGTACACGACGTTCGCCAATCTGGGGACGGCTGTGGAACCGCGTTTCATTCATCGGATCGAGGATCGCAGCGGAAAGATAGTTTTCACTGCGCCGGTGCGCTCGCTCCCGCCCGCCATTGACCAGCGGGCGGCCTTCGTTGTCCGCGACATGATGCGCGATGTAGTCGATCGCGGCACCGCGTCGTCCATTCGGCGTTACCTGCCTGCGAGCATTCCGGTAGCGGGCAAGACAGGCACTACCAACGACAACTCGGACGTCTGGTTCATCGGGTTGACGCCCGACATCGTCGCAGGGGTCTGGCTCGGGTTCGATACGCCCAAGACAATAACTGCGGGTGCAGCCGGTGGTTCGCTCGCGGCGCCGGTATGGGGAAGGATGATGTCTCGCTACTATGCTTCGAGCGCTGGACGGCAACTTCAGCGTTCCGCTGCGCAGTGGACAGCGCCAGTCGGAGTGATTAGCGGCGAGCTGGACCGGCTGACCGGTCAGATGGCGACCGCAGATACTCCGGCAGCCCGGCGCTATACCGAATACTTCGTGGAAGGCACGGAGCCGGAGTCGCTCCGCCTCGATGCGTGGAGACTGTTTCGCTGGGGTCCCATCGGGTTCTGAAAACTTTTGGTGGCAGACGAGAGCGGTCACTTTTACCTTGTGATTCCCGCTGGACACAGACCACCTCTTACTTCCCAATGAAACCTCTACTTCTACTCTCAGGACTGGCATTCGCCGCAGTCGCAGCGACTGCCTCTGCGCAATCCACACCATCATCCGGCCCGCAGCGGCTCACGCTGATTTCAGCGAATCCGGTAGGGCTGTTGTTCGAATGGTACAACGGTGAAATAGAGCACGCGGTTGCACCGAGCGTGTCGATTGCGGTTGCCGGATCGCGTTTTGACGCATGGGATGATCGCTATGAAAACGTGGATGGCATCATCAGGTACTATCCGTCGGGACGCGCGATACATGGATTCTCAGTGGGTACGAGCGGCGGATACGCGCGCGTAACTTCCTGCGACAACTGCTTCAACAAGTTCGAAGAGAGCGTCTTTGCACTTGGAGTACGCGCGGATTACGTCTGGCTTCTCGGAAAGGACAAGCACTTTGCGGCTGCAGCTGGTATTGGTGCCAAGCGGCTTTTCGGAGTGGATGAGGCAACTGCCGGGCTGCCCATCGGACGCCTCTCGCTGGGCTACGCCTGGTAAAAAGTTTCCTTGCCAGCGGACAAGGGAATCCGCTGGCAATGTATCTCTGATGTTACGCTGCGCTCTCGAGCGGCTTGACTTCCTCTGGCGCCGGCGGTTTTACCAGCGCGATTTCGAGCACCTCACTCAGAGTTTCAACCGGGTGAAATGTCAGAGCCTGGCGCACTTCGTCCGGGACATCCTCGATATCGGCCTCGTTCGCCTTGGGGATGATGATGTGTTTTATCCCCGCGCGGTGAGCACCGAGCACCTTTTCCTTCAGACCGCCAATCGGTAACGCGCGTCCACGCAGCGTGATCTCGCCGGTCATCGCTACATCCCTGCGAACCTCGCGATCTGACATCTCTGATACGAGCGCTGTAGCGATTGCGAGTCCCGCGGACGGACCGTCCTTCGGAATTGCTCCCGCCGGAACGTGAATGTGCGCTTCGATCGCGCCGAGCCGATCCTTTGGAATGCCGAGGGCTGCGGCATTGTTGGTGGCGTATGTGAAAGCTGCACGCGCTGATTCCTTCATCACGTCGCCAAGCTGCCCTGTCAGAATGAGCGACACTGCGCCGCCCGGGCCCGTGGTCTCGGTATCGGTTTGACGGTTGCCGTAGTACCTGCGGATCGATGCTTCCACGAACATGATGTCGCCGCCCATGGGTGTGTAGTACATCCCAGTCGCGATGCCGACCTCATTTGATTCCTGAGCGCGTTCGGGGTGCACCTTGGGCCGCCCAAGCAGCTCCCGGACTTCATCAGCCGTGATTTCTTCGTCGACGATCGTTCCGGTTTCTCCCATCGCAATTTTTCGTGCGACTTTTCGCGCCACTGCACCGAGCTGCCGTTCAAGCTGCCGCACACCGCTTTCGCGCGTATAGTTGGATACAACGCTCATCACCGCGTCGTCGGTGAAGTGAATTCCCTTGTCGCCGAGCCCCGACTCTTCGAGCTGTCGCGGAATCAGGTACTTCTTGGCGATCTCAGACTTCTCTCTTTCGGTATAGCCGGCGAAGTCCACCACTTCCATGCGGTCGAGCAGCGGACCGGGAATGTTCTGAACGAAATTGCCCGTTGCGATGAACAACACTTCGCTCAGATCGAACGGAATTCCCAGGTAGTGATCCGTGAACGTGTCGTTCTGTGCGGGATCGAGAACTTCGAGCAGTGCGCTTGAAGGGTCGCCCTGGTATGACGTGCCGAGCTTGTCCACTTCGTCGAGCAGGAATACCGGGTTCTTGGTTCCCGCCTGTTTCATTCCCTGAATGATTCGGCCCGGCATTGCGCCGACGTAGGTGCGGCGGTGACCACGAATGTCTGCCTCATCGCGTGCTCCACCGAGAGCAACGCGGACGTATTCGCGTCCGAGAGCGCGTGCGATGGACTTGGCGATAGACGTCTTGCCGACGCCGGGAGGCCCGATGAAGATGAGGATCGGGCCCTTCGCCATCGCGCGTGCCTTTGCCTCTTTCTGGTCGGTGATCTTGTGGTCTTCATCCTTGCCGGCGAACAGCGAGGGATTGGCGTCGTCGCTCTCCGACCGAAGCGCAGATACGGGTAGTTCACCCTCCCGCTCGACTTCCTGCGCCATCTGCTTGGCGCGGAGCTGGCGCACCGCGAGAAACTCCAGCACTCGATCCTTCACGTCGCCGAGCCCGTAGTGATCTTCGTCGAGCACCACGGAGGCGTTGTTCAGGTCGAGCTGATCGTCGGAGCGGTCGTTCCACGGCAGTTCCGCGATCCATTCGAGATACGTGCGAATGACCTGGGCTTCCATCGATTCACGCCCCGCCCGCTCGAGCCGTCCGAGTTCGCGCTCCACCTCGGCGCGCGCTTCCTTGGGGAGTTCGAGTTTGCTGAGCTTGTCGCGCAGCTCGGTCATTTCCTTGCTTTGATCGTCGTCCCCGAGCTCTTTCTGAATCGCCTTCATCTGCTCGCGGAGATACATCTCGCGCTGGCGCTCACCCAGCTCTTCCTGCACCTGCGACTTGATGTCCTCCTGCGCTTCCAGGAGACCCACCTGGCGCTGTACGTGGACGAGTACGCGGCGGAGTCTGTCTTCGATGTTGAGCGTTTCGAGGAGTCCCTGTTTTTCAGGAACAGACAATTCGATGTATCCGGCGACGAGGTCGGCAAATTTGCCTGGCTCGGTGACGGCATCGAGCACCTGGTGCACAACTTCCTCGGGGAGTCCGCGGCGCTCTCCGAGCTCGGCGGCACGCTCGCGCGTCTCTTTCTGTAGAGCAGTGAACGCGGGATCGTTTTCATCCACCGGGTTCATCTCTTCAGCAGGCACAATTACCGCGCTGAGATATCCGTCGGTGGTGGTATACTGTAGCGCAGTAGCGCGTTGTTCTCCTTGAAGGAGCAGCTGCACGCCGCCAAGCCCGCGCTGAATCTGCCCGATGCGCGCAATCACGCCCATCGAATAGAGGATTTCAGGAGCCGGTTCGTCGGTGTTATCACGCTGCGCAACGGCGAAAACGAGACGATCGCCTTTCAGCGCAGATTCGATCGCGCGAAGTGTTCCGGGTCGCCCCGCTGCTATCGGAGCGGTGAGGCCCGGAAAGATTACTGTTCCGCGAAGCGGCAGTACGGGTATAGTTTGACGCTGTGCCATGTTTTTCCCTAGAGAATTTGAAACGACTACTTTTGTTGTTACGTCTGTATCAGGTGAGGGATATACTGCATCTTTTGAGCGACAGATTCACGCCAAGGGGGCATGATTCGCCAGAATTGCCTGTCGGGATGACGCGGGATACATGCCATTAAGACCTGATGATACCTTAGGGGCCCATGTCGCGACTGTGCTTGCTCCTCACTATGAAATCGAGAGCGAAATCGGTCGAGGCGGAATGGGCATTGTTTACTGTGCCCGCGACAAACGCCTGAAGCGGTATGTGGCGGTCAAGCTGCTGCCGCCTGAGCTCGCATTCAGAAGTGATATCCGCTCGCGTTTCCTTCGTGAGGCGGAGACCGCTGCGCAGCTCAGCCATCCGAATATCGTCCCGATCTACAACGTCGAGGAGCGCGATAACCTCGTCTACTTCATTATGGCGTTCATTGCGGGAGACAATCTCGCGACTCGCCTTCAGAAGGTCGGAGCAATGGAGTCGGGCGAAGTGCGACGGATCCTCAAGGAAGTGGCGGATGCACTGGCATACGCGCACAGCCGCAACGTCGTGCATCGCGATATCAAGCCTGACAACATCCTGCTCGATACCGATACCGGACGTGCGATGGTGACTGACTTTGGCATCGCGCGCGCGATGACTGATCAGGGTGATTCGCGCCTCACCGCAACAGGAATGGCAATCGGAACCCCGGCGTACATGTCGCCGGAGCAGTCTGCGGGCGATTCTGATATTGACGGCCGCAGCGACTTGTATTCGCTCGGTGTTGTGGGCTATCAGATGGCAACTGGAGATCTGCCTTTCAACGCGCCCAACACGCCATCCATGCTCGTCAAGCATCTCTCGGAGATGCCAACGCCTGTAGAGCAACGCCGGCCCGACCTTCCGCAGGATATTGCTGCGGTGGTGATGTTGATGCTGGAGAAAGATCCTGCCAACAGGTTTCCGGATGCCCAGTCGGTTGTGGTTGCCTTGAGCGGAGGCGCAATGCCGACGCTTCGCACTGCGCAGACTGCCGCGGGCAATTCAGCCAGAGGTGGAGCATTTTCTCTCGCAGATCGGTCTGCGGGAATGCGGGGAACTGTGGCCACGCGAAGTGGTTCGGGCTTCCGCGCCGCCAACGTACCTTCACCCGACGAGCTGGATCGGTGGGACGCGAGCCCGGTCAAGAAGTTTCGCAAGAAGCTCGCACCCTACCTCGCCGTCAACGCCATCCTTGTTCCGCTTTCGCTTTTTGGCGACAGCGGGTTTCTTGCGGTCACAGCCTTCTGGTCGATCGGAATGGCTGTCAGCTACTCCAAGTTGTGGCAGGAAGGATACAACTGGAGAGATGTCTTCAGGCAGCCGCGCGACCGGCTTTTCTTCGACGTTGCGGCTGAGACAATCGACGATGCGCGCGCGCTTTTCGACGAGACGAAACGCGAGAAGGTTCGCGCACGTGCCCGGGCGCGCGCCGACTCAGGATTGTTCAGCGACAGGTCGCCCTCTCTGGCGCAGGGCTCGAGGGGAAGTCTCACGCGGTCTCCGCTGCCGGGTGAGGGTGCTCGCATTGCGCCCCTTCTCGCAGACAACTCGCCCTACGGCAGTGCACTGAGCTCGGTGCGCATGGATCGAGACGAGATACACCGCCAGCTCGAGTCCATGACCAAGGACGACCGCGCCCAGATTCCAGACGTCGCCAGCTCGGCTGATGCAATTCTCAGGAAGGCAATGCAGGTGGCGTCCACTCTGGCCGAGCTGGATCTGCGCGACCAGCGGGATACGCCGGAATCGATAGAGAAGGAGATCGATCTGCTCGAGGGGCAGGCAAATCCGCTCGACCACCGTGCAAGCGAGGACCGCGTGCGCCGCCTGGCGCATCTCAAGCGGCAGCGCCGCGTGGTTGCTGATCTCGTGAAACGGAAAACCGAATCCGAAGCAAAGCTCGATGACTGCCGCCAGCTTCTTCGCAGCATGCGGCTCGAGCTTCTGCGCTATCGCTCCGCAGGAATGGGTGCGGCGCCTGCGGGCCTGACCATGGTCACGCAGCAGGCACAGACCGTTGTGCGAGAGATGGGGTATCTCTCGGATGCGGCTGCCGAAGTGAACGCGCTCTAGCCGTTTTTCCCAAGCAACGAGTTGGCACCATGATCAAGCTGAAAGGCGTTCTTTGCGTTGCAGTTCTCTTTCTCGCCGGATGTGGCGAGAAAGGCGCGCTCGACAACCGGGACGTAGCCGCGCAGTCGCCGCCCGCTGGCGCAGCGGTGGGCGAGGCAGAATCAGCGGCGCGCGATTCAGCAAGACGCGATTCAATCCAGAAGGCGAGCATCGTTCGCATACCACAGCCCGATGTGCTTCGCGGGCTCTACGTGAACCGCTGGGCCGCGCTGGGACAGAAGATGTGGCAGCTCATCGAACTCGGAAAGAAGACCGAGGTGAATGCACTCGTAATCGACGTGAAGGATGACCGCGGCTTCGTGCTCTATAAATCTCGTGTGCCGCTGGCGATTGCAATTGGAGCCGACACAAACAGCGCGATGTCGCACAAGCGCCTCCGTTCAATTCTCGACACCATGGTTGCGCACCGCATTTATCCAATCGCGCGGATCGTGGTAGCCAAGGATCCGCTCCTTGCGAGCGCAAAGCTCGAGTGGGCCATCAAGCGAAAGGATACCGGCGCCCCCTGGCTGGACAAGAACGGGAACCCGTGGCTCGATCCGCATCACCGTGATGTCTGGAAGTACGCGGCCGACCTCGCACAGGAAGCCTACGACCTCGGCTTCAGCGAAGTTCAGTTTGACTACGTGCGGTTTCCCGACGAGAAGCGGTTGATCCGCGAATCCACCTACCCACTCGCTAACGGCAGAGTGCGAGCGCAGGTGATTCGCGAACAGCTTGGTTTTGTAAGATCACAGCTAGCTGCGACGAAGATGCCTGTGACCATCGATGTGTTTGGCCTCACCGCCACCGACACGACTGATATGGGTATCGGCCAGAAGTGGGAAATGTTCGTCGATCAGGCAGATGTCGTGCTTCCGATGGTGTATCCGTCGCACTTTGCGCCGGGCACCTACAAACTTTCAAATCCCAATGCGCGTCCTTACGCCACCATCGATCACGTGATGAAAGATGCGAAGCGCCGAACTGCGGGCGTGGCCAGAGCCGCGAAAATAATTCCGTGGTATCAGGACTTCACGCTTGGTGCGCCCCACTATAACGCGGAGCAGATACGTGCTCAGAAGAAGGCCGGATACGACAACGGGTTCCAGAGCTGGATACTCTGGAACCCGGGAAGTCGCTACACTGAAACAGCTCTCGATAAAAAGGGCTGATCAGTCCTGGTTGCCAGGCCCGCGCATACCACCTTCCTCTCTCCGCTTCTTCGCCTCGGCAACATTGGCATCGAAAATCTTGCGCTGATCTGCCGTCAAGACTTCGCGAATTGCTTTTTCCTGCTTTTCGCGGCTCTCTGTCATTTTCTCACGCATAGACGGGTCCGGCGGTCCACCGGCCTGCATCATTCCCTGCATCCGCTCTCTGGCCTTGGTGGTAATCTCGGTGACCTTGGCCTGCTGCGCATCGGTCAGCGTGATTCCCTGAAGCAGCATCTGCATGCCACGTCCGCCGCGCATTCCGCCGCCCTGCTGTCCGCCCTGTGGCCCGCCCTGTGGCTGTGCACCCTGGGCGCGTGCGACCGATGCACCGGCGCAAAGCGCCAGGCCTGCAACGGCCATTCTGATCCAGCTCATGCCTTCTCCGAAGTAAAACTGTAGAACTACGTATCAGTCTTTCGTTGACACTACATATACTCCTGGCCCGCCGATTTAGTTGAATGTTATCCCGGATTTTCAATTTGGTCGCGCAAGTTGTTTCCTTTTTGACATAAGCCCTTGTAACGCAAGGGTTTGCGGTGGGTGCCCTAGCGCCAAGTACAAAAAGTGCTATTCTTACGCCCCATAACTGACCGCTGGCGCTGTAACCCCCGGGCCGTCCTTTCGACGGCTATAAATGGTGGATACAGTGCCGGGGTCATGGCTTTTTCCACGATTACACGCCGAGCGCTGATTGTGACCGTACCGAGCTCCGCCGCTGAAATTCTGTTGCCGCCGCCGCCCGGAACCGGCGAAACCATCACGTTCCCGCTTGGCTGGATTCTGGATAATGCGTCCGGAGCCATACAGTATCGTTCTGCTGCAGAGGTGGCGGGCGTCAGTCAGTCTACGCTCCGCGAAATGGAGTGGCTGCCGTACGCGCACCCACCGGCCCTGCGGCTGGCCATCACGCAGAGTCCGGACGGAATCTGGAACGACTCGATGCTGACCGTTCCCAAGAGCACCGCGGATGTGGCGACGGCAGGAACGATTCCCGCAGTTCGCCGACTTCTGGAATACGGGTTTGACCGCGAGTCGCCCCCCCTCGCGCATGCGCGGCGAGCGTTGTTCAGGTTGCTCGCGGAGGATAACGATCCTGCGTATCTGTACGAACTCGGTCCCAAGGCGAAGGACGACATGGCCGTCAAGCGGGGCCGCCTCCAGTTGCGCGAGGCAGCGGCGGCAGCGCTTGCCCAGGCGGGCTATGAGAACGATCCCCGCCTGCGTGGCGCAGCGCGCAGAATCATCGAACGGATTGACGCGTACCTGAATTCGCCTCTCGCCGAGAAGCCATGGACACGCAAGGGCAACGTTCACGTTCTGGCGGCGGAGGTATGCCCGCCTACGTTCAACGCACTGACGATGCTTGCGCACATGCCGATTTTCAGGCAGGAGAACTATTCCGAAACTGAGCGCATCTATCATTACATTGCGCAGGCTCATCCGCGCCAGGATTCAGTGCAGTTGGTAGGGAAGAAGATGGTGGAGCAGCCACACTATGTGCTGGGTGACAAGCTCCCGCACAGAAATGCGGTGGAGAACGACGTTCCATTCGCTCTGATGTGGCTCGAAACGATGGCTCGGCTTGGATTCCTGCGTCGCAACGAGAACTGGCTGAAGATGTTCGAGCGTTTTGAGTCGGACCGTGATCGTTCGGGCGTGTGGCATCCTCACAAGGGAATGAGCATTCCGACGACGACCAGTTCGGTGGCCTGGCCGATGTTTCCGTTGGAAGACCTGTCGGCTGCGGGTCCTGCAAAGGAGTCCGGCGCTGCGTGGGCAGATGTGACCTTCCGTGTTGGGCTCATCGGAAAGCTTCTGGGCCGCGAGGTCAAGGTTATCTGACGCAAGATGGAGTCGGATAAGGACCGGCTCCGGGCAGGCGAGTTTTTCCCAGCCGGAGTCAGTGGTGTGGAGGCGAGACTTGTCACGCTCGCCTCGGGTCTCAGGGTGCGAGTTGTGGAAGCGGGCGACCCGGGCGGGAGCCCCGTGGTGCTTGTACCAGGCTGGGGTTGTGGCGCCTGGGTTTTTCACGAGACGTTGCTGCCGCTCGCTGCGGCCGGATTCCGCCCGATTGCTGTTGAGCTGAAGGGTCACGGACTTACAGACAAGCCGGCCTTGGCGGCGGAGTACACTCTGCCGGCCATGCGATCGCACCTCATCGAGATTCTGGACGCGCTCGGGTTGCAGAGGGCGGGGCTGCTCGGTCACTCGATGGGGGCGGCCATTGCCGCACACGTCGCGGCTGCAGTTCCGGAGCGTGTGAGCGGACTGGTGCTGGGGGCGGCCGTGGGATTTGCGGGAGTTCGCGGGATGTCGTTGTTTCGGGCGGTCACTCCGCGCGCCTCTCTTCCTGTGCTTCCGCTCGTGGCGAACCGGGCGCTGGTCGCCGCAATGCTTCGGTTTGTAGATGGTTCCTTTCGGGCTCCGTCAGCGCGGGATGTAGAGGAGTTTTATATGCCTGCGCGGTTGCCTGGCTTCACGCGGGCACTTCGACATCTGCTGCATGAGTTCGACTGGAGTGCGCGGTTCCCTGATCTCAGTGTGCCTTGGGTGTCGCTACTGGGCGGGAGGGACCGGCTCAATCCCTTGTCCGACGCTATTCACCTGGGTGTGAATGGTCAGGCGGCGAGGCGGGTGGTGATCGAGAATTCCGGCCATTTGATCTTCTCGGAGGCCCCCGCGATTGTGAACGCGGAGGTTGTCGAATTCTTCGATGGCGTTCGGGCACCGTATATTTCGAAGCACGAATGAGAAAAACTTCGCCGCGCGGAAGCGCCCGAGAAAAGACCGCGTCCGATTCCAAGGAGAAGGCGGCGGCGGATACCGTCGTGGTGGAGGCCGCTGAAGTGGTGCCCGTCGAAGTGGAGCCTGTCGAGCCGCTGCTGAGTTTCGCAGATCTGAATCTTCGTCAGGAGCTACTGCAGGCGGTACTCGACGCCGGGTATACGAGTCCGACGCCGATTCAGAGGCAGGCGATTCCTCTCGCCCTCGAGGGGCGTGACCTCATCGGACTGGCGCAGACCGGCACGGGAAAGACTGCGAGCTTCACTCTGCCCATCATAGAAAGGCTGCTCGAGGAAGGTTATGGTCACGCGGCTGCGGGCGCGCATCGGGTGAGAGTGCTGGTGCTGACTCCAACGCGCGAGCTGTGTGTCCAGGTGGAGGAAAGCTTTCAGAAGTACGGCAAGCACACGAACCTGCGTGTGGCTCCGATCTACGGTGGAGTGGGTGTCGAGCCGCAGACAAAGCTGCTGGTGAAGGGAGTTGATGTGATCGTGGCGACTCCGGGGCGGCTGCTGGATCATATGGAGCGTCAGAATGTCGTATTCGACGATCTCGAGGTGCTGGTGCTCGATGAGGCAGATCGAATGCTGGACATGGGGTTTGCGCCTCAGCTGAATCGCATTGTTGCTGAAGTGCCGCGGTTCCGGCAGACGCTGTTGTTCAGCGCGACCATGCCTCCGGAGGTCGAGGCGCTGGCGCGGAAGTATCTGCGCAAGCCTGTAGTCGTTCAGGTGGGTCGAAGGTCCTCTGCCGCGAGCACCGTGACGCATGCCGTGTACCCTGTTCCGCGCGACAAGAAAACAGACCTGCTGGCCGAGCTGCTCATCAAGGACGGGATGGACTCGGTGCTGATTTTTTCGCGGACCAAGCACGGGGCTGACAAGGTTGTGAGGCATCTGATGTCCAAGGGAATCAGCGCCACCGCCATGCATGCTGACAAATCGCAGGGCGAGAGGACGCGCGCACTGGAGGATTTCAAGCAGGGGAAGGTGCGGGTTCTGGTGGCGACGGACATTGCGCAGCGGGGACTCGATGTGTCGGGCATCAGCCATGTTATCAACTATGATGTTCCGCAGCAGGCTGAGGATTATGTGCACAGGATTGGCCGGACGGGCCGTGCGGCGTCGACGGGAGATGCCTTCACGTTCATGGCGCCGGACGAGATAGCGATGGTAAGGTCGATCGAGCGTGTGATCGGTGAGCCGATTCCGAGAATATCGGTTCCGGGTTACGATTTTGGTTCAGTGAGGCCGGATACTGTCTTGTAGGGTCTTAGTGCCTGACTCTCCCCAGGCGCGAGACAACTATAGTATCCACCACGCGGTTTCTCGCCACGATGAGCGAGAGGTTAGCCGCACCGTATCCGACCCCGGTGGCCGAGTAAACGATACTTGTCCTGTTCGCGTAGAGGGTGACCTTGTGCGCGGCCCCCACTGGTCTTGACTGGATCAGTTCGTTCCCGGCCCTGAGCGAGACCGTTCCTCCGACATTGTCGATATCCAGCGTGACCTGCGTTCCGCGGGCAATCGCTGCATGGCGCGCCAGGAAGAAGAGAGATTCTATCTCGGTCACGGCGCCGCTGACCTCGATTCTGTCCAGGAAGCGCGAAGATCGCGGAACGACGATAGCCATTAGCGCTGAGGCAATCGCAATGACAACTATGAGCTCTATGAGTGTGAACGCCTTGCGGTGAGACATGGTAAACCTCCGATGTCTCTTTCTACCACAGGCGCCGGAAACTCACGGCATCTTTCCCTGCGGCCTGTCACCGGCGCTCTGCTTGCGTTACATCATATGAGGATTTCAAATGGGGGAACGGGTGAAAATATCCATTGAATACTGCACGGTTTGAAACTATGAACCGCGAGCCGCCAGTCTGGCGGCTGAGGTGAAGGCGAAGTATCCTGCCGCGGAACTGGAATTGATTCAATCCGGCGGGGGACGCTTCGAGGTACTGAGGGATGGTGTGCCCATTTTCCAGAAATCAAAGCTGGGCCGGCACGCAAAGCCGGGCGAAATAATGGACCTTCTGGGTTTGTCCTCAAACTGAGGACCAACCCGTCCATCAGTCCCCAAACAGTGTCCTGATTAAAGGACAACAGCTCGCGCTACCGTATTGATCGTATTGTCGTAACTCCTTATCCTGCAACTAGATAGGTAACCATGCCGGCGTTGGCACCCCATCTGCAATTGTCAAGGTCATGACAATCCTTTCGTTCCTGCATCAAGACGCGGGAAAGCTGAATAGATGGGGGTTCGCACTCCTCGCCGCCGGGCTTCTCGCGGCGGGGAGACCCGCAAATGCGCAGGGAATTCCAAGAGGAATTCCCGACTTTCCGGGGCTCCCGAAACGCCAGCAGCAGCCGATGGTTCCCAAGGCTTATCGACCGCCTGCAGGCATGTGCCGGATCTGGATCGAGGGCATTCCGCCCAACCAGCAACCGGCGCCGACCGACTGCGTCACCGCAGTCCGCAACCGGCCGGTCAATGGCACCGTCATCTTCGGCAACGACTCGCCGACGAATGACAAGGAAAAGCCCAAGAAGGAGAAGTCGAAGAAAGACAACGACGACTCCTCCGATCAATAAGGAGAGACAAAAATGAAAAGACTCGCATTGGCACTCGGCGTTGTAGCCGCCGCAGCGTTCGCCGCACCACTTTCAGCACAAACCCGCAACGGGCCATGGTGGGATCCGTCCAATACCGGCAATCGCGGAACGGTGGACAATCGCACCGGTACGGTCAACAATGACGGCAGAATTTACGATTCGCGAAACGCCGACGGACAGTGGCGTCGCCAGGGACGCGACCGGAACGGGAACTACATCTACGTTCGTACGGTCCGCGACTCGCGCGGCAACATCATTCGGGAAAGCGCGCGGCGCGACACCCGCGGGCGCTACCAGGTCATCGACCGGCGCGTAATTCAGTCCGCAAATAACCGGAACAACCGGAACGACAGAATCCGCGACCACAGCGACCATAATAACGATGGCTATGAGGACGACGATCACGGCGACCGCAATGATCGCTGGGACCAGAACAACGGCCACGACAACGGGAAGCACAATGGCTGGTACAAGGACAAGAACAAAAACAAGAACAAGGCAAAGAAGGGAAAAGGCCGGGATTGAGTGCTTGCGGCTGAATGGAAATACCGGGTGGAGTAATCCACCCGGTATTTTTTTGGAGTTCGCTTCACCGCGCCGTTTCTTGCACCTTCCCACATGATGCGTCAGGTCAGAGACCAGTACCTCCCCCCAGATCACGCCGCCTTCGTAGCGGCTGACCCCCCGACAGGTCGAATAATCGTCATCGCACCTACACGTGCGGCCTGCGAAACAATCGAGCTGGCGCTTGGGCTCCGTATCGAAACCGTGCTGAACGAACAGCACGGCCAGGAAATCCGGGATCTGGCCGCCGCAGGAAAGGGCTTCGGCATCGTCGCAGGAACAGGCACAGGAAAGACGCTGTCCATCCGGCCAATCTCGGAAACCATCCTGAAAACGCAGGACCTGCGCATCGGAGTCGTTAACCGCGAGCGGGAAGCGACACCCGAGACCCCGAGCTGGAATGTCATCATCGTCACCACCGGTATTGCGCGCCGCTGGTTTCAGGATGGTGACATCCTTGCCTCCGACACGCTCATCGTGGACGAGATCCACCAGACTTCAGCCGAGCTGGAACTGTGCCTCGCGCTGGGTAAGCGGGCTGGGTGCCGTTTCATCTGGCTCTCTGCAACTGTAGACCCGAGCTTCTACGCCAGCTACCTCGACGCTGCCGCGGTGCTTCAGAGCTCAGCGTTCGATCCTGCGCGGGCCGCGGTCGTGAAGGTTGTGCGCAAGGACGCCAGGGAGTTTCTGGACGACAGATTTCTGATGCGCGTACTGAAGGACAAGCGTGGCGTGGGCATGTTTCTCCCAACGCGCGCCGGCGTTGAAGAGGCAGCGGAAACTGTGGCTTCGTCGTTTCCGCGGATCAACACCGCATACTACCACGGCGGCGAGCCGATCAGGATCATCCGCCCGTTTCTCGAGGGTGGCGAGCGCAAGCCGTATTTCCTTGCGATGACGGCAGCGGGGCAGAGTGCGCTGAACGTGAAAGGACTCGACACTGTCGTCATCGACGATTCACGGTTTGGCAACATCATCGAGCGCGGCAGAAACGTGCTCACGAGGATGCACCTCGGAGCAAACGAAATTCTTCAGATGGCAGGGCGCGTGCATGGCCGGGTGGAAGGTGGGCGCGTCTTTATCCTGTCCGACCGGAATATTGATTTTGCTTCGCTGAAACCCACGGCTCCGGAATTTCAGCTTGCTGGTGATTCCGAACGGGTTGCGATGACGTGCGCGGACCTGGGAGTCGATGCTTCAGCGCTCGACCTGCCGGTGGCGCTCGACCGCATTGCTTACAAGCGGGCAGTCGCGTTGCTCGAACGACGCGGCATCATCGAGAACGGCCGCCTGTCCAACTACGGCAAGGCAGTGGAAGCACTGCCGGTGGACAGGCCATGGGCAGAACTGCTCGTTAACGCAGACGACGAAATGGTTCCATACGTGGCGGTAATGAGCTCGGTGGAGTCACTGCACCGCATGACGCGGGAAGAGCGCGATCTGCACGGAGTCCTGGTGGCAGGCAGCGATCATCTCACCGCGTACAATCTCTACGCTGAGGCGTACGCCCAGTGCGGATACATGGGAGAGGTTTACGGGCTGCCGAGGCATCTATTTACTGAAGAGATAGAAGAGTGGGGGGAGCGGCGGGGCGTTCTCGTGAAGGCAATCGAGGACGCGGCGCTGGGAATGGCGAGTGTCTACCGGGGCGTGGGAATTCCACTGCCGTCGCGCATGCCGATGGCGCGCGACCACACTCTCAGGCAATTCGCGGGGCTGCTGGCGAAGTACATGCCGCTCGATCTTGTGGTAGACGAGGAAACTGCGGATGGCTCGAACGCACGCGTTTCGAAGACCAGCGTGTGCGGAAGCTGGGGTCCCATTGCGGGTGAGCTTCGTTATTTCGCTGATCGGTCGGGAAATTCGCGAGCGGGTATCGAAGGCACGCAGGTTCCGATGCACCTCATTCGCAAGTATGCAACGCGGGGCGTTTCGGATGTGGTGTACGATCCCAAGCGGAAGGGCGGGCAGCTCGTGATTCGCCGCGCGCTCGAATATTTCGGGTTCGAGCTCGAGAGCGATGTCGAGGCCATCGAAGATTTCCCACCCGAGATTGCTGAGCGCGCGCGCCATGCGCTCGCGGAGGCACTTGCGCGCGGACAGGCCCGCCACGCATCGGTGAAGCGAAACCGGTCGGCCGTGGAGCAGATTCGCGAGACGTACAGGAAGTCAGGTGGAGTCACGCCGCGGTTCCGGCTTTCGGATCTGGTCGAGTGGTATGAAGGTCAGTTGTGGGGTGTGAATTCAATAAACGACTTTAGAAACGGCCGGTTCACGCTCGAGGCGGATGAGATTGTGCCGCGCGAAGTGAGAGAGAGTTATTCGCACCTTCCCGAAGCGGCGATCATCCGCGAGCGGGAAGTAGATATCGAGTATGACGTAGAGGATGAAGACGGTCAGCCATTCGGTGTTGCGCGGCTCCGGCTTCCTGAGAAACTCGCCAGAACTTTAACGGATCAGGAACTGCCGGAACTCGACAGGCCAATCCGGTTTGTGGTGATTCGCGGCCAGCGCGGGGCGGTCAGGGCTGACTCGCTCGAGAATCTTCTGGAGGCGCTCGATCAGCCGTGGACACCTGATGAAATCGAAGAGGAGCAACGTCCTTCGCCGCGCCCCAACCGCCCCAACCGCCCCAACCGCCCCAACCGCCCAAACCGTGACAATCGACAGGGGCGTGATACACGTGGCCGTCATGAGAAGCGGCGTGGTGGCTCGAAGCGTAAATTTCGCGGGCGATGAACAGTCATTTCGGCGAACATTTTTCCGCGCACGCGTCCGCGGTCGAGACAAGCCTGGCGGCGCTTGAAGCTGTAACCACAGCCGCGGCAGCTGCCATTGTCGAATCGCTCGACGCCGGTGGCAAGGTGATGACCTTCGGAAATGGCGGAAGTTCCGCTGAGGCAAGTCATCTCGCTGAGGAACTTGTAGGGAGATTCAGGAGAACGCGGCGTCCATTTCCTGCGATCTGTCTCACGGCCGATTCAGGAACTGTGACCTGCATCAGCAATGACTTCGGTTATGAGGCGCTGTTCGAGCGACAGATAGAGGCGTTTGCAAAGCCTGGGGACGTCGCGGTTGCCCTCACTACGAGTGGCAGGTCCGAAAACGTTGCGCGCGGGCTCGTCGCCGCAAAAAGTGCGGGGGCAGTCACCATCGCGCTGACCGGGTCCGCTGGACTGGTTTCAGGCTCGGCGGATTTCGTGCTAGCAGTGCCGAGTGAGGATTCAGCAGTGGTTCAGGAAATCCATCTGATGCTGATACATGTTTTCTGCATTGCTGTAGACGAGGCGACACCCGCCTAGCGCTGCACCGTCCACTCAGGGCGCGATCTGCTCTGTCTCCGGACCTTCTGCACTCTCCACCGGCTCAGTCGACGACAGGGCGTCCTCGCTGTAGGAAATCCATCCGGTGGATTCATTCGCTACCAACTCGACCTCCGTTCCAAACGGCAGGGTGAGGTTGGGAACCTCGTGCCCTGCGGGGAAGTCCATGAGAATGGGAATATGAAGGTCGGCCAGCAGGTCGAGAAGAAAATCCTCGAATTCGTCTTCTTCTGACCGGTCGATCGGCAGGTGGCCGAAGACGATTCCCTTGACGTCTTTAAGCAGACCGGCTGCCCGGAGGTGGACGAGGCGTTCATCTGCGACGGACATTGGATCGTACGCCTCTTCGAGAAAAAGAATTGAATCCTTCGTATCTATCTCGTACGCGGTGCCGATGGTTTGCTGAACCAGCGAGAGGTTGCCGCCCGTGAGACGGCCGGAGGCACGGCCAGGACGCACCGCGCGGGCAACGTCGCGACCCAGGCGCGCAGCAGGGCGGGGGGTTGTGATTCCCGTGAGCAGGGAGGCAGTTGTAGGGTCGCGGGCGATGGGAATGAGATCGTCTACTGTAGGTCCGTGAAAAACGCGGAGCCCGCAGACGCGCATGAGCCATAGATGCAGCGCCGTGATATCCGAGTAACCGCAGAATATCTTGGGATTGAGGCGAAACACTTCTGGCTCGAGATATGGAATCATTCGTGTGGCACCGTAACCGCCCGTGCCCCCAATGACGGCTTTGACCCGCGGATCGAGCCAAATGCCCATGAAATTCGCCGCCCTCCGCTCATCCTGTTTCAGGGTGAAACGTCGCATTTCCAGGATGTCGGGGTCCAGGATGATCTCGTACCCGGCCCGTTCCAGCGCCTTTGCGCCGCGCATGAGCTGGCCTTCACGGGGGGAATAGGATGGCGCGACGATGCCGATTGCCTCTCCCCTCGCGATGGCTGGCGGGCGAATCAACTCCGGCTGCCGCATGACCAGTTTGCCTTCACTAGATTCCGATATATGGCTGACTCGACCGTTAAGGATCAAAAACCACTATCAAGTGATGCACCGACTGTGTCTTCCCCGGTAGCCCCGGTGGCGGGCCCGGAGGTGTACTTCCGAAAGGGATTCGGCCTGAAGGCAGAAGTCCAGTCGGAACTGGCGTCTGATTATAGCGGCCGGCTGGTAGATCTGCTTCGGGAAAGGGAGTTTCGCCTCGAGGCGCAGGGTACCACGGTTCGCCTGGCGAGGGAATTCGGATTCTGCTACGGAGTGGAGCGGGCGGTCGATTACGCCTACCAGACCCGCCGCAAGTTTCCTGAGAGGAAGGTGTTCCTGGCCGGGGAGATCATCCACAACCCGCACGTGAATACGAAACTGCGCGACATGGGCGTGGTGATTCTTCAGATCGGCCCGGACGGAATCGATTACTCCGGCGTGGGACCGGAAGATGTCGTGATTCTGCCCGCGTTCGGAGTGACGATCAAGGATTTCGAGACCCTTCGCGGCATCGGCTGCGTGATGGTGGACACAACCTGTGGCTCAGTGCTCAACGTCTGGAAGCGGGTGGAGAGCTACGCCAAGGGCGGATTCACCTCGCTGATTCACGGCAAGTACTATCACGAGGAAACGAGAGCTACTGCCTCACAGGCCACGAAGTACCCCGACGCGCAGTATTTCGTGGTGCGCAACATGGAAGAGGCGACGGTGGTGTGCGACTTCATCGAAGGCAGGATCTCGCCCTCCGAGCTCATGGGACGGTTTGCTCATGCGGCGCCTGCCGGCTTCGATCCGGTTCGTGATCTGAAGCGAATTGGAGTAGCCAACCAGACCACGATGCTGGCGCGCGAATCCCTCGCGATTGGAGTCGAGGTGGGCAAGTCGATGGCGCGCGCGCACGGTGAGGAGTACGCGAAAGAGAACTTCCGAACTTTCGACACCATCTGCAGCGCGACGCAGGAGCGGCAGGACGCCGTCACCGAGCTGCTCGAGCAGCCGATTGAGACGATGGTGGTGATTGGAGGGTTCAATTCGAGCAATACCATCTCGCTCGCTGCGCTATGCGCGGAGAAGGTCCGTACGTATCACATCGAAGATGCGGCAGCCATCGACCCGGCCGCCGGAACCATTCGATACCGTCCTCCGGGTGCATCAACCGATGAAGTCGACGCGGGATGGCTCGGAACGTCTGACCGGATCGAGATAGGGATCACCGCCGGGGCGAGCACCCCCAACAACAAGATAGGCGATGCGGTCGCGCGAATTTTCGCGACGCGCGGTATTCAGGCCGAAGACATCGTCTGACCGCCGGTCGTGCCCCCCGCCGAATGATCGGGCACGTTCGGTGCACTCATTAACAAAGTTGTTACGTCACTTGCCGCACAATCGTGAATATTGTGCTGGCAGTTTGTTCGTCACGCCGGCGCTGGAAACTTGCCGGGCTTCGTGGCGTACAAGTACGAGGATTTCCACTGGAGGGAACGATGAGGGTCTTCGGAGTGCCAGTCAGGACTGATTTGACTGGAGGACAGGAGGGAGCGGAAGAGGTTCTCAACCTCGGGGCATGGTTCCAGAAGGGCTGGACTATCGCCGGAAGCATAGGGGAAAAGGGCACCGATTCCGTCGCAGCGATCTTCGACAGATTTCGTGAGGCAGAATCACTCGGCTTTGACAACGAGGGGGATCAGACCGAAAACTGAATCGTCAGATCTGCAGTGAGAAGGGCCGCCGAAAATGGCGGCCCTTCTTTTTTATCTGCCGGAGCCCCTCGGTTCCCCTGGCATCCATCGTTCGCGATCTTTTGCAGATGCGCAAATTCCGGCTGTTTGCAATTCTTGCATTCGCGTGGTTCCTGGCGGCCCCGGCCCGAACTGCCGGTGCCCAGGGTGGCGGCGTCACCCATGTGGACACGATTCCTGCCCCGTCGCTTCGCACGAATCTCCTTGGTGATCCCGACGAGCGCCTTGCCACCGTTTACCTGCCCCCGAGCTACTCGCGCAACAGGAGCAGGCGCTACCCGGTGGTGTATCTCCTGCACGGCTTTGCGGCCGACCACAGGGCATTCATGAAGGGCGCGTACCAGAATCTCAACATCCGAATTTCGATGGACAGCCTTATCAAGGCCGGCCTCGCGCGGGAGATGATCGTCGTCACGCCGAGCGCGCGCAATGCATTCGATGGGAGCTTCTACTCCAATTCAGTCACGACAGGCAACTGGGAAGACTTCATAGTGAAGGATCTCGTTGCCTACATGGACGGCAGGTATCGCACTATCCGGAGCAGAACCGGCCGCGGCCTCGCGGGACACTCCATGGGCGGATTCGGAACGCTCAGGATCGGGATGAGACACCCAGAAACGTTCTCGGCGCTCTACGCTCTCAGTCCCTGCTGCCTGGGCGGCTCGGGAGCTATCGAGCCGGCGAGCCAGAGAGCGTGGCGAATTGCGCTCGGCCTCACAGAGCGGGCGCAGTTTGCGAAGGCGGGTTTCATTCCGAATATCTATTACGCGCTGGCGGGTGTTTACTCACCTAATCCAGACAAACCCCCATTCTTCGTCGATCTGCCGGCACGGCTGGACGGAGATTCGGTCATCGCCATTGCGACAGTGGCACGGGCATGGACGGCAACACCGTTGTCGATGGTGCCGGGGCACGCCGCCAATCTGAGGCGAATGGCGATAGCTTTCGATGCCGGTACCGCTGACGGATTTGCGGATATTCCGGCCAATGTAGCCAAACTCGATTCACTTCTGTCATCTCTCGGCATTCCGCACTCGTCGGAGCTGTATCAGGGAACGCACGGAAGCAGAATCAGGGCGCGACTCGAGTCGAACGCCTTTCCATTTTTTTCCAGAATCCTGCATTGAACGAATTGGGTCAGTTCGCTTTCGTGACTTTCACGTCCATCCTGTTTCTGGTGGATCCCATTGCCGTCGTTCCCGCCTATCTGGCATTCGTGCGAGGTGAGGACGCGGACAGGAGAAAGGCAACTGCTCGCGCAGCATGCGTTGCGGCAGGTGTGACGCTGCTCGTGTTTGCTTCCATCGGCGACGTTATCCTCAAGATGTTCGGAGTAACGCTGCCGGCATTCCGGATTGCAGGTGGTTTCATACTCTGGCTTGTTGCGATGGACATGCTGCGAGGCGACCGCAGCATGAAGGCAGGCACGGCGGAACTGAGAGAGGGCCAGCAGAAGGAGGACGTCGGCATCACGCCTCTGGGAATACCGATGCTTGCCGGCCCGGGCGCGATGTCAACGGTGATGGTGCTCGGTGCGCAGGCAGATTCTTCGGTGTCGAAGCTGGTGATTCACGCCTCCATCATTCTTACGATGCTCATCTCGTGGGTGATGCTGAGGCTTGGCGACAAGGTTTTCGCCCGCCTTGGGGAATCGGGGATTCGGGTGGCAACGCGAGTGATGGGGTTGCTGCTCGCAGCGGTGGCGGTGCAGTTCGTGTTGAGTGGTGCGCGGGACGCGGGGATTATTTCGTTGCCGGTGCCGACAATACATTAACTGCCGAACCACAGATAGCCCCATCTGTGCCATCTGTTGCTCAGGCAGCTACTCTCCAGCCGCCTTTCTCCTCCTCGCCCTCACCACTCCATCCTTCTTCTTTTTTCCGCGGCCGATGGGAACGATGTCCGCCTCTGCCGCAACGGCCGGCAGCGATTCGGGCGACGGAATCTGCCGGGGCTGCTTGTACGTAAAACGCTTGCCCTCGTAGTTCCTGAAGATCACTTCATCATCGTTGATCTCGTCCACGTACTCTGGAAGCAGCGGTACCTTGCCTCCACCACCCGGAGCGTCGATGACGAACTGCGGCACTGCGAGGCCTGACGTCCATCCCCGAAGTGCCTGGATGATCTCGAGTCCCTTCTGGACGGTTGTCCGGAAGTGTTCTCCGCCTGCAACCTGGTCCGCCATGTAGATGTAGTACGGCCTCACACGCGCCTTCAGCAGCTCGTGCATCAGCTTCATCATCACCTTTGGATCGTCATTCACGCCCTTGAGCAGCACTGTCTGGCATCCGAGTGAAATGCCCGCCTTCGACAGTCGGTCGAGTGCCGCGACTGCGGCTGGCGTCAGTTCATCCGGATGATTGAAGTGAGTGTTCATGAACACCGGATGGTACTTCTGTACCATCTCGCAAAACTCGGGAGTGATACGCTCAGGCAGGTGCGAAGTGATTCGGCTGCCGATGCGGATGATCTCGATGTGCGGAATTGCGCGCAGCTGCTGGAAGAAATACTCCAGCCGCCGGTCGCTGAGCATCATCGGATCGCCGCCCGACATGATGACATCCCTGATTTCGGTGTGCTGCCTCAGATACTCGAACGCCGAGTCGAACTGGTTGAGCGGAATCTTCTCCGGGTCTCCGACTTTTCGTCGGCGTGTGCAGAAGCGGCAGTAGCTGGCGCAGACCGGGCTCACGAGAAAGAGCGCACGGTCGGGATAGCGGTGCGTGATGTTCGGCACCGGCGAATCCCCATCCTCGTCGAGTGAGTCGATGACTCCATCCACGATGTCGAGCTCCTCGACCGTCGGCACATACTGCTGCCACATGGGATCACCCACTTCCTTGATGGCATCGAGTGCGGCGGGAGTGATTCTCATCTGGAAATTGTCGAACGCGGGCTTCAGCGCCTCGACGTCTATCGCATCGCCAAACTTCTCGCGGAGCTTGTCGAGACTGCCGATGCTTTCTTCACGCAGAATTCTCTGCCAGTCGCTCATTCTGATACCACTCCCTGAGCCGCCCATTCCATCGGGTCGCGGCTTTGCAGGCGTTTTGTGAAAGTGATCCGGTCATCTGCAGGCGCGTAGAAATCGCACGCTCTGGCAGCTTCGACATACCCGCGCCGGAAATAAAATCCCCGCGTGTTCTTGTAGTCTGACCGGGACGATGTTTCTACTACCACCAGTCTCGCGTTGAGCCCCTTGAGTCGGCGCTCGACTTCATTCAGGAGAATGGTTCCTGTCCCGGCGCCCTGCGTTGCCGGGTGAACTGCAATCCAGTAAAGATCGTAAGTGCGGTCTGTGCCGGGTGTTGGCCCGTAGCAGGCGTATCCAGTCAATTCGTCGTTGGCGGTGAATGCGCCGAGAAAGAAATAGTCATTGCTCGGCGGCGGTTTGGTGGAGTACACGGTGGCGGTGCCGTCAATCGCAATCGGCGTTCCAAACACCTCATCGAACAACTCCATGGCTACGTCAATTTCGTCGTCACGAAAAACTCCGGTTGCGACGAGTATCTCGTGCACGCGCGGGCGATCTCTCACTGTCATCTCGCCAACGAACAGCCGGGGAGTTTCGGTGACGGCCGGCTTCGGAGGGGTGCGCCTGATCACTGTCCTGCCGCGAGCAAGCGCTCCATGCCGGACAGGAGCAGCGAACGCTGCCACAGTTCCGGACCGGTTTCGATTCTCTGCCTGAGCCCCGCCTCGCAAACCCGGCGAATGAGCCCGTTGTAATCGATCCCTGCAGCGCGGGCCATCCGTGCGAGACCGGCATCGGCGGCGATATCAGGATTTGGATTCACCTCCAGCAGCCACGGCCGCCCATCGCCGTCGATGCGAAGATCCACCCGGCCATACCCCTGGCCGCCAACCGCAGACCAGGCAGTGACGGCAATGCGCTCTATCTCGCGCGTCAGCTTTGCGGGAAGGTCGGCAGGACAAGTTGGCGTTGCGCCAATGTCCTCTTCGCTGCCGGTGATCCACTTCGACTGGTACGACACGATCTTCCACATGCCTCTCGGCATCTCTCCGAAATTGATCTCTGACACCGGAAGGACCTGACCGTCCAGAATTCCAACATTCACTTCGCGCCCGTCGACGTAGCGCTGGATGATCACTTCGTCCCACCGTTCGTGCATCGCCTCTACGCGCGCAGCGAGCGCGCGCCCGCTCCGCACCACCGAGCGCTGTTCGATACCGATCGATGCATCCTCTGCCGCCGGTTTGCAAATCGCGGGATAGCCCACGCTTACAGGCTTCTGACCTTTCTGCGCGAGGGACCAGCGCGGAAGCGGAATGCCAGCGCGGTCGAGAACCGTGTTTACGACGTTCTTCCGAAGGCACAGAGCCGCAGTGGCACTCGAGTTCCCCGTAAACGGAATTCCAAACAGTTCGAGTACGGCAATCACCATCGGCTCGAGCGCCGCAACTCCGTCTATGCCTTCGCAAAGATTGAAGACGAGGTCGAACTTCGCGCGTCGCACACGCTCCACCCAGCGTCCATCCGGATTGACCGGAACGCGGGCGTGCTCGTGCCCCCAGTCGGCGATTGCGTTCTCGACGGCTTCCACCGATTCGAGAATCAATCCGTCCGGGTTTGTTCCGAGGGCAGACATCCCGTCGAACAAGACGCCGATTTTCATTGTTGCGTCTCCGTGGCGCGCCTAGGCGGCGCGTTCTGTCGGGAGTATTTGACCGAACGCGACGTTCTGCCGCGTGGCCGCCAGAAGCAGACACGACTGAATGAGCTGATCGTAGGTCATGCCCGCTGCGCGCGCTGCTTTAGGGAAACAGGAATTATCGGCGGGGTCGGGAAGTATTCCCGGCAGCGGATTGACTTCGATTACGTTCGGCCGGCCAGCGCCATCGAGCCGAACATCTATCCGTGACCAGTCGCGACAGCCGAGAACCCGGTACGCATCCAGCGTAACCTTTTCGATTTCGGTTTTGAGTGTGTCATCGATCGGTGCGGGGCAGTCGAACATCTTGAGTGGCTGCTCGGGGCGATCCCAGATCCACTTGGCTTCGTACCCGTAAACGGGCAGCGCCCCGGCGGGAAGCGACGCGAAGTCGATCCTCACAATTGGCAGCACTTTCGCCTCTTCACCGTTGCCGAGGACGGCACAGGTAAACTCCGCGCCGGGAAGATATTCCTCGACGATAACGGGCTGACGATACGTTTCGAGGAGGAAAGCCGTTTGCGTCTCCAGCTCTGCCGGCGTGCGGCAGAAATTCCTCTCGGTGATTCCCTTGGAAGACCCTTCATGCACCGGCTTGACGAAAAGCGGGAAGGCCAGGCCCCGCGCCGCTGCGAGGTCAGAGATCTGCCTCACGACGGCAAACTTCGCTGTGGCTACTCCATGATAGGCGAGCGTTTCCTTGGTCCTCGCCTTGTCGAGGCAGAGGGACAGAGTCAGCGGATCGCTGCCGGAATATGGGATTCCATAAAACTCGCAGATGGCCGGAACCTGCGCCTCGCGGTTCACGCCGTATTGTCCCTCGGCGATATTGAAAACGATGTCGGGCCGGGCGCGGCGGAGGTTGTCAGGGAAATTCTCGTCCGCCTCGAGGCGGATCACTTCACCGAGGGGAGACAGCGCGCGCGCGACGGCGTCTATGGTTTCCCTCGAATCCCACTCTGCAAATTCGTCGGCTGTGCTGGGAGGTTCTTCTTCGAGGGGCGACGACTCGCCCTCCGAAAGATTCGCCGTGCGCACGGCCGCCTCAGCCGGATTCACCGTATCTGAGGCATCTGGTTTCTGATTGAACGCGAAACCGATCCGGCTCATTCGACAGCTACGAAAATGCGCGTGCGCGATTCATGACCCCGAGTATAAGAACCGCTACTATAAGAAGCAACAGAAAAAATGAGAGCGCTGCGTCTCTGCGCCTCTGTGTAGCGCAGCCCTCTGCGTCTCGTCGTTTTAAACCTTGTGGTACACGATCCTCGCCGCCTCTGCACGGTCGCCAGCGGGATACACTTCGAAGTCAGAGAAGAATCCGGCCGCCTCCTCCTGAAGGATCCTGATGATAGAAATCGCGCACCTTCTGATCTCGAACTCTGCCCCTTCGCTGGAGCGCAGCTCGAGCATCGTTCGCCACGCGCGGGCGTTGGCGGTCACCACAATTTTCGTCTCGGTTGAGTTCGGCAGAACTCCGCGAGCTGCCTCGCGCGCCATTTTCCGGCGATGAACCTTGTCGCCGACCCATGCGTAACGGGTCATCAGCTGCTCCACCAGCGTGACATAGCTCTTCTGCGCGGCCTCGACCTGCTCGCGCCAGACCGTCTCGAGACTCTCGTCGCCGATAATCGCCGGAGGCATGACAAAGTTCGCCTCCGATTCGTCCACGTACCGCTGCGAGAGCTGGGAATACGCGAAACCCGCGCGGTGACGCACCAGTTCGTGAGTCAGCGAGCGACTCACACCCTCGAGCAGAATGGAATAATTCGCATGCTCGAGAACACTCCCATGCCCCTGCTTCTTGATGTTCTCGAGATACTCCCGGGTGGCGCGGCTGGCAGGATTCTTCTGGCTCATGTAGCAAAGCCGGCCCGCAAACTCAGCTAGCCGCTCTCCATCAGAACTCTCGCCCAGCCACTGCACGGGAAGATGTTCAGGCTCCGTAAACGACGGACGCGAGATGACTGTAATACGGGGTTCGAGATATACCATTTGGTAGAGGCGCAGAGGAGGCAGAGACGCAGAGGCGCAGAGGCGCAGAGACGCAGAGAGAGCTAACAGCTTCGGCTGGTGCCAACGCGGAGGGAAATTAGCCGTTGGCTGGAATCATCGAAAGTCGAAGCGTTGAATACGCGCGATCGTCGGAGACCTTGTCCAGCGCTCGCCTCGCCTCCGCCGGCAGCGGAGCCAGACACGGGTCGTACTTGATATCGCCGATCGATTTCTGACCCGTCAGCGGAACCTTCACACCGGGATTCAGAATTCCGGCTGGATCGAACGCGAGCTTGATTGCCGCAAACGCTTCCGTCGCAGCGGCACTCCACACTCTCGCGAGCTGCGGAGTGCGCAGGCGTCCGTCACCATGCTCACCCGCGAGGGTTCCGCCGAGGCGGGCGGTCAACGACACGATCTCTTCGAGCAGAGACTCGACATTTGACCGCCAACCTTCACTGGTCACGTCGATGAGCGGATTCACGTGCACATGTGCATCGCCTGCATGACCGAAGATCACACCCCTCATACCGCGCTTCGCCAGCGCTGCCCGGACGCTCCTGACATACTCGGCCAGATGATGCAGAGGGACAGCACCATCCTCGATGAACTGCATCGACTTGAGTGAAGGATCCAGCTTTGCCAGGATAGGGCTCGCCGCATGCCGCAGCTCCCAGATCTCATGCTGCTCGGCGGGATCGATCGCCGTTTTCGTGAAGGTCGAACCGGCGAGTCTGAATGCCTTTGCGAGTTCGTCGCTCAACACCCCTGCCTCCTCCTCGTTCGCGCCTTCCGCCTCGGTTATCAGGACCGCTTCGGTTCCCGGGGGGATGAGCGCAAGCGACTGGACATGCGCCCCTGCACCAGACGCCGCCACTTCAAGAAAAGTCTGATCGAGAAGTTCGCAGGCAACTGCACCCGCAGCGCGGGCCCTCACGGCAGCGTTGACAGCGCTGTCGAGAGTAGCAAATGCGCCGAGTATTCCTGTAGTAGCCGAGGCTACCGGCGTAAGCTTGACGGTGACTCCAACTATCAGCGCGAGAGTGCCCTCGCTCCCGACGAGTATGTCGATCAGGTCGCCGGAACGGGCATACGCAGCGACGCCGTATCCCGACGAATCCTTTGTGACGCCTGGGTGCTGCATGGTACCGCTTGCGCCGCTCGACGGAATTCTGGGCTTTGCATCGGCAACGAAACGGTCGATAGCGGGAATCCCTGCCGGAAGTGCTTCGCCGCGCCTGATGACTGCGCGCGATCCATCCTCAAACACGCAATCGAGAGCGAGCACCCAGTTTCTCGTCGCACCGAATTTGAGCGAGTGAGCACCTGCGGCGTTCGTCGAGATCATTCCGCCGATAGTGCAGTACTCACCGCTCGACGGATCGACAGGAAAGCGAAGGCCCAAGACCGCCGCGGCTCGATTCAGTTCGCCACGCAGCGCGCCTGGACCCGACGTGAGCGACTGCGCCGCAACATCCACCTCGCCAATCGAGTTCATTCGGCTGAGATCGACAACGATGCCTGCCCCCGTTGCGCCGCCAGCCATGCTGGTGCCGGAGCCTCTCGCAACGAGCGGAAGCGAGCGGTCTCTTGCCCACTTCACAAGAGTGACGACATCCTCGGCGTCCTCGGGCACGGCAACCGCTGCCGGCACGATTCGACCAATCCCGGCCGCCTCCGAATACACCGCTCGCGCCAGAGGATCGTCGCGGTATGCGCCGCGAAATCCTGTGGGCGGGAGGTGACAGCTTCCCCCTGCCTCTTCGCTCACAGTCCTAGCCGGGAGGGGCGAGGTGGAGTGTCGGCGTAATCGTAGAAGCCCTTCCCCGATTTTCGTCCGTACATCCCGGCAAGCACCATTCTCCTGAGCAGGGGCGGGGGAGCGTAACGCTTCTCCCGATACTCATTGAACATGATCTCCGCGATCTTGAGCGTCGTGTCGAGACCGACGAAATCGAGCAGAGTGAAAGGCCCCATCGGATGCCCGGCGCCAAGCTGCATTGCCTTGTCGATGTCCTCTACCGTTGCGACGTTCGCCTCGAGAGCGTTGATCGCATCGAGCATGTACGGAACGAGCAGCAGGTTCACGATGAACCCGGAACTGTCCCTCGCCCTCACCGGCTCTTTGCCCAGGCCAACGGCAAAATCAAACGCCGCCTCGGCGGTCTCGTCGCTGGTGGTGATCGTTCGTACGACTTCCACGAGTTTCATCACTGGCACGGGATTGAAGAAATGCAGGCCGAGCATTCCGTCAGGACGCCCGCATGCCGCAGCCATTGCGGCGATTGTCAGGCTCGATGTATTCGACGCAAAAATCGTCGCGGGTGGGCAGATGCCATTCAGCGCTATCCACATCTTGTTCTTCATCTCCAGGTCTTCGACCACCGCCTCGATGATGATGTCGGATGACGCAAGAGAGTTGAGATCAGTCGTAAGGGACAGTCTGCCAAGAGCGTCGTCGCGCTGTTCAGCGGTGAGTTTGCCCTTCTCGATTCCCTTTGCCATTCCTTTCTCGATTCCCGCCCTGGATTTCGCGATCAGCGAATCCGACATCTCGAGTACCACGGTTTCAAACCCTGCAATTGCTGAGACATGAGCGATGCCGCTCCCCATCAATCCGCCGCCGAGTACGCCGACTTTTCTAATGTCATTCATTTGGTTCTTCCGGCTGCGCCAAACTCGAGGCGGTCCAGCGTCTGTTCGAGGGACAGTTGAGCGCGCATCACCACTTCACGGTGTTTCTTCCCGATCTGGTAACCCATCGCTGCGCCAGCGAGGGTTGGGACTGCTGCGGCGCCACCAAGCAGAATGAAGGCTTCGGGCACTACGGCTATTGAACCGATGACGGCAATGATACCGCTGCCGAGTATGCCGGCGACAAGCGCGCCGCCGCTTACGCGGAGGCGGGCTCCGCGACTCTCGGACAAATCCGCATCCAGGCGAACCAGCACTCGTTCAGCGTCCACCGGAATGATGGTGGCGGCCACTTGTGAGGCGCGCGTCAGATGGTAGCCGCGCCCGCTGAGGTTGAGGTTGCGCTGAACCGTTCCGAGGAAGCCGGATTTTTGCTCCCACGTTATGCGGTCCGGAAAACGGCGCTGGACTCGAAGGCATTCCTCGCGCTGCATCCAGTTGTCGAGGGCGGCAAGAACGTCTGCCGGTTTGCCGCGAACCGTGCGCGACGCAGTCGCGATGGCCGGGCCGGTGATGCTCGCGAGGAACCCGTCTTCCGTCGGTACGGTGATTCTGGACCGTTCTTCGGCAAGCGCCTGGGAAAGGGTTGCTGGGCTGATGCCCGCTTCCTTTCCGATGGCGATCAGATCCGCCTCGGTCAGCATGCCGCTCTGGTCTGTACTCGAGCTCGCGACCTGGAGTTCGCTTGCGCGGGCAAGCACACGGTCGATGGCTGTCCTGTCGAGCGGCGCCTGAGTTGCGGGGAGGTTGGAGTTGGGTCGGTCGGGCATCTCAGTAAAAATAGCTGCCCCTCGCCCTAATACCGACTGTGCCGGCTCCTCAGTGACTCGACAGGGGTGTCATCAGATTCCGCCAAGGACAATCTCTATCTGGCGCGAGATGGCATCGCGCACGGCGTCGGGAAGGGGGAATACTGACGCCAGCGACGCTGAACCAGAGGTGCGATTGGCCGAACGGAGGTAGTAGCGGGTGTATCCGTCTACCAGCTCGGGAGCAATTTTCTGAAGGAGCATCGCTCCGGCGCGGACGGTGCCCGCCGCGACGTAGCGGTCGGCAAGGCCGGCACGCGCGTCAGTCGGCGTCACGTTGTCGGTAACCGCCGTCTGGACGATTTGTCCGACGAGTTCGTGCGCCACAACGTAGATCGCTTCATCCGCATCCGCGCTCCGGGCGGGGAAGGTGACGGCCGTCGAGTTCTGCTGCTTGCCGGCGGTGAGCGTGCGCCCTTCGCCATTGAGGGGAAGTGACAGAATGATCTCCCCGCCTGCCTGGCTGGTGTTGTTCAGGAAGCGTTCGAAGCGCGGGCGGTATGTGCTCTGCCAGTGATCACGGACGACGGTAATCACCGGTGCTCGTTCACGTTGCTGCTGGTCCCAGTAGGAGCGATAAAACCGCGTGTCCTCATCACGAATGGATTGCACGAAGAGCCGGGCCCAGTCCCGGTCTGCGGGCAGGGGAAAGTACCCTGCGAGAAGCTGAATCAGCGATGCAGCCTCGCGGCTGTTCGCCGCGCGCGGATTTCCATCAGCTCTCTCGAAGAGATCCATTGCCTGCACGAGTTCGTCGAGCGAGGCAAAATAGAGCGCCACGAACTGTGCATTGATCAGTCTTTCATTCTGCGCGAGGCGATTGCGCAGGTTTGACACGTTCGCGTCGAGCTGTGTGGTGACATTGGCTCTACGCTTGAGATCGCTCATCTCTGCCTTGTAGCCTCGGCGGAAGTAAGGCACGAGCGTGGTGTCATCCTGGATCATTGCAAACCCGTGCAGCCACAGGTCAACATGTTCGTAGGTGTTGATTGGCCAGGTTGTAGGGGGAACCTGTGTGTTCTGTCCGGTTCCCGTGCCGGGATCGCCCGCACCCGGCCCTCCCGCTGTGGCGCAGCCTCCAAGAAGAGTTGCAACGCCGGCGATGAAGGCAATACGCGCAAATGAAGAACGCATCAGAGTACTCCGCTAGTTGATTGCTTCGACAATGAGCGCTATTCCCTGTCCGCCGCCGATACAAGCGCTCCCCAGGCCATAACGCTTTCCCTCAGCCCGAAGTGTATGCAGTAGATGGGCCGTTATTCTTGCGCCTGAGGCGGCGAGCGGGTGGCTCAACGCAATTGCACCGCCCTGCCGGTTGAGTTTCTCGCGGGGGATATTGAGTTCTTTCTCCACGGCGCAGGCCTGAGGGGCGAAGGCCTCGTTCACTTCGATGATGTCCATGTCATCCAGCGTCAATCCGGCCGCAGCGAGCGCTTTCCTGGAAGCGGGCACAGGCCCGATTCCCATGATCCTGGGGTCTACACCCGCGATGCCCCAGGAAACCAGCCGGCCCAGTGGCGAAAGGCCGCGCTCCGAGGCAAACCGTGCGCTGGAGATGACCATCGCGCCTGCGCCATCGCCGATGCCTGAAGCGTTGCCTGCCGTAACGACTCCGTTTTCGCGAAACACCGGCTTCAACTTCGACAATCCTTCGAGTGTCGAGTCGGGGCGCATGTGCTCGTCCGTTTCAAACAGCGTCGTCTTCCTCGTCTTCGGATTTACAACCGGCACTCCGATGACTTCGTCCTTGAATGCGCCAGCCGCCCAGGCATCACGTGCAAGTTGCTGGGACCTGAGGGCAAAATCATCGGAGCAAGCCCTGTCGAGGTCGTACTTCTCGGCGAGATTCTCTGCCGTTTCAGCCATCGCGAGACCGGCGTGACTGTCGGTGAGCGCCGACCAGAGTGAATCTTCGAGCTGCGGAGACTTGCCGAGCTGCGTGCCCCATCTAACGCGGGCGATGTGAGGTGCCTGGGACATGGAATCAGCGCCGCCGACCAGACATACCTGAGAGTCGCCGAGCAGGATTTCGTATGCGCCGCTGACGACTGACTGGAAGCCCGATCCGCAGAGACGATTGAGCGTCAGTGCTGACGACTCCTCGCTGCATCCCGCCTTGAGTGCAACGTGCCGGGCGAAATACGCCGAGTCTGCGGCCGTGTAGAGAACGTTGCCGAGGATCGTGCTGTCGATTTCTGCTGCTTCTATTCCTGCGCGTTCGATGGCGGTTCTGGCAGCGTGCGCCGTGAACTCCGAGACAGGGACATCGCGAAGCGCGCCGCCGAACGTGCCGAAAGGCGTGCGAACGGCGGAGAGGAAGACGACGTCATCGCGGGGTTTCGTCATGCTTCGTCAGCCGACGGTTCGTCCGCATGTTGCGCAGAACTTCCATCCCTTCTCAAGCTCGCTTCCGCACGCGGGGCAGCGCGATACCGAGAGGTTGTTACCGCAGTGTGGGCAGTACACGACCATTCGTCCGTCGGGGAGCGTTCCGCCGCAAAACCTGCAGCCTTCGGGCACGGCGGCAGCGTTCATCATGGACGTAAGAGCCGCGGGTGCTCCTTTTGCTGGCTCGACTTCGGGTGGGGGCGCGGCGGCCGAGGCCCGGGGTGGGGATGTGACCGGGAAAGTTGCGTTTACCGGAGCCGGAGATCTGGGCGGAGACGCATCTGGCGAAGACAGCTCGGCGGGCGACGGTGCGTCTGCGTCGGTAGCTGCTGCCGTGAGTGCACGAATGCGCCGGAGTGCTTCGGGAGCGAGAGACACCTTGGTCGTGGCGAACTCGCGGAATGCGCCGGAATCTCCGTGACCTGATTCGAGCTCGGTCCTGAGTCTGTCGCGCATCGCCTGATCGGTGAGCAGGTAGTCTCGCTCGCCTGCGAGCAGCCGGCTGACGGCGGTCTCGTAATCCTGATTTGTCTCGATTCCGAGCTCCCGGCGGTGGTGCCGGTAGGGAATGAGGGTCTCGTAGAGTTCCTGCACCGTGAAGGGGAGTGTGAGATACTCCGAGTGACGGTGTCTGATGTTGCTGACGAGGCGGTGAAAAACTCTGTCTAGATCGTCCATACTCTCGGGCTTGGCTTGAATGTTCCGGAATCGGGGAATGGTGCTATGTCGCTGACTCCGCGTCTTGTCGCGCTGTATACGTCGAGCCACTCATCGAACGCCGAAGGGATGAGACCTCTGGAGCACGACTGATCGGCGGCAGCGCGGGTTGCGAGGTGGTTGGCGTATTCATTCTGCGGTTGACCGTTGTGCCCGCGCACCCAGTTCCACTGTGTCTCGAACGGAGTAACTGCGCTCACTGCCCTCTGCCAGAGCGCGAGGTTTTCGATTGGTCCGGTCTTGCGCTTCCATCCTCTTGCCATCCAGCCGGCAACCCACGACCGCATGCCTTCGACAATGTACTTCGAGTCGCTGGTGAACACGACGCGAAACGGAGTATTCAGTTTCGCCAGTTCGCCGAACGCCTCGATAACAGAATGAAGCGCCATTCTGTTGTTGGTCGTGGCCGGCTCTGAAACCCAGTAGTCGTGGCGCACGAGCTCATTGGTAACAGGATCCTGAAGTTCGACGACGCCGCCGGCGCCGCCGGGGTTCGATCCTTCACGCCCGTTTCCCAGGCAGGATTCGTCGGCATAGATGGCGACAAGCCGGGGCGTGTCGCTGATCATTGCCTCACCACGTCGAGCTGCTCCAACTCGTCCAGGTAGAGCGTGACTTCTTCGCCGGTAGTGGGATGCAGTATCGTCACCGCTTCGCGGTTGCCATCCTGCCACAGTCGTTTGGGAATTCCGATGTACTCCGTTCCGCGGCGATAGATGGAAACCCGCTTGCCGTGTGTGATTGCGCTTTCGAGCGCGTCGTACTGCCGGTGTGTCAGCTGCTTCAAGACTTCTCCGTCATCCAGTCATGAGCGAGTCGCGTGAGAACTGCGGTCGCTTTCTCGATTTCGTCGATCGGTACGAATTCCTCTGCCGCGTGTGCGAGTGCGATGTCGCCGGGTCCGAAGCAGACAGCCGGAATTCCTGCGGCATTCAGCAGTGCGGCATCTGTCCAGGCGCTCAGCCCTTCGATTGGAGCGGCGAGGTGTTCAGTCTGCAACGCGTGCGCCAGCGCTTTCACTACAGGAGCATCAGCTGCTACGTCGCTTGGAGCTTGTGATCCCATCAATCTAACGGACGCGCTTACAGTCGAATCGCGTGATGCGAGCCGATGGCATGCACCGCGGATTTCGTCGAGTGCGGTTTCCGCGGTCTCGCTCGGTATGGTGCGTCTCTCTATTCTCAGGAGACAGCGGTCGGGGTAAGTCGTCATGCCGATGCCTCCCTCGATGGTCGAAGCGTGCAGGGATCCGCGGCCGAGGAGGGGGTGACTCCGTTCGTGGAGGGCGCCTTTGTCGAGCGAGTCGAGCTCGGCAAGCAGGAGTCCGGCGTGTCGAATTGCGTCCACACCGATGTCGTATCTGCTTCCGTGAGCGGCCTTGCCCGTGAATTCCACCTCGATCCATACGAAACCGCGGTGGGCTGGGCAGATGGCAAGGCGGGTGGGTTCGGTTATCACGGCGGCTTCTGCCTGTATACCGCTCTCGATGAGTGCTCGCATACCGAGACTTTCGTATTCTTCGTCCGTTACGGCAGCTATGACTATTTGCCGGCGGGCACCGCCGCTGCACTGGTCAAAGGCGCGGAGCGCTGCGACGCACATTGCGGCGACGCCGGATTTCATGTCGCATGCACCTCTTCCGTAGATTCGGCCGTCGGTCAGAGCGCCGGAGAACGGGTCGTGGGACATGCCATCGACGCCCACGATGTCGAGATGTCCGGCGAACATGAGAGCGGGTGTGTTCGCGGGACCGAGGCGTGCGACGAGGTTAGGCCGTCCGGGGGCTGAGTCGCTCAGCTCGACTGTAAAGCCCCAGCCGTGCAGTGTGTCGCGGAGCGCAGTGGCAATTTTTTTCTCACCCGGGCCGTCCGGAGAGAGGGACGGGTTGCGTGAGTCGATTTGAACCAGGGCGCGAGTGAGCGCGACTGCATCGTCGCGCTGCACCTACTTTCGCTTGGCTTTGCCTGCCTTCTTTGGGGCTGGTTTTTTGGCGGCTGCTTTCTTGGCCGGGGCCTTCCTGGCGGCTTTCTTTGGGGCAGTTTTTTTGGGAGCAGGTTTTTTTGCAGCCGGCTTGGCTGCTTTCTTTGGCGTGGGCTTGACTGCTTTTTTTGCAGCCGGTTTGGCTGGCGTTGGTGGTGCTTTTGCAGCGGGTGTCGCGGCCTTTGCGGGGGCTGCGTGCCTTATTTCTGGTCTTGCAGGCGAGTGCGCCGCCCTCGCGGGTGGCGGTGGCGGTGGCGCTTTTAGTTTTGGCTGATGCGCTTCTACCTGATTGATGAGCTTGTCGGCTTCGTCCTGGGTCATTTGGCCGCGGCGAACCATAAACTGAACGAGGTCGCGCGCGCTTTCGACTACGAATCCGCTGAGCCCGGCGGCGGCAGTGACTACATCTTTCATGGCGGCTGCCATTTTGCTGCCTGCTTCAAGACTGATCTCGTGAGCTTTGGCGGCCATTTCGGCGACCGTGTCCTTGACATCGGCGCCGCGATGCCCGGGGCTTCGCTTTGGAGGTACGGGGGGAGTGCCATCAGCGACCGCTGGAGTTGCGGCCTCGGACGCTTTTTCGTTCTCAGCCATCACACGCTCCTGATGCTTTAATACGGTCGGCGTTGTTCAATCGAGAGGGGTCGCCCACCCCTTGAGGGGTATGGGACCGACCGGCGGAGGTCTCAAACGGCGCTAAGTATATGATTTTCCGGCACTAAAACAAGTAATGGTGACGTTTAACCTTACCTGCGGGGCAAAACGCTTCTGCCGTCGTATTTCTCGATATAGCGACAATATAACAACTTCAACGCGCCATCATATGCTCAATGGGCTCAAAATACTCGATCTTTCGCGTGTCCTGGCCGGTCCGCTCGCCACCATGACGCTGGGAGATCATGGCGCCTACATCATTAAAGTAGAGTGCCCAGGACACGGGGACGACACTCGCGGGTGGGGTCCGCCCTTCGATGACCGCGGCCAAAGCGCCTATTTCCTCTCCGTCAATCGCAACAAGAGGAGCATCGCCCTCGACCTCGATTCTGCCTCCGATCTGAAAACTCTTGAGAGTCTCATCCCGGAATCCGATGTCATCGTCGACAACTTCAAGCCTGGCACACTGGAGCGCCGGGGAATCGATCCCGGAGCCCTTCTCGTAGCGCACCCCCGCCTCATCTGGTGTACCATCAGCGGATTTGGTCAATCCAATCCCCGAGCCGGCTACGATCTCGTCGTTCAGGCCGAGAGTGGATGGATGTCCATTACCGGGGAAAAGGAGGGCGACCCGATGCGAGCCGGGGTTGCCCTCGCCGACATCCTTGCCGGAAAGGACGCAACAATCGCAATTCTTGCCGCTCTTGCCGGAGCCCGGGCTGAGCGCCCTGCGGAGGCCAGGAGGATCCACATCTCACTCGCAGAAAGCGCGACATCAGCACTCATTAACGTTGCGCAGAATGCACTCGTCACCGGAAGCGACGCGAAAAGATGGGGCAACGAGCACCCGAACCTCGTTCCCTACCAGCTCTTTCACGCCGCCGATCGCCCGCTGATAATTGCAGTGGGAACAGACGCACAGTGGAAGGCGTGTGCATCGGCTCTTGCTCTGCACCACCTGGCCACTGACGTCTCGCTTGCGACCAATGCGGGACGTCTCGCGCAACGCCATCGCGTCATCGGAGAAATATCCGAAAAACTTCAGCAACGGTCAGCGGAAGAGTGGATGCAGGTGCTCGAGCCCGCCGGAGTACCCTGTGGACTTGTTCGCACTGTGCTCGAGGCCTTGAGTGATGTCAGCGCCTCGCCGCTGACCGGAATAGCGCCTCGCGCACCGGGGACAGTTCGGCTTCCTCCGCCTCTGCTCGATGAGCATCGCGAGCAGATTCTCTCACGCGGCTGGGAATGCTTCGAGTGAGGCCGAATGAATCTGTGCCTGTCGGTTGTGTGCGAAACACATTACACTAGCGGCGTGACTACAACTGCTCAGACGCCCCCAATCGATCAGGCAGACGCGGATCAGGAAATTATCAATCGCGTTCTCGCCGGCTCCAAGGATGCCTTCGGTCTACTCATCCAGCGATACAGCGACCCCCTCTACCGACACGCACTCGGCATGACCGGCAGCCCGGATGTCGCCGAGGATATTCTTCAGGCCAGTTTCATCAAGGCGTATCAGCATCTTGGGGAGGTTCGAGGAAGATTTGACGCATGGGTGTTCCGAATCGTCGCCAATTCATGCAAGGACTGGCTGAAAAACATTCGCCGAACTCATGTCAGTTATGAGGAAGACGATCAGCCGTCGTCGCTGTCCACGCCCGAGGAGGAGATGGATCGGAACGAGTTGCGAACCGATCTCGAGTACGCGCTCAGTCGGCTCCCCGAATCACTTCGCGAAGCATTCGTGATGAAGCACGTGGAAGGCAGGTCGTACGAAGAGATGGCGGAGTTGCTGGAAACCACAGTCGGCGCACTGAAGATGCGCGTTCACCGAGCCCGAGAGGCACTGCAGGCATTACTCGAGGAGAAGTACGCATGACCGAAGAAAGCCCGGAGGCGATGCCGCCGGAACCAAGAGCTCACAGAAAGACTCCACCCGCTACACCAGCCGTGCAGGCATGGCTAGACGGTGATCAGCCTCGTGAAGGTCTGGCGACGGCAGATGAGCAGGAAACGGCGGAGTTGTGGGCGAGAATCAATACAGAGGCAGAAACGCTGCGGAAGCGTCATACGCCTATCCACGTCCAGAGCCGCATACTGAACTCACTCCCGGACACTCCTCCGGTGATCCTGGAAGAACCCACGGGATTCAAGCTCGACACCAGGCTCGCTGCAATCGGCGGCGTCGTAATTCTGGCCGTTGGAGCGCTGATAGGATTCATGCTGGTGCGCTGAAACTGGTCCGAGCGACACGTAAGAAAACGCCGGTTTCGCAGCTGCGAAGCCGGTTTTTTGCTTCTTGGGCCTATCCTTTGCATTCTTTACCCGAGTTCAGAAAGGACACTCAGCTCACTCAGGGGAGGAAGAATGAGGTTAAGAATGCTGGCTGTTGCCGCCGGATTCATTGCGTTGCCGGCGCTTGCAAGTGGACAGGACATGTCAGGTGACATGAAGATGATGCACAAGGATTCGAGCCTGGCGCCAAAGCCGGTTCCGCCGTCAGATGGAACTACTTGTCCCTGGGGCTGCCCTTCATCGACTGGCGCGGCTGGACTGACGGGCCCGCAGTTTCTCGCACTTCAGCAGGAGTTGAGAGATCGCAAGTGCGGCGCGAACCATGTGACGGGACGTCTAGACGCCGCGACAAGAACCGCAATCAGAACGTGCGCCAAGAGATTGGGCGTCGCAAATAACGCGGGCGCAGTGCTCGCTGCGATGAACGTCGGTTACTCGGCGAGCGACATCAACACCACTGGAAGCGAATAGCGGTCTACCGTAGCCGCTGACTGTCAAACGGCCAGCGGAAGCCAAAGCTGTTCTGAGGGGATGGGGTGCTTTTCAAGCGCCTCGTCCCCTTCAGCGTTTCCCCCCATGCGGCTCCAGCTTTTTACGCGGTATCTGGCGCATGTTGCATCGAAGAAGCGCGCCAATCCCGTGCGGTAGCGCTCACTCGCATTGGAACTTCGAGCGTACGTGTTGCGGTATCGCTCTTCGAGATGCGGGAACTCCTGCGCGATGAACGGCAGATACCGTTTGCGCGCGGTGGACTGAAGCCGCAGTGCACACGCGCCGACGTACGTCGCCCCAGCTTCGGCGACCCTCTTCACGAGCGCGTCGATATCCGACGGATTGTCTGTGATGCCAGGCAGCACGGGCATGCAGTTGATGCCCGCGTCAATCCCGGCTTCGCGCAGCCGCGCGAGCGCGCGCACACGCGCTTCAGGCGTCGGCGACCGGGGCTCGAGGCGGCGGGCAAGGTCGCGCCGCAGCGTGATAAGCGAGATGTGAATCTGAAGTCGGGAGTGGCGATTGATTCGCGACAGCACGTCTATGTCGCGAGTTATCAGCGGACTTTTCGAAATGATGCTGATACGCAATCCGGGGTGATCTGCCAGCACCTCCAGAATCCGCCGTGTTACCCTGAACCTGCGCTCGGCGGGCTGGTATGGGTCGGTGGCGGTTCCGATGACAATCGTTTCTCCCTTGAGCAAGGCGAGGTGCTTGTCGCTGCCGTGCCTCAGTGTGCGCGCGAGGACTTCGGGAGCGTTCTGTTTTACGAAGATATTGCGTTCGAATGCGAGCCACGGTGGCATCGATTCATACCGCTCGGTGAGAGTGTCCTCCATTCTGTCTGCGGTAGATGCTCGTTCCATTACGAAGCGATGAGCGTATCGCGCGTAACAGTACGCGCATCCAAATGCGCATCCGACGTATGGGTTGATCGACCAGAAACCCATTCCGGTGGTTTCGGGCCCGTTGAGCACGTTCTTCGCAAAGGATGAATAGTATCGAATGTCCTTTTGCTGGCCGACAATCGGAAGCTGTCGGTCGAGGCGTTCGAAGGCATCGCCGAAGAGCGGGGCTTGCGATGAACTGGCGGTTCCCATGTACCGAACATACACCGAAGACAAGCCGGGCGCGAGTTTGTTTGCTATCTTCTCGCGCACGGGAATCAATAGCAGAAACCACGAGGTGAAGAATGGCCGAGCTGTTATCGGATATTGCGATTCAGCGTGAGCTTGGCAATCTGGCGGGCTGGACGCGGCGCGCGGATGTCCTGACGCGGACTTACCAGTTCAAGAATTTTGTAGAGTCAATTGTATTCGTGAACCGTGTCGCCGGCCTCGCCGAGGGGGCGAATCATCATCCTGATATCGATATCAGGTATTCGAAGGTCGTGCTGACGTTGAGTACGCACGACGCGGGCGGGATCACGGAGAATGACCTCGCCCTTGCGAAGGCAATCGATGGCGGTGGTTCGGAGTCTGCTGCTGACGGAGACGCGTCCCCGGCCTGAGCCGGTTCCGGATTAGCTTCTTCGGCCGCCCATTATTCGAACCAGCGCCAGGAAGAGGTTGAGCAGGTCGAGGTAGATGTTCACCGCGGCGGCGACGTAGTCGTCCGGGCCGTACACATTCCGGATGCGCCAGGTGTCGAACACGAGCAGTCCCGAAAAAATCAGGACAGTGATTCCGGCGAGCCAGAGGTCCATTGCCGGATTTCTGAAGAACAGGTTGAGCAGCGACGTGCCGATCAGCACGAACAGACCGACGATGAAGAAGCTGCCCCACGCGCTGAAATCCCTGCGCGATGTGAACGCGTAGGCAGTGAGGACGCCGAAGGCTCCGATGGTGAGCATCGCCGCCTGTGTGATGAGGCCGGGCTGCTGCTGCCCGTACACATAGAGCATCGGCGAGATGAAGATGCCTTCCGCAAACGTGAACATCAGGACGAGGCCGATGTTGGCGGGAAAGGCAGTGCGCGCCCGCATCGCCATCAGGAGCGGTGCAAATGTCGCAATCATTGCGATCCAGGGGTGCTGTGCTACCGCTGCCATCAGCCGTGGCTGCGAGAGAGCGAACATCGCCCCTGCGACCGTCACGAGGACGCTCACGAAAACGAGGGAATACGTTCGGCGGACGAGGGTAGCGCGCTCTTCGCCTGTGCGAACGATTGTATTTGCGGGAAGACTCATGCCCAGCATTTAGCAACTCCGGTGTCGGGAATCAGGGAGGATTATACACCTGGTACCACGGTTGGGTGCAACCCGGATGGCCACGCTTCGAGGTTGTTTGCGCGGCGGTGCGTTTCTCTGCCGGAGATCCGTGCTGGGTTGGCGGTGCCCCGGGTTTCAGCGGCCCGTTGAAAAGGAGATGTTGTCCCAGTAACGGAATTCAGTAAACGCCGCATTGGCGACGTTGGTCTGATCGCCGGTAAGGAAGTACTGGAAGTACGGCGGGGCCGCCCCGGCGCCCCAGTTGGCCGTGAAACTCATATCCAGTTTCTCGAAGACCTTGGCTCCATCGACCCAGATGCGGACTGTACCGTCTCTGGCGGTCGCCGATGAGTTCATCGTGATCTCTTTCTCGATCGTGTACCACCGACCGGACTCGAGTGTAGCGAGGTTGCGGTACGGAATGTCTTCCGTTCCCCCCGTGTACGTCAGCGATTGACCTTCGAGCTTGAGAATGCTCCAGTAGGTGATTGCTCCGTTACCGCGCGGCTGCCAGTAGAGAAGTTTTCGCTGTGTCCCGAAGCCGCCGAGGTTGAAGTCGAGTGACGGGGGGAGGTAGAGGTCGCCCTTGAAGGCGATTCGCTGCCCATAGCTGATGCCGGGAGGATACTCAAAGCTGACCGCGCGATTTTGGGCCGCCAGGGTATAGCGGGTTTGCGCAACCTTTCCGCGACCTGCGCCGCTTGGGTCATCGACTACTGCAACGCCGTCAGTTCCCCAGGGACTGGTGTATGGTCCGAGCGTGCCGTCGTTGAAATCATGGAACGCGAGCAGCGACCCCGACGGGGTCGGTGGAGGCGTCGGAGTCGGAGTCGGAGTCGGAGTCGGAGTCGGAGTCGGAGTTGGTGTCGGAGTCGGAGTTGGTGTCGGGTGCTCAGGTGTTGTGGGCGGAGGTGGCGTTGGAGCTGGTGGTGTTGGCGCTGGCGGCGTTGGTGTCGGCGTGGGAGTTGGCGTAGGGGGCGGCGTCGCTGAAGCAGCAGCCGTGCTCGTAGCGACAAAGATCAGGCGCGTGCCTGGCAGGTCTGCCACATCAGCAAAGATGGAATTGCCACCCAGCGAACCCATCGTCCAGCTCCCGACTGTTGCAATACCGCCAGCATTCGATGTGACGACTGAATCGGTCAGGCTGCCACTGCCGCTTCTGATCGAAAAAATTACTGAGGCTCCCGAAACGACATTGCCCGATGCATCCGTCAGCTTCACCGCGGGCCGGACCGCGACAGCCTGACCGGCCAGCGCTGTCTGGGCGTCGCCCGCATGGATCGAAGCAGCGGCTGCGTGAATTACGGGAGCTGGCGCAGTCGGTGGCGGAGTGGGCGTCGGCGGTGCAGGCGCCTCTATCGGCGGGGCTGCATCCGGCTCGGCGGGGTCGAGAGATCGATGCGCATCAGAACACGCGGAAGGAAGTGCAACAGCAACAGCAACGGCGAAAAGCGACCGGCGAAATCGGGACATGCCACACTCTGACCAAAGGGTGTCAGGACAAAAAAAGAAATGAGGCTGATACACGGGCGGCGACTACACCTGCGAATGCAGCGCCCGACCATGCCGGTCTCAGCGCTGCCCGCGGTGTCACAGCGTTGTGGATTCAGTTGCAGGTATGCTAACTGAGTGAAAGAGAGTTGAGGGTGCTGCAAAGGTTTCGTAATGGAGATTTAATAAAATGCGGCGACCCGTTTCTCGAGGCGATTGAACCTGTGACTGAGTGCGTTGTAAGTGCGCGGAATTCGGGCGCAGTCAGATTTCGCCGTGCGCGCTCTCGATCCGATCGAGAAGAGCCGGCAGATCTTCAATTCGATCGAGATACTCACTTGGACTGCTCGGCTCCAGTTGTTCGCGAGTGAACGGTCCCCAGAGCGCGGCAATCGTTACGACCCCGGCGCCGTTTCCCGAGTGCATGTCGTGCGGTGAATCACCGACGAAGACTGCTTCATCAGGGGAGTAACCCAGTTCTTCCAGCGCTACACGAACCGGCATCGGATCGGGCTTGTGGACGGTGCACGAGTCCATACCGATACGTGTCTTCATGAGATCGAAAAGTCCGACCCAGGCAAGCCCCATGTCCATCATCTCGTTGCTCTTGCTGGTAACGACTCCCAATGGATGGCCGCGCCGATGCAGCTCGTTGAGCGTGTCGACGACGCCCGGATATGCAGTCGTGAGTCGGTCGTGATGCGCCCTCTGGAAGGTGCGGTAGCGGGATGTAACCGCATCGAGCTCTTCGTCCGACTCGATGTAGGCGGCGAGCTGCTTCCTCAGGGGAGTTCCGATCGTTGCGACCCACTCTGCATCGGTTGGCGCGGGCGTGCGGCCCTCAAAGGCATGGTGCACGCATTCGAGGAGCAGGCCGATGGAGTCGATGAGGGTACCATCGAGGTCGAAGAGAACAGCAAAAGGGCGGGGCGGTTTCATGGGTTCAAAGTATATTAGAAAATGGCCAGTAATCGGGATTCGGGCGTTGAGGAACGCGCCAGGCGAAACGGACAGATGGAGGCGACCAGCAGCAATCGGTCGGTTCTCCGGCTGCTGGAAGACGTTGGTCCGGTGGATCAGGTCGGCATCGAGGAGCGCGTAGCGAAGTTCCAGACTCGCTCGATAAAGAAGAAATCGAAGCTGTGGGGCCTTACAACCGCGGTGTCCATGGTGGACCTCACGACGCTCGAGGGCAAGGACACGCCAGGCAAGGTCGCCTCGCTCTGTTCTAAAGCGCGCCGTCCGTCCGAAGATCCCGACGTACCACCGGTTGCCGCCGTCTGCATCTACCCCCGCCTTGTAAAAGGCGCCGCACGGCTCTTGGCCGATACACCGATCAGGATTGCATCCGTAGCAACGGCATTCCCGTCAGGTCAGAGCCCGCTCAAACTGCGACTCGCCGAAGTAAAGCAGGCGGTTGCAGATGGCGCTGATGAAATCGATATGGTGATCAACCGCGGAGAATTCCTGGCGGGCGAGTTCAATCGCGTGCAGGATGAGATTGCTGCGGTTGTTGAAGCCTGCGGTGACGCGACGCTCAAGGTCATACTAGAAGTATCCGAGCTCGAGAGCTACGACAAGATCCGCGCGGCGTCGTTCATTGCGATGCGCGTAATTCGCGAGGGTGACTTCATCAAGACTTCCACCGGCAAGGCCGCATCTGCCGCTACGCTGGGCAATACGCAGGTGATGCTCGAAGCAATTCGCGATTTTTATCTCGAGACCGGCACCGCAATCGGAATGAAGCCTGCAGGCGGAATCAAGAACGCCAAGCAGGCGCTGCATTACCTCGTCGCTGTGAAAGAAACGCTCGGCGATACGTGGCTCAACTCCAGCCGTTATCGTTTTGGAGCGAGCTCTCTGTTGAACGATTTGTTGAGGCAGATCGAGAAGCAAAAGACCGGCGCATATCAGGCGCCATGGTATTTCACTGAAGCGTCGGAGAGCTACTGATGGCGAACACAAAAGCTGATCCCCGGCCGGCAATAGCGAAGGGTTCGCGGCAGGCGTCGCGGAATGGATCGAAGGGCAAGGGCAGAGGACCGGTCCCGCAACTTATCTTTGGAGACCTGTGGGAATTTGATCCAGCGCCCGAGACGGCAGAGCCCAACATCAAGCCGCAGTACGAGCTGTACATCGGCGGCAAGTTCGTCGCACCGAAAAGCGGCAAGTATTTCGACTCGATCAATCCAGCGACCGAGAAAGTAGTATCCCGGATTGCGATGGCGAATGTCGACGATGTAGACGCAGCGTATCGGGCCGCGCGCCAGGCGTACGATAATGTGTGGGCGAAGATGCCGGGGAAAGAGCGCGGCAAGTATCTCTTCAGGATTGCGCGCCTGTTACAGGATCGTGCCCGCGAGTTTGCTGTTGCCGAGACGATAGATGGTGGCAAGCCAATCAAGGAGTCGAGGGATTTTGATGTGCCGATGGCGGCCGCGCATTTCTTCTATCATGCGGGCTGGGCTGACAAGATCGGGTACGCGATTCCCGGCGTGAAAGTCGAGCCCCTCGGAGTGGTGGGGCAGGTGATACCGTGGAATTTTCCGTTGCTGATGCTGGCATGGAAGGTTGCCCCGGCGCTGGCGATGGGTAACACGGTGGTTTTGAAGCCGGCGGAGACTACGTCGGTGACTGCGCTCAAGCTTGCCGAACTGTTCAACGAAGCAGAGTTGCCGTCAGGGGTGGTGAACTTTGTCACTGGCGCTGGTGAGACTGGCGCGGCGGTGATGGGCCATCCTCTGGCGGCAAAAGTTGCTTTTACGGGATCGACCGAGGTCGGCAAGCGCATCATGCGGCAGGTGGCCGGCACTGACAAGAAGATGACGATGGAGCTTGGTGGCAAAGCAGCGAACATTGTCTTTGACGATTCGCCGATCGACCAGGCCGTTGAGGGAGTGATCAACGGGATCTTCTTCAATCAGGGTCACGTGTGCTGTGCGGGTTCGCGGCTGCTTGTGCAGGAGAGCATCTACGAACCGTTCGTTGCGAAGCTCAAGAATCGGCTCGATGTGCTGCGCGTCGGCGATCCCCTCGATAAGAACACCGACGTTGGTGCAATCAATTCGCGTTCCCAGCTCGACAGAATTACTGAGCTTGTGGAATCAGGTACGGCGGGAGGGGCGCAGATGTATCAGTCACCTGCGTGCAGGTTGCCGGGAAGCGGATTCTGGTTCAAGCCGACTGTCTTTACTGGCGTGACACAATCGCATCGCATCGCGCAGGAAGAAATATTCGGACCCGTTCTGAGCGTTCTGACTTTTCGTACGCTTGAAGAAGCGGTCGAGAAGGCCAACAACACAGCGTACGGATTATCGGCGGGAGTGTGGACCGACAAGGGCTCGCGGATTCTCAAGATGTCCACGGAGTTGAAGGCCGGTGTGGTGTGGGCGAACACGTTCAACAAGTTCGACCCATCGTCGCCGTTCGGCGGATACAAGGAGAGCGGGTTCGGGCGTGAGGGCGGTAGACAGGGGCTTCTCGACTACACGAGGATAGTCTGATGGCATCTTCCTCGAGGTTGCCGATCACGAAAACCCCCAAGGTCTATGTCGGCGGGGCGTTCATTCGCTCGGAGTCCGGCCGTATTTATCCGATTTTTGAAGCTGGAAAGAAGGACGGGAAATTCTTTGCGAACATTCCGCAGTGCACACGGAAGGATCTGCGCAATTCTGTAGAGGCTGCTGCGAAAGCGGGCCCCGACTGGGCGAGGCGCACACCCTACAACCGTGGGCAGATTCTGTATCGTCTCGGCGAAATGATTGAAGCCCGAGGCGCAGAGATGGCGGAGGCGATTACCGTTGCCAGCGGTACTTCGCGCGGAGACGCAGAGAAAGAGGTCTCTGCCACTGTCGATCGGCTGATCTACTATGCCGGCTGGGCTGACAAGTATGCGCAGGTAGTTGGGAACACCAACCCTGTTGCGGGGCCGTTCTTCAACTTCACTGTGCCTGAACCGATGGGTATTGTCGGGATCATTGCTGGTGATTCGCAGCCGTTGCTGGGACTCGTATCGTTGATTGCGCCGGTGATCGTCTCCGGGAATACATGCATTGCGCTTGCGTCAGAGGCGCAGCCGTATCCTTCAATTGTACTCGGCGAAATGCTCGCGACTTCGGACTTGCCAGGTGGCGTTGTCAATCTGCTGACAGGGTTCAGAGGCGAGCTGCTGGCCACTTTTGCTACTCACACGCACTTGCGAGGACTTAGCGCAGTGGTGGATGCCGAGGGGCGAAAAGAGCTGGCTCTGGGCGCGGCGGATTCAGTGAAGCGATTGAGGACGAGGAAAGCTGAAGCGAAGCTCGACTGGTATTCGGACTCGAGTCAGGGTGTATATGACATCAAGGATTTCATCGAGTTCAAGACTACCTGGCATCCGATTGGGGTGTGACCGGGCAATTATTCTTTGCTGCCTTGAGGATGCTGAATGACACACCCAATTGAATGTTTGCGGCCGAGCCGCTGACGGTATTGCCGCCGCTTTCGCTGAGGTGGTGCCGCAACTCTACGCAATCCGGCACGATCTGGCTGGCTCGAAGCGCCGGGAGCATCTAGCTTAGAACCTCGTCGCACTGTCCCCAGCCAGGACTCAGCACCCGTGCTGCTAGAACAGCTCCAGCAATCGCTGGGATCCGCATACACAATCGATCGCGAGCTCGGTGGCGGCGGCATGTCCCGAGTCTTTCTGGCAACCGAAACCCGGCTCAATCGAAGAGTGGTGGTGAAGGTGCTGTCGCCCGACCTTGTTGCTGGGGTCAGCGCCGAACGGTTCGAGCGTGAAATTCAACTCGCCGCTCAGCTGCAGCAGGCGAACATAGTCCCGCTTCTCGCCACGGGTGACACTAACGGCCTCCCTTACTTCACGATGCCTTTCGTCGAAGGCGAGTCGCTTCGCGCGAGCATAACCAATAAAGTAACGTTCACAATTACCGAGAGCGTGAGCATCCTTCGCGACGTCGCACGCGCACTGAGCTACGCGCACGCTGCGGGCATCGTTCACCGCGACATTAAGCCCGACAATGTCCTGCTGTCTCACGGCGCGGCGGTTGTCACCGATTTCGGAATCGCGAAGGCGCTATTGGATTCACGAAGTAGCACCGGCTCATCGAGTCTAACGCAGACAGGCACGACACTCGGTAGCCCGGCCTACATGGCCCCCGAGCAGGTCGCGGGCGATCCCGACATCGATCACCGCGCGGATCTCTACGCATTCGGCTGTCTGGGGTACGAACTGCTCGGTGGTGCGCCGCCGTTTGCAGCGGACACGCCGCAACGAGTCCTGGTAGCGCATCTGACGGAACCACCGGCTTCAATAACGAGTTTGCGGTCGGACATTCCGCGCTCGCTCGCATCTATAATTATGCGGTGTCTCGAGAAGGATCCCGCCGACCGACCGCAGAGCGCTGCGGAAATATTAACCGCACTTGAAGGGGTTTCGACTTCCGAAACTGCTGCCGCTCCCACTCTCGAAGCACCAACGTCGAACAGAAGGACCTTCGCAATTGCAACCGCGGCACTGCTCCTTGTCATAATCGCCGGTGCGACCGCGAGCCGATTCTATAATCGCGCCGACGATTCGGCTGCCGACCGATCAGTCGCAGTCCTCCCACTCGCCAATCTCAGCGGCGACAAGGCGAATGACTACTTCGGCGAAGGTCTAGCCGAGGAGATCACGGGCGCTCTGTCGAAAGCTGGATTACATGTCGTGGGCCGAAGCAGCGCGTTCGCATTAGCGGCAAAAGGCATGGGCGCTGCTGAGATTGCCCGAGAGCTTCACGTTGATAATGTCCTGCAGGGGAGTGTGCAGCGAGCGGGTGACCAGGTCAGAATCTCCGTCAGTCTGATTTCCGCGTCCGACGAGTCGGTGCGCTGGAGCGAGCGGTACGATCGCGCAATCACTGACATCTTCGCCGTGCAGGATGAGATCGCGCGCGCAGTCGCAACCGAGCTGAAAGTCAAGCTGAGCGGCGAGCGGCTCAGTCGGGCCGATACCCAGGATCCGGAAGCACACGCTGCATATCTACAGGGTCTATACCTCTGGAATCGCCGCAGTGCACCGACGCTCCGCAGGGCTATCAGTCTCCTCGCTGACGCAGTGCGTCGTGATCCGTCCTACGCCCAAGCATACGGAGGGCTGGCGATGGCCTACGTCGTCATGCCGGCGTACGACGATATAGACAACGATGGCATGCTCATTCGTGCGCGCGAAGCGGCAGGGCGCGCGCTAGCGCTGGACAGTGGTAACGTCCAGGCGTTGACAGCACTCGCGTACACGGACGCTCTCGAATACCGAAATGCCAGCTCGGAGAATTTGTTCAGTCGCGCGATCGCGGCCGATTCCAGTTTTGCCACCGCCCATTTCTGGCGCGGATTGCTCTACCTGCAGCAGCAGAGAAACGACGAGGCGCTCAAGGAGATTCAGCTGGCCCGATCGCTGGAGCCCGCATCACTGGTGATCAACACAGCGGTGACTCAGGCGCTGTACGGCATGCGCCGCTACGACGATGCGGAAAGATCCGGCCGCTCAGTTCTTCAGCTCGACCCGGGCTTCCAGCTGGGAATCGTAGATCTCGCGAAGGTCCTCGTCGAAAAAGGCGACGCCGGCGAAGCGGTTCGAATGATTCTTCCGATTGTGGACGTTCCCGGAATGAGTCATCTCGAGAAGGTCGGAGTCGCTGCGTATGCGCTCGCCCGCACGGGGAGGGCAAGCGACGCGAAAGCCATGTTGAAAAGGGCCGAGTCAGAGGCAAACAGACAGGTGACACAGCGAGGAATGATTGCGGCCGCGCTGGACGCCGTCGGTGAGCGGGGCAAAGCGGTTGACGTTTTGGGCAAAGCCGTCGACGATCATGATCTCTGGCTTGCTCACTACCTCTCCGCTGCTCCCTATGATGGGCTTCGGAAAGATCCGCGCGTGCGCGACCTGTTCTCGAGGGTGTCGGCACGGTAAGCGGTCTCCGGTGGACCCATCATCAACTCCCGGATTTCCTCACCGCTTCAAAGTTGTCCTGAAACATCTCCAGAAGCTTGTACCCTGCCGCCCTGATCTTCTCGATTTGCGGAAGGTACTGATCCTCGCCCTTGTCCTGCATCTGTTCGATCACGATTTCGGAATAGCCCAGTATGTGGCCAAGCGGCGTTCTCAGGTCGTGAAGCAGATCGGAGGGCAGGAGGTGATGTACCCGCTCCTCGATTTCCTTTGGCAGTTCGCTCATTCTGTTTTTTCTCCGCTTGCGGCCGCCGTGCGGCTAGGTATCAGCGCTTCCATCTTGGCCAGCAGGCGCGTCAGCTCAATCGGCTTGGTGTCATAGTCGTCACACCCTGCCTCGATTGCTGTATCCCGGTCGGTTGACATCGCGTGCGCGGTGAGCGCGATGACAGGGATGTTCCTGGTGGCCTCCGCGGCCTTGAGAGTGCGCGTTGCTTCCCACCCATCCATAACCGGAAGGCTCATGTCCATGAGGATCAGGTCCGGCGCCTCGGCCCGCGCCATTTCAATTCCCATCTGGCCATCGACTGCGATGAGCACTTCGTACCCTTTACGCTCCAGTCGGCGCGAAAGCATGTCACGGTTCATCTCGTTGTCTTCGACAAGCAGAATTCTGGGCATGGAATCAGGAGCGGGTGTGAGTGCCAATGTCAGGCGACGTGACGATCATGAAGTTACCAGACGTGCAACGGAGCAGTTGTCCAGAGCGTCCCTGATCTGAATCAGCAGGCCCTGAGTCGACTCCCCGGTCTTGTGAAGAATGGTCTCGACGTTTCCATTGAGTCGGTTTCGCTCCTCTCTGGACAGGTCGTGCGCCGTCACCACTACTATTGGAATCGAGCGCCAGTCGGTATGCGCGCGCACGCGATCGACAAAAGCGAAACCATCCATTACCGGCATCAGCAAATCGAGAAAGACCAGACTCGGACGATCTTTCTCCATCATTGCGAGAGCGATTTCTCCATTCTCTGCTTCGGTAACCTTACAGCCATTTGTCTCAAGCATCCTGCGCATCGATTCGCGTATGAATGCGTCATCTTCCACGATCAGTACCGGGCATGGAGGCGCCGCGCAGGAATAGCGCTTTAGAATTCGCGTCAGTCGCTGGCGGTTTACCGGTTTCGTGATGTAATCCGTTGCACCGAGCGCCAGCCCCTTTTCCGGATCATCGACCATTGTGAGCATGATCACGGGGATGTTCGACAGGGACGGGTCGGCCCGCAGTTCCTTCAGCACGTCCCAGCCATTCATCTCCGGCATCATCACGTCGAGCGTGATTGCGATCGGGCTAATCTCTTTTGCAAGGCGAAGCCCTTCCTCTCCACCCGACGCGCACCGCACGGAGAATCCTTCCTTGAGGAGAAACCGCTCCATCAGATCGCGCTGTTCGGCGTTGTCGTCTATCACGAGAACAGCAGTGGACTGCAGCGCCGACTTGCCCGCGATTCTGCGATCGCCTGTTAAGCCTATGGCGATGGGCTCTCCAGCAACATCTTCGCTGGGCTCGACCATCAACTCACTTACAATCGCTGGAAGCTTGATCGTAAATGTGCTGCCTTCGCCCGGAACGCTGCGCACGGTTACGTCGCCACCCATCATCTGGCAGAAGCGACGAGTCAGCGCGAGTCCGAGTCCCGTGCCACCGAATCTTCTGGTCGTGGATGCATCCGCCTGCGAAAAGTCCTGAAACAGCCGAAGTATCTTGTCGTCCGCGAGGCCAATGCCGGTGTCAGTCACCCGGAAGACAATCCACTCTGAGCTATCCATGCGCTGGCGCTCCGCCTGGAGCGTGATGAATCCCTCATTCGTGAACTTTGCCGCATTGGAAGCAAGGTTGAACAGTGCCTGCCGCACCTTTACCTGATCCGCATGCATTCCGCCGAGGTTTGGGGCGCACTCGATGTCGAGCTGGTTGGCATTCTTTGCAATCATCGGCTGAATCGTGGACGCCACCTCGGTGATCAATGCCCCCAGGTCGAAAGTCTCCAGGTGCAGTTCCATTTTCCCGGCTTCAATCTTCGACAGATCGAGAATGTCGTTGATCAGGCCGAGCAGCTGCCTGCCGGAGCCGTTGATCTTTCCGAGATCCGCGACGAAGGAATCGAGATCCCGTTCTGCGGCCTCCTCCTGGAGCATCTCGGAGTAGCCGACGATGGCATTCAACGGTGTCCGAAGTTCGTGGCTCATGTTTGCGAGGAACATGCTCTTCGTTCTGTTGGCGGCCTCCGATGCTTCCTTGGCCTTCGCAACTTCTTCTTCTGCGCGGCGCCGCTCTGTAACGTCTTCCATCGCCAAGACAAGAAGCTCGCCGTGATGACCCGCACGAAGCCTGCGGGCGTTCAGCAGCATCACTCTTCTACCGAGAGCAGGGAAGTCATGCTCGAGCTCGAAGTCGTTGAAGACAGAGCTTTTCGGCACAATGTCTTCCAGGAGAGTGCGGAGGGCGGGAATGTCCCACTGCCCATTCCCGAGCTCATAGATAAGCTGCTTTTCTGTCTCGGCCGGCGACACGTGGAATGTCTGGTAGAAAGCGCGGTTGCCCGATCTGACTCGCAGTGTGGTATCGAGAATGAGCAGGGGCTCGCGCACGGTGTCGACGATGTCCTGCGCGTACGTCTCGATCGCAGCGAGATCAGCCTCTGAACGCCGGCGCTCCGTCACGTCTTCCATCGCGAGCACGATGATGGCCGAGTGGCTGCCTGCGCGGAGTTTCCGTCCGTTCAGGAGCATGACGCGCCGCCCGATTTTGGGAAACGTGTGGGCAAGCTCGAAGTCGTTGAAGACAGAACTGGCCGGAATCACGTCTTCCAGCAGCGTCCTGAGGGCGGGTATGTCCCACTGGCCGTTGCCGAGCTCGTAGATCAGCCGGTTTTCTGTCTCTTGAGCCGAAACACAGAACGTGTCGTAGAAAGCCCGGTTAGCGCTTCGGACGCGCAGGTTGGTGTCGAGCATCAGGAGCGGTTCGCGAACGGTATCTACAATGTCCTGCGCGTACGTCTCTATACCGCTGGCGAACGGTTCCTGATCCATGGCACCTCACTTGTCCCTGCAATTTACCCTGAGGGACGCTCAGGCGGGCATCGCCGGTTTTTAAGCCTGCCAGGAAGCAGTTAAAGTGAGCTGGTATTGCGGGGGCAATCGTCGCCGAGCTAGCGACGCGCGCGTGTCAGAGCTCTGTCGAGAGCGTTCGCGAAGCGCTGTTTTTCTTTCGGGCCATACGCCGCGTGCCCTCCGGTTTCCACGCCGCTGCTTCGCAACCCATCCATGAAGTTTCTCACTGACAATCTCTCGCCAATGCTTTCTTCAGTGTACTCGTCTCCTCTCGGATCAATCACAACGACACCGTTCGGTACGAGGAGCGCGGCAAGTGGAATATCGGCCGTGACCGCAACGTCGCCCTTCACTGCATGTTCGGCGATGTACATGTCGGCCACATCCGGGCCGCCCTCAACGCGCACCGCAGCGAGATGTGCGTAGCCAGCTGGTAGTTGAATTCTCTGGTTGGCGACGAGGATCGTTTCAAGCTTGAGCCGCTCCGATGCGCGATAACAGATTTCTTTCACGTCCCGTGGGGCGGCGTCTGCGTCGATCCAGAGTTTCATTCCTCAATCTGGCGATGAGGCATTGCGGGCGCACAGGTGAACGCGAATTGCGCCGTAATGCCACCGTCTCTACGATTCGCTAGTCGCCGCCATTCGGAGCTCCTGGAACATCTCTGTCAGTTGAGGAAGCTGATAGTTCGCGTTCAACCCGCTTGGGTTCGGCAAGACCCAGATCCCGGCTGATCCGATGCGTTCTGCCTGTCTTCCGACCCTTGCATCGGCTTTGCCGAATCCGGCGCGATACGCCCCCATGCCGAGTATCGCGACCCAGCGGGGGGAAAACTTGCGGACCTTCCGGGCAAGTGCGAGGCGTCCTGCGCGATACTCATCATCGTTCAGTTCAGCCGCCGTTGCCGTAGTGCGTGGCACCAGGTTGGTGATGCCGTAACCGGCATCCAGAAGTTCGCCATTTTCCCAAGGGGACAGGATTCTGGTTGAAAACCCACCGGCGTGCAGCGCACGCCAGAAGCGATTTCCAGGCTTCGCGAAATGCAAACCGGTAGCGCCCGAATACAGTCCGGGATTGATTCCGCAGAACAAGATCTTGAGGTTGGGCGCGATGAGGTCCGGAATACTTCGGCCGAATGCTGCCTTGAGTTCGTTCTGAGTTGGTTTTGGAAAGGGAGCGTTCCACTTCAAGGTTCCGCTCACACCCCGAACTGCCGCAGATGGTGATGCGTGTGGCGGTAGCCGAGCGCTCCCCACGTTCGGGGGGACAGTTGTCCGAACGCGGGATGGGGCAGCCAGTCGCGTTTCGACTCGAGCTTGCCGAATTCTCTCAGTCGCAGCGAGAATCCTGAGACCTCGTCCACCCAATTGCCAGTCTCGTGAATGATAAGCTCTTTTGCTGTCGGGACGCCCTTCGGCCAGGGCATCACGTAGATAATGAATTGCTTCACCACTGGAAATCGCGTGATCATTTTCCTCGGCGCGGCCTCGATCTCCCCGGTGGCAAGCCGAAACCACTGGTTCATGTGGGCGACCATCTGCGTTGCGTTCATCTTTCCCCACAACGGTTTCGTCTCAGGGCTCAGCCGCTTAACTCTGGCGAGAAGCTCCTCGCGAGCTATTTCATTCCACAAGGTTTTCTGCATGATTACCTACTTTGTCTCAGTCATCGCCAAAGCGCCAGCGTTGCCGTGTGAGTTGATAGGGCAGGCTGGGCCCGGCCACCGGCGGCCGGCGCGTCGGCCTTGACGAGCAGGACTCTGTATCGCTGGTTTGACGGGTGGAAAACTCAGGCGTGACTCGGCACATACTCATTTATGGAGCCATTGGCGGATTTCTCATCGCGCTGCTCAAGGTGGTCGAGTATCGCTGGCTCGTGGTCGAGCAATCGATCGAGCTATACGGCGCGATTGTCGCGTCTATTTTCGCAGCCGTCGGGATCTGGATTGGACTCAGGATGACCGCGCGGCGCGAAAGAGTCGTCGTGCGGGAGGTTGCGGTTCGCGTCGAGGTTCCCGCGCCATCGAAGTTCGAACTCGATGGCAAGATGCTTGCTTCACTCGCTATCACGCCGCGAGAACTGGAGATTCTCAACCTGATTGCGGCGGGGCTGAGCACTCGCGAAATCGCGGAGCGCGTGCACGTTAGCGAAAACACCGTCAAGAGTCGTTCGAGCCGCGTGTTCGGAAAGCTCGGTGCAAGGCGGCGCACGCAGGCGGTACAGCTCGCAAAGGAGTTCAGGCTCCTGCCAGTTGCCCTCATCACCTTGATGAGCGGGGGACTACTGCTTACTACCGTCTCCTGCGCCGCCCGCAATGTTTCCACAACCGTGCCTCCGGGCGACTGGCCCGCATACGGTCACGATGTCCTCGGCTCCCGATATTCGCCGCTCGTCGAAGTGGATCGCACCAATGTGAAGGCTCTCGAAGTTGCATGGACGTATCACACCGGGGAGCCACTTCCCACTGCTGAACGGAAACGGTCGCTCGAGGTCACGCCAATTGTAGTGAACGGTGTGATGTATATCTCCACGCCACTTGGCAAAGTCATCGCGCTCGATCCGGTGAACGGTAGAGAGAAGTGGAAGTTCGATGCGCGGGTCGACGGTACCACACGGTTTGGTGACTTCACTAATCGCGGAGTGTCGGCATGGCGCAATCGAATTTACTTCGCGACGACTGATGCACGATTGATCGCCCTCGATGCATCGAGCGGCGCGCTCGTACCAACCTTTGGGGACGCGGGAACTGTCGACCTGAGGAAGGGCCTGCGGAACGCCCCGTTCGAAACTGCAGAGTACGAAGTCACCTCCCCGCCCGCCGCTATCAACGGCCTCGTCATCATAGGCTCTGCCATAGCGGACAACAACCGCACAGACGCTGCGACGGGGGAAGTTCGAGCTTATGATGCGCGAACTGGAGAGCTCAAGTGGTCGTGGGATCCAGTTCCGCAGAGTGCTTCGGATGCCGCATACGCGGCATGGGAGGGTCCCAACGCCCATCGAACCGGCGCCGCGAACGCCTGGTCGGTCATTGCCGCAGATCCCGCGCGTGATCTTGTATTTGTTCCCACTGGCTCTGCCAGTCCCGACTATTTCGGGGGCGAAAGATTGGGGAGGAATGACTACGCAAATTCCATCGTTGCTCTCCGCGCATCTACGGGAAAGGTCGCATGGCATTTCCAAACGGTACACCATGACCTGTGGGATTACGACAACGCGTCGCCCCCGCTGCTCGCCACGGTCAAGGGACAGCCTGCCGTTATTCAGACTACCAAAACAGGGATGATGTTCGTTCTGAACCGCGAAACGGGCGTGCCGATCTTTCCTGTAGACGAACGCCCCGTACCGCCGAGCAGAATTCCTGGTGAGAGGGCATGGCCTACGCAGCCGTTCTCCAGCATTCCGCCGTTGAGCCCGCATAGCTGGAGCCCGGATGGCCTCAATCCAGCATGCAATGCCCTTCTGAAAGGATTGAAGTACGAAGGAATATTCACGCCGCCGTCGTTTGAGGGATCGGTGATTCTGCCATCGAACATCGGCGGTGCGCATTGGGGCGGAATGACGTTCGATCCTGAGCGTCAGCTTGCAATCGTGCCGGTTAATCACCTCGCGGCGGTTGTGCAGTTGATACCGGCGGCGTCGGCGAACCTCGATTCACTCAGATCATCGCGTTCGCGCATCGGGTACGAGGACACACGCATGCGCGGCACTCCTTACATCATACGCAGAAAGATTCTGTTCATTCCGCCTGACGTGGCGTGCACCCCGAGTCCTCCCGCTTCGCTTGTTGCGATAGACTTGAAGACGGGCATGAAAGCGTGGGATCAGCCGTTGGCGCCGAACCTCGGGGGCCCGATCTCGACAGCGGGGGGTCTGGTTTTCATGGCGGCGACTGTCGATCCGTTCATCAGGGCGTTCGACGTCGAGACCGGCCGTGAGCTTTGGCGCGCGGAGCTGCCCGGAGCGGGAAAGGCGACGCCAATGACGTATCGTGGCGCAGACGGCCGCCAGTACATCGTCATTGCTGCGGGGGGCGATGGCGAAGCGTGGAAACCGTCGGATGCCATAGTTGCATTCGCACTGCCGGCTTCAGCGCGACGGTAGCTGAGACTAGCGCCCCTCCAGCGCCGAAGCTGGTTAAAGAGAGTCCGGGCGCAATGGCAACAATCGCTGCCATTGCGCCCGGAACGCATTGCTAATACTTCGGCGTCACACCGAGATTCTGGAAAATGAAAGAGTAGATGTCCGCGTTCTGCTCGATTGCCTTGGTCGTGCTGCTAGCACCGTGTCCCGACTGCGTATCAATGCGAATCAGCACCGGATTGGACCCGACCTGAGCCGCCTGCATCGCCGCCGCATACTTGAATGAATGCGCCGGCACGACCCGATCGTCGTGGTCTGCAGTCGTGATGAGCGTCGCCGGATAACTCGCACCTTTCTTGACGTTGTGGATCGGCGAGTATGTACGGAGCACCCTATACTCGGCTTCATTATCAGCTGAGCCGTAATCGGTAATCCAGTTCCAGCCAATGGTGAACTTCTGGAAGCGCAGCATGTCCATCACACCTGCCTGCTGGATCACAACCTTAAAGAGATCAGGTCGCTGGTTAGCAACTGCGCCAACGAGCAGGCCGCCGTTCGATACGCCGTGTATCGCGAGCTTCTCAGGCGAGGTGTACTTGCTCGCGATCAGGTATTCGGCCGCTCCGATGAAATCGTCGAACACGTTCTGCTTTTTCAGTTTCATGCCCGCTTCATGCCACTTCTCGCCATACTCGCTGCCGCCGCGAATGTTGGCGGACGCGTAGATCACTCCCTGTTCGAGGAGAGCAAGGCGGAGCGGGCTGAACGACGGGTTGGTGGCGATGTTGAAACCACCGTATCCATACAGTAGAAGCGGATTGGTGCCGTCGAGCTTGATGCCTTTTTTGTAGGTGAGGAATATCGGAACACGAGCGCCGTCCTTGCTGCTGAAGAAAACCTGTTTCGTTTCGAAGTCGCCTGGTTTGAAACCGGGGATCTCAGGCGCGCGGAACAGGGTCGACTTGCGTGTTGCGATGTCGTAGCGGTAGATGGACGGCGGTGTGTTGAACGATGAGAAGCTGTAGAAGATGAACTTGTCGTCGGTGTTTCCACCGAATCCGCCTGCTGAACCCAGGCCGGGAAGAACGATCTCGTTTTCCAGCTTGCCTTTGAGGTCGTACACATAAGCGCGTGTCGTGACATCCTTGAGGTAAGTCGCGAAGAGCTTCCCGCCTGCAGTGCGTGCACCTTCCAGTGGCTCAGGTCGCTCCGGAAGAACGACTTGCATGCTCGGGGCATTCAGCGGTTTCAAGCGCGGATCGTACAGGACAACTTTCCAGTTCGGTGCGTTCTCGTTGGTCTGGATGAGGAATTTCTCCCCGACGTTGTCTATCACCTGATAGAGGAATTCGCCCGGCTCCCGGATGATTGGAATCCACGCCTTGCCTGCTTTGCTCAGGTCCCTGTAGAAAAGCGCGTTTCCCTTGGTGCCTTTTCCGCGATCGGAAATGGAGAGAAACGCAAAGCGCTCGTCCTCGCTCGTACTGACATTGTGAAAGCGTTGTGCGTTCGCCTTGTCTTCGTAGATCAGTTCGTCCTGCGACTGGGGCGTGCCAATCCTGTGGTAGAAGACTTTGTGGCCCTCGTTCTTCGATGTGAGCGCGGTGGCCTCGGTGGGAGCATCGTAACCACTGTAATAGAACCCGTCGCCAGCCCAGTTGATTCCGCTCACCTTGGCCCACTTCACCACGTCTGACAGTGGCTTTCTCGTCTGAACTTCCATCACGCGGTATTCCGTCCAGTCGGAACCACCGGAGGAAACACCATAGGCCGCATACCGGCCGTTTTTCGACATGTCAAAACCGGCGAGCCTCGAGGTTCCGTCAGAGGCGAATTTGTTGGGATCGAGCAGCACTGTCGCCTCCCCCGTCAAACCTTTCTGGATGTACAGCACACTCTGGTTCTGAAGGCCGTCGTTCTTCGAGAAGACGAAGTACTCCCCCTTTCGGGACGGGGAACCATAACGGGGATAGTTGTACAACTTTTCCAGCCGCTCCTTAACCGCTGATCGGTACGGAATCTTCTCGAGGTAGCCGAAAGTGACTTTGTTCTCGTCAGCTACCCACCGGGCAGTCTCCGCAGAGTTTTCATCCTCGAGCCAGCGATACGGATCCGCGACAGTTTCGCCGAAGTAGACATCCACCTGTGGCACTGTCCTGGTCTGCGGATAGGTAAGTGTCTGGGAGGACGCTGTCGCCGAGAGAGACAGTGCCGCGAGGATTACAGGGCATGATATTCGAAAGTTCATCACACTTGGGCTGATGCGGTCATCGCTCTCAGGACGAAGTTCAGGAGAGCAGGGGATAGGTTGCAAGTTACGCCGCGCGCAGTGGATATCCATGCCGAGCGAGCGGCGAGAATGCCGATTTTGTCGGACTGCCAGCGGCGGTGGCGGTGGACCAGAATGTGCCATAGCGTGCAGGGATGACTGAATCAGGCGTCGATACAGAACTCGAACGATTGCGGACCGTCCTCGGGCATATACCGGCCCCGGTAGCCCTGTTCCTCGGTCCCACACACGTCCACACTTTCGTCAACGAACACTATCGGCAGGTCAGCGGCGGCCGGCGGGACGTGACAGGGCTGACGGTGCGTGAGGCCTTCCCCGAAGTGGAGGGACAGGGTCTCTTCGAAGTGCTGGACACCGTCTACAAAACTGGAGAGGTGTGGAAGGGTTCTGAGGTTCCCGTTCGCTACGACCGAAAGGGGCAGGGGTTGGAGGATACGTGGTTCAACCTCACCTTCGAGCCACTCCGCGATGGCGAAGGAAAGGTCATCGGCATACTCGATTATGCGGTGGAGGTAACAGACCAGGTGCGCTCCCGCCGCCAAGTCGAGCGCCTGCTGAAAGAGAGCGAAGAGACCCGAAGTGAGCTGCTGAGGGCCAATGAGCAACTCCAGGAACAGCAGATGGAGATGGAGCTTTCCAACCAGCAGCTTCAGGACAACGCCATGGAGCTCGAGGCGCAGACGGAAGAGTTGCAGGCGACGGCGGCGCAGTTGGAAGAGGCAATGGACGAGGCAGACAGTGCCCGCGCTGACTCCGTTGCTCGAGAAACTGAAATTCGTACGCTCGCTGATGCGATTCCTACGCTGGCATGGACGGCTCGGGCTGACGGTTTCATTGACTGGTACAACGCCAGGTGGTACGAGTACACTGGAACCAGCGCGGCCGAGATGGCGGGGTGGGGTTGGCAATCAGTGCACGATCCGGAAATGCTGCCCTGGATTCTCGACCAGTGGAAGGACGCGATCGCCAAAGGCACCCCAACAGAGATGACATTCCCCCTGCGGAGTGCCGAGGGGGAATTTCGGCGCTTTCTCACGCGCATAATTCCGCTGCGTAATGCGGAGGGCAAGGTAATCCGCTGGTTCGGAACCAACACTGACGTCGAGGCGGAGCGTGCTGCTCGCGAGGCAGCAGAGTCAGCCAATCAGGCAAAAACGAACTTTCTCGCCAACATGAGCCACGAACTGCGCACGCCCTTGAATGCAATCGGAGGGTACTCCGAACTGCTCGAGCTGGGAATACACGGTCCCCTGCTTGAGCCCCAGCGCGAGGCAATCGGCCGAATTCAGCGCAGCCAGCGTCACCTGCTGAGTTTGATCAACGAGGTGTTGAACTTCGCAAAACTGGAAACCGGGTCTGTTCACTACAACATCGAAGAAGTCCCGATCGCCGATTCGCTAGCGCTTGCCGAATCTCTCGTCATTCCCCAGGCGCGCACGAAGGGAGTGAATCTCCATACCGAATCCGTCGCTCCCGAACTCACAGCGCGTGCGGACTC
>JBKJNN010000136.1:0-10328 GCA_046593625.1 Gemmatimonadaceae bacterium | reverse complement strand
ACGGACTTCACGGCGTCTCGCACCAGCGCTGCCTGGTCGTATACCGCCTTGATCCGGACACCGGGAGGCAGAGACGCGCGCACCGAAGCTGCAATCTTTGCCACGCTGTCGGCGATGGCCACGGAATTCCCGCCAAGCTGCCGCGTAATGTTGATCAGAGCGGCGGGCTTGCCATCGCCCCGCACGAGTCTCACGTGGTCCTCGGTGCCGAGTGACACAGTGGCGATGTCACGCACACGCATGCCCGGTGCGATCACTGTGTTGGCGATGTCGTCCACCGACTTTGCCTCCTGCGCCGTGACGATGAGGTACTGCTTGTAGTTCTGCGGCATGCGACCGACTGCGGCGGCGGTGGTGGATTGCCGGATGGCGCTTGCAAGATCTTCGTACGTCATACCCGCTGCCGACAACCGCGCCGGATCGGCAACAACTTCGATCTCCCTCACGTCACTTCCCTGCACGTCAACCCTTCCGACCCCGGGTACCCGCGAGATTAGTGGCTTGATCTGATAACGGGCGATATCGTACAACTCCGCGGCGTCACCTCCTTCCAGATTGTAGGAGATGATCGGAAAGAGTGACGGTGAAAGCCGCTCTACTTCAATGTCGAGTCCCTGAGGAAGATCTGCCGCAATCTGATTCACGCGAGCCTGCGTCTGCTGGAGCGCGTAGAGCATGTCAGTGCCTTCAGAGAACGTGACGTTGATCTCACTTCCTCCGCGAATCGATCGCGACTGGACGCGAGTAGCACCCGGCACGATGCTCACCGCTTCCTCGATAGGCCTCGTGATCGCGAAGACCACCTGCCGGGCGCCGAGCGAAGATCCCTGGACAACAACCGTAATACGGGGAAATAAAAGCTCAGGATAAATCGCTGACGGCAAGTGAAGCGCCGCCCACACCCCGGCAGCGCTGACAAGTGTGATCGCGAGATATACGAAGCGGCGCTGCTCCGCGAGCAGTGTGAACAGCGATCTGCCGGCCGACACTACTTCGCTGCTATCACTGTAGATCCATCCTCGAGGCCATACGCACCGAATGTCACGACGCGCGCGCCCACGGAGAGTCCTTTCGTGATCTCTGCCTTCCTGGAATCCCGCGCTCCCACTGTCACGCTCGTGGCGTGCGCGACGTTCTTCGCATCCACTACAAACACCCTGAAGCCGTCACCGTCAGGCACCAGTGCCTCGAGCGGAACGACGAGCGAGTTGGGCCGGACATCGATAGTCAGTTCCCCGTAAATCGTTTCGCCAATTCGCAGGGGCCTCACCGATGCGGGAATCGAAACTCGCACAGCCACGTTTCGAGTAGCCGAATCCACCTGAGCCGCGATGTCTTTAACGGCTCCAACGCCGAGCTTCTCGGCGGAGTTGCCCTGGCCCGCCCGCAACTCGACTCTGTTGCCCGGACGAATCCTGGCCGCATCCGTCGGGCTCGTCGCGAGAACCAGATCGAGTGCCGACGGATCTGCTACTTCCACCAGCGGCTGATTTGCATCCACGGACGCACCAATGGTCGCGCTCATGCGGGTCACCACACCGGAGATAGGTGATCGGAGCACTGACAACTGAGCGGTACGCCGTGCTGCAACGAGCTCGGCACGTGCGCTGGCCAGGTCTGCCGTTGCCTGCTCGACATCCTTGCGCGGCAAAATGCCCGCATTGCTCAATGTCCGCGCGCGTTCCTCCGCCCGTTGCGCCGCTGTCAGCTTCGCCTGCGCACTCCGCGCCGCCTCTCCAAAGACATTCTGCTCGAACACCACGAGCGGCGCACCGGCCTTGATCCGCTGACCCTCTGCCGCCAGCACCTGTGTCACCCTGGTCGGCGCAGGGGCACTCAGAGTCGCAAGATGCCCTGGCCGGGCAGTCACCGTGCCAAGAGCGCTGAGCGTCTCGGTGAACGGTTCAGACATAACGAGAGCTGTGCGAACTTCGACAGCGGTGGGCTGCATGCCGGCCTCATTCCCTTCCGCTTCACTCTTGCACCCCATCGCGCTTGTTGCGACAAGCGCTGCGAGAGTGACGAAAACCGTTCTGTGGATCAATAGCCGCTGGTAACCGATCATCGTGATGTCGTGAGAGTGAGAACCCTGAGCGCTGCATCGGCGACCCACACGTCGGCGACATCGTCCACGTACTCGCGAAGAATGTCCCGCGCGCTGCGCTGTGCCTCGAGGACATTTGACAGGGGAAATGCACCCGCGCGATAAGCGGTGACCGACATCTCGGCGACGCGATTCGCGGATGCCAGCAGGGTTCGGTCACGAGTGGCGCGAGCGTATGCCGCCGCGCGCTGTCGCTCCATCCGCAGCAGCGTCGCAGTGTATTCCAGCTGTGTCACTGCCAGCGCGGCGCGCGCCCTCGCTACTTCTGCATTTGCCTGCGCTATCGCCCCACGGTTCCGATTGAGCAGCGGAATGGGAATGGTCACTCCGAAGGTGGGCAGGATCTTGTTGCGGGTGCCGGCGGGATCTCGCGTCTCAATCCCCCCCATTAGCGCAGGCGATCCGAACACACTCCTTCGCTCGGCCTGAAGATTCTTTTCCGCAGCTGCGATTGACTCGCGTCCTGCCGCTACCTGAAGCGGAGTTCCGCGTACACTCATCGCGGTCGAGTCTCCCGGTAGGTGAAGAGAATCGGAAGGGACGACGGTCGCCCCCCGCGAGAGGATGCCCATCGCCGCCTCGAGATCAATCAATTGCCCGACCAGTTCCACCGAATCTGCGATTGCCAGGTTGTGTTCCTGCCCTGCGTTTACACGGGCAAGCTCGACCTCGAGTTCACTTGCATCACCCGCATCCCGCCGGACCATCGCCACAGCAAGAAGCGTATCGGCCACAATCGCGTTGCGGCGCGAGAGCTGAGCGCGCGCCTGTGCCGCAAGTGCGCGGGTATAGGTGGTGTCGGCATCGAGAGCCGCGGCGGCCTTCTCGAACTGAAATAGCAGCTGCGCTGCCCTAAGCGCCGACGACGCGGCGCCTACCCGCGCGCTTCTGATTCCCGGAAGCTCGATGGGCAGCTCCACGTTGAAATGAAGCTGCGGTGGCGACTTTGAGTATGCGGCCGCCAGTGAAGGGTTCTGAAGTGCCCGCGCCGCAAGAAGGCCCGCCCCGGCCAGTGACGTATCAGCGTTCGCCACGGCGAGCCGGCCACCGCGAACAATCGCAGACTCGATGGCCTCGGCGCGAGTGATTGGCTGCTGAGATCCCGAGCGAAACGGCGCGGCAAACAGTACGCATACCGCAGCGGTGACGAGCATGGTGGTTCTCAGTGGCTTCCTCACTCCCGTTGGCGTAGGCAGGAAAAGTACTCGCCCAACCTTTCAGCCGGATTACAAACGTCGATTCACAGCCGGAGATGCATACATTCCGGAATGCGCATTCTCTTCGTGGAAGATGACCGGACCCTGGCCGACATCGTTCGGACTGGACTGGAGGAAAAGCAGATCCGCGTCGCCGTTGCGCACACATTCGAGCAAGGCAGAGTTCAAGCCGCACTGGGCACCTTTGACGTCATCGTTCTCGATGTCATGCTTCCCGGCGGTACGGGTTTCGATCTGTGCGCCGAACTCAGAAGCCGGGAGATAGCCACCCCCATTCTCATGCTGACCGCGAGAAATTCGGTGGACGACCGCGTGTCAGGACTGGAATCCGGAGCCGACGATTATCTGGCAAAGCCTTTTGCTTTTCGAGAGCTTGTTGCGCGGATTCGTGCACTCGCGCGGCGGCGTGCCGCGCCTATCCCGCAAATCATCCGCATCGCCGATCTCGAAGTGTGTATCGAAACGCAGCGGATCAGCCGCGCAGGCAAACCCATCGAGCTCACCGCCAAGGAGTTTTCGATGCTGGAGTTTTTTGTGCTGCACGCGGGCCAGGTCGTAGACCGGGCGGCCATAACAGCGCACGTGTGGGACGAAAATCACGATCCTTTCACCAACGCGCTCGAAGTTCTGGTAGCACGCCTGCGGCGGAAGATCGATGATGGGTTCGAGCCACGCCTGATCCAGACACTCAGAGGTTCGGGGTACCGCTTTGGGGGCTGACTCCCAGACCCGCCCGTCCACCGACAGGGCTATTTCTCGAGTTCGCACACGGCTCACACTGTGGTATGCCGGTACTTTCACGGTCATCCTCGCACTGCTGGGCCTGGGTCTTTTTCTTATGGTCAGACGGCAGCTTTCGCGCGCGCTGGACGACTCACTATCTGCAGCGACACTCGAACTCACTCGCGTGGTCGGTGCACAGGAAGTGTCGCAGCAGCCGGGGGATTCAACACTGCTCAGGGCTATTGACGAGCTTCGCATACCACAGCGGACACTCTACCTTCTTCACTCCGATGGCAGGCCGATAGTTCCCACCGAAGCAGATCGATGGATCAGGGTGAGTGCCGCGTCGGCCGGCAGCCGGGGACACGCTTCTGCCCGATATGACACCGACGATGACAGGACCCTTCGTCTCGGTGCACGCAGATTCCGAACAGCCAGCGGGCGAACTCTTGTCGCCGCTGCGATCGCTGACCAGTACGAGCTGGAAGACCGGTATACTGCGTTGATAGGAGCGTTCGCCGCGGCAACACTTGTCGCAATTCTGCTTGTCGCTGTCGGAGGATGGATTCTGGCCAGGCAGTTCACGGCCCCGATCGAGGCGAATTTTGCGAACATGCGCCGTTTCATGGCCGACGCCGCCCACCAGCTGAAGACACCTATCGCCATACTGCGCGCGAATGCCGACGTCGCCCTTCAAAGAACGCGAGACGCAGATGGCTATCGCCTCGCGCTCAAATCAGTGGAGACCGAATCGAACCGGCTCGGGGCAATAGTCGATCGCATGCTGGTGCTCGCCCGCGCCGATGCTGGCGCCGGTGTCCCTGAACGGCGCCGCGTTTTCCTGGATGACATCGTGTCCGACTGCATTGCTGCGGCGGCGCCGATGGCGCGGAAAAACGACGTCCGCATAGAGTTCAGCTCCTTCGAGGAGACTGCCGTGAATGCGGATCCCGAACTCGTCAGGGAACTTGTGATGATTCTGCTCGACAACGCCATCAAGTACACGCCCAGGGGCGGCACGGTTGACGTATCGCTTGACACGCCATCCGGGAATCCAACCCTCGTTGTCTCGGACAACGGAGAGGGCGTTTCCGCCGCCGATATGCCATTCCTTTTTGACAGGTTCTACCGCGGCGATCAGGGAGGCAATGATCATGAGGGCGCAGGGCTTGGGCTTTCCATTGCCCGCTGGATCGCCGATGAGCATGGCGCGTCTCTCTCCGTCCGGTCTGTCCGTGGTGAGGGATGCGCGTTCACAGCAGCGTTTCCGCCGCCGGCCTGAGAAAAAACTGCGGCTGGGCGCATTTGTAATCGTGACGCAAGGTTCGACCGATAGTTTCCGCTTCAATCACGGGAGCGCATCGCTTCCGCGCAACAACCTCGGAGGCTTCATGTTCAAAAGAATCACAACCGGCCTGTGCCTGTGTGCGGCCGTCACCGCCGGCGCGCAGACCATCCAGAAACCTGCAGCGCCTGCAACCAAACCGACGCCCCACGCCAGTACGAAGACCACGGTACACGCTTCAACGCACGACTCGCAGGCAGCCCTTCGGAAGGAAGCGACGATTACGATGGTTCAGGCCCGGGCCACCGCGCTCAAGGAAGTTCCCAACGGCCGCGTTGGTTCCGCTGAACTTGAGCGGGAGAACGGAAAGCTGGTGTACTCTTTCGATATCAAGGTGCCGGGCAAGAGCGGCGTGGACGAAGTGCTGATCGATGCCATTTCAGGAGCGGTGGTTTCGAACAAGCACGAAACCCCACAGACCGAAGCGAAGGAAGCAAAAGCCGAAAAGGCGGAGATGAAGAAGAGGTAACGAACAACGAAGGGATCTCTATCGGCCCGGTGTCGTGTCCGCTGGCTCGCCGAGCCGATAGAGAATTTCCTTGTCACCGCGTACCATGCCGTACTGCTCGCGCGCAATCTTCTCCTGCGCTCGCGGATCGGAGCTCACCGCCCGTGCCTCGCGCCGAAGCGAGTCCACCCTGCGCTCGAGAGAATCGACCTCTCTGGTCAGGCGGACTTTTGTCTGGCGCTGTCTCCAGAGATCAAGAGTGCTGTACTCTCCTCCGTGAAGCGCGAATACAATTGCGCCGAGTACCAGCAGCCACAGGATGATACGGCCTGCCATCTATGGCTCAGAGGCCGTAAATAGCGCCACCCGGAAACTCGGCGGAGTCCCCGAGCTGCTCTTCGATGCGCAGAAGCTGGTTGTACTTGGCAACGCGATCCGAACGGCTCGCGGAACCAGTCTTGATCTGCCCCGCACCGGTTGCAACGGCAAGGTCAGCGATGAAAGTGTCTTCGGTCTCGCCAGAACGATGCGAGACGATAGACTGATAGCCATTGGCCCGCGCCAGCTCCATGGCTTCCAGAGTTTCGGTGAGCGTTCCAATCTGATTCAGCTTGACGAGGATGGCATTCCCCACGTCGCCCTCGATTCCCTTGGCCAGCCGCTCCGAATTGGTGACGAAGAGATCGTCTCCGACAAGCTGGCATCGATCGCCCAGCGCCGCCGTAAGCTTTGCCCAGCCTTCCCAGTCATTCTCGGCGAGCCCGTCCTCGATGGACACGATGGGATACTGCTCCAGCCAGTTCGCGTACAGTTCGATCATTCCATCGGCGGAGCGTGTTCCACCGCCGCTCTTCTTGAAGGTGTACTTGCCCGCCTTGAACAACTCCGACGCGGCGCAGTCGAGTCCAATTGCAATCTCGGTTCCCGGTGCGTAGCCGGCGTTTTCAATTGCTTCGATAACGACCTTCAGCGCGTCTTCATCACTCGCGAGGTCGGGAGCAAAACCACCCTCGTCGCCTACTCCCGTCGAAAGCTTTCGCTTGACGAGAACTTTCTTCAGCGCGTGAAACACATCGGCGCCCATTCTCAGTGCATCCGAGAACGACTCAGCGCCCACGGGGATCACCATGTACTCCTGGAAATCCACGGTATTCGTCGCGTGCGCGCCGCCGTTGAGGATATTCATCATCGGAACAGGCAGCACTCGCGCCATCGGTCCGCCGAGGTAGCGGTAGAGCGGGAGGCCCATATCCTCGGCCGCTGCGCGCGCCGTAGCCATTGACACTGCAAGGATTGCATTGGCTCCGAGCTTTCCCTTGTTCGGCGTTCCATCCAGCTCGATCATCGTTCTGTCGATGGTGATCTGGTCTGCTGCAGGCAGGCCGTCGAGCGCAGGAGCGATTCGCTCCTCGATGCTCTGCACCGCCATCTGCACACCCTTGCCGCCGTACCTGTCCGCGTCGCCATCGCGAAGTTCGAGGGCCTCGTGCTCTCCTGTCGAGGCACCGCTGGGAACTGCCGCCCGCCCGAACGCTCCGCTGGCAAGAGTGACGTCTGCCTCGACGGTCGGATTGCCCCGACTGTCCATGATCTCGCGTGCCCTGATATCCAATATTGTAGACATTTTTTGTTTTAACTCGTGTTTTTTGTCAGGCGCCGAAGCTGCTTCTTCAACGCGGGCTCTCTATGCCGTAGATGGACTCGAGTGCATCAGCGATGCGGCCGCGGACGAGATCTGCGACCATGTCGCGGTCATCGTATTCGAGCCCGGCAGCACTGAACGGCTCGAGCAAATGTACATCGACTGTGCGCGGGTGCACCAACATCGACCCCCTTCGGACAACCTCCCGCGAACCGTGGATCAGAACGGGAACTATCGTCGCCCCCGCGTCGATCGCGAGCACGAACGGGCCCTTCTTGAAATTCCTCAGCGGGTACTGGTCGCCGCGCGTTCCCTCGGGAAACACTACAACAGAGTTTCCCTCCCTGATACGCTCAGCCGCTTCAGTGTATGCACCGAACGCTGCTTTCCTGTTGTGGCGCTGGATCGGGACCATTCCAACGGCACGCATGGCGCCGCCGAATATGGGGAGCCGGAACAGCTCTGCCTTCGCTACGAACTTTGCTCTGGGAAGAAACGAAGCGACGGCCGGTATGTCGTACCAGCTTACATGATTGGCGACGAAGATATGGGGAGTTCCCTCGGTGCCGCGTTCGGGATTGTGGACCCGGATGCGAACGCCGGACGCTGCGAGAAGGATGCGGCTCCAGGCGCGCGGCAGCACGTCATACGGTGACCCTGCCCTGTCAGGTATCCTGAGGTATGAGGCAACGATACACGACCCGCCGATGAGAATCGTGGATAGGCCTGTTGTCACAAGAGCGCTGAGAGTGGCCAGCAGGTAAATCAGAATCATTCAAAATGAAGATAGCCGCTTGGCACCTCCACCTCTTTGCCATTCAGGAAAAAGTCCACCCCTGGCTCGCCGTCCTCCACCGCCCCAATCAGAGTCAGATCGACACCGAATTCCGCCTTGAATGCTGAAGTGTCCACGTCAACCGGGGACGTAACTACAATCTCATATTCCTCACCGCTGGCAATTGCATCCACCGGCGATACTCCGTCGGCCACCTTTACGGCAGCCAGGTCAATGACGATCCGCACTTTGCTGGCGACCGCCAGATGGCAGAGGTCAGCGGCGAGTCCGTCCGAAATGTCGATGGCGCCTGTGGCGCCGGCAGCCGCGAGGTAGATCGCCTCCCTGATTCGGGGAACCGGATGAGCAAACCTCTCGAGATGCACCGCATCCGGCGTCCGCCCTTCCTCCAGAGATCTCAGTGCCGCCAGCGACCCTCCAACCTGGCCGGTGAGATAAATGCAATCGCCGCGGCGAAGACTGCTCCGAAGCAACACTTTCCGCGTTGAGCCCAGAACCGTGAATCCGAGCGACATCTCGCTTCCCCGGGACATGTCGCCGCCGATTATGTTCACCTCCGATGCCGCCGCAGCATCGCCAATCCCGTCCGAGATTCCGTCGAGGTCACCGCGCCATTCTTCAGGGATGACCATCGCGACAAGGACTCCGAGCGGCATCGCCCCCATCGCCGCCAGGTCGCTCAGTGCCGCTGCAAGCGCCCTGTATCCGATCTGGCGGGGCGACAGCCACCCTCGTCTGAAGTGAACGTTCTCCACTGACGTATCGGTGCTCGCGACAAGCAGCCTGTCTCCGGAGATGTTCAACACTGCAGCGTCGTCGCCGATGCTGCGCGCGTGAGGGCCCCACCGCTCCAGCATCCTTCGGATGGCATCGAACTCGGCGCCGTTGCCAAGCGCCGTATGGACGTGAAACCGATTTTCCTTCGGGGTGCGCTTCTCGATCGTCCTGCGACGACGTCCCGGATCCTTCTCGGTCATGGTCTGCCTTCGAGTGTGGCCAGAATTCCCGCGCGCGATGCTTCTACCGGCTCTGCCCATGCCGACGGCAATGCCCGCAGGACATCGTCGAGCGTGGTACCTCTAACGAATCCGCAAAGCTCTGCCGCGCGCCCATGAATGAAAGCGGCACATGCTGCGGCCTCACTGCTGCGCTCATCCCGGTCAGGCATCTGAGCCAGCAATGTAGCAGCAATCCCCGTGAGAACATCTCCGCTGCCTCCCGTGCCGAGACTTGCTGTTCCCGATGCGCTTACGAGGCGCGCGCCAGAAGCAGCAAACACCACGGTCGGTGCCCCCTTGAGCAGCAGAGCCGCACCGGTTTCCCGCGCCAGCTCGCGCCCCACTTCGAAACGATCGGCCAGCACTGTCTCCGTCTCGGTTCCGACGAGACGCGCCATCTCGGCGGGATGCGGCGTCAATATCGCAGGCCTGCCACGGAGCAGTGCAGCAAGCGACCTCGTGTCTCCTTCGAAGACGTTCAGTGCGTCTGCATCGAGTACTACCGGTCCGCTGAATGCAATCAGCACGCGCTCCACGAGGTCCCGGGTTGTGTCGGACCTGCCCAGTCCCGGGCCGATGGCGATGCAGTCGCTGGACGACACAATGGCCTGAAGATCTTCGCTGTTCTGCGGCCAGGCATTTACTACAGCAGCGGGAATTCCTGCATGAACCGCGAGCCGGCTTTCTTCGGCGCAGACAATTCTGAGCAAACCAATCCCCGAGCGTAGCGCCCCTTCGCCAGAAAGAATGACCGCGCCCGCCATTCCTTTGACGCCACCGATCACAGTCAACCTTTTGCGCGTTCCCTTGTGCGCGTCGAACGGAATACGAGGAACGCGCGAGTGAACCCATGCGCTGTCGATAAGCAGAGGCAGAGATACAAGCTCATCAGACGCAGCCAGACCGATATCTGCAACCGATATCGTTCCGCATTTGTCGCGTGCGAGAAGGTGACCGTGCTTGAGAACGCCAAACGCAACGGTCGCATCGGCTTTGACTGCGTTCACACGCTCCCCAGAATCCGCATCGAGCCCGCTCGGGAGATCGAGTGAGAG
>JBKJNN010000033.1:0-6808 GCA_046593625.1 Gemmatimonadaceae bacterium | reverse complement strand
GAACCAGGTTGTATCGATCACAACCCCGCGGACTTTACCCGCCGCACCGAGATGAACGATTGCCCAGTCGTGACCAGGCGTGCGACGACGGCGGGTTTCCCAGCCGTCCATCCACTTTCCGCGCTCGGTGTAGGCACCTCCCCTCCATTCGGGTGCACTCGACTTGAGCAACGCCTCCTTAGGAGCAAAGAACTCGTCGTTGGCGATGAGCACTGAACCGCCAAGACGCTCTGATGCGAGATCGATGAGATCGATGAATTTTGCCAATGTTGTCTCCAGCAGGTTCAGACGGAATGCAATTGACCACTACCCTTACTTCACGAACACCTAAGCTCGCGATACCGGGAACTGGTTGCGAGACTCGACCCCTTTCAGGCGACACCGACCTGTCGTCCCAGAACCCACGTCTCGCGAACCATGCCGTACAATTCTCTGTCAGCATAGGGCGTGACGTGATGTCTGTGATACAACGCGTTCCGATCAACGACGAACTTTGCGTCTGGATCCCAGATCACGATATCGGCATCCCTGCCGGGGGCAAGCGCACCCTTTCGTCGCTCCAACCGCGCCAGACCCGCCGTGCGAACACACATCCACTCGGCCACTGCTACCGGCGAGACCCCCCGGCTCCGCGCGCCTGTCCACACCGCCGAGAGCGTGAGTTGCAGCGATGCAATTCCACCCCAGCATCCGAAGAAATCGCCTCCTGACTCCTTCATTGAAGGCGGACAGGGAGAATGATCCGACGCGATCATGTCGATGTCGCCTGATATCAGTGCATTCCACAGCGCGTCGCGCTCGACAGAGGAACGAATGGGCGGCGCACATTTGTACTCGGTGGCGCCGTCAGGAATCTCCTCAGCCGCGAATGTCAGGTAATGTGGGCATGTCTCTACCGTGATGGGCAACCCGCGTTTCCGCGCACTACGAATTACATCTAGCGACGCGACAGACGAAAGGTGCACGACGTGAACAGGGGTGGGACACGTTTCCATCAGGCGCACGAGCATCTCTATCGCGGAGCGTTCGGCTTCCGCGGGCCGGCTCGCGAGATAATCCGAATATCGGGGCGATGCGCCCGCAGGCTCGACCAGGCAGGCGGGATCCTCCGCATGGACCATCAGCGCGAGCCCTGTTTGCGCAAGCAACGGAAATGCGATGCGAAGATCGCTTTCCGTCACGTTCCTGAACTCATCTACTCCCGACGGAGTGAGAAAGCACTTGAAGGCTCTGACTCCCGCGTAGGCGAGTGCCGCTATCTGATCTGCGTTGCCGGGTACCACGCCACCGATGAATTCCACATTGACGGCGGTTTTTCCCTGCGCCGCTTCGCGCTTTGCTTCGAGCGCGGCCACAGTAGTTGTCGCCGGTATGGAGTTGAGCGGCATGTCGAGAATGGTCGTCACCCCACCTGCCGCCGCTGCGCGCGTCACACTCTCGAACCCTTCCCACTCAGTTCGGCCGGGCTCGTTCACATGAACGTGAGTATCCACGATTCCGGCCATTACGATGTCGTCGCCGACATCATGCAGTGCATTCGCGTCGGGAACGTCGTCCCATGCCGCAACTCGCCCGATGCGCTCGCCGGCAAGGTGGACGGTGGCCGGCCTCATCCCCGCAGGCGTGATTACACGCCGACTCCGAATGACGGTCAGCCGGTCTCCAACCAGAATCGTTTCAGAAGATTCATGGAAACGAGCCGCCGGTAATCGGCCGTGGACCTCACATCATCTATCGGCACCAGCTCACGTCCGAGTACCTCAGCAGCTTCTTCAATAGACGCGCCGCTCGCCAGAACGTTCTCCGTCTGCGTCGCTCTGACCACAGTTGCAGCGACGCTTCCAAAGGCAATCCTGGGCGACGACTCACGAACGGCCGCCACGACGACTTTTGAAATTGCCTGCGCCGCTCGCGTGCCGACTTTCCGGAACCACTGCTTGCCGGTCACTCGCGGAATCTCGATGGCGACAATCAACTCGTTCGGCTTCATGACTGTCGCGCGGTAACCGGTATAGAATTCGTTGATCGAGACGCGCCGTTCGCCGTTCATGCTTTTCAGAACGACAAGAGCATCGACCGCCGACAGAACCGGCACTCCATCGGCTGCCGGTGAACCATTAGCGATATTCCCGCCGAGTGTTCCGCGATTCTGTATCTGCACGCCGCCGACGAGGCGCGATGCCTCGACCAGCATTGGCACGCGTTCCTGCACAAGCGGTGAACGTATGAGCGCTGTGTAGCTCACAAGCGCACCGATTACGAGGATGTCATCGCGAACAGAGATGCCCCTGAGCTCGTCCAACCCCCAGATGTTGAGAAATCGCCTCTGCGGAGCGGTGCCGAAGTTGAGTCCAACGTACAAATCGGTTCCACCAGCAAGCGCCGTCCGTTCCTCTGCGCCGAGAATCGCAAGCGCGTCAGACAGTGACGAAGGTGTACGCAGATCCAGCGATGCGAGAGGAGTCTTCACTCAGCGGCCTCGCGGTGCTTCATCAGGGCTCGGTAGATGGCAGAGTACCCGGTACACCGACAGAGATTCCCCGCCAGCGCCACCTTCACCTCATCGAGCGTCGGATCCTTTGGAAGCGCCAGCGACGCCATGATCATTCCGGGAGTACAGATGCCACACTGCGCTCCCACCTCGTTCATGAACAGTTCCTGCAGGGGATGCTTTCCTTCGAGCCCTTCGATTGTCAGCACGTCGGAGCCTTCGACCTGCGCAACCGGAATCAGACACGAACACACCGGTTCACCATCGATGAGAACCGTGCACGCACCACATTCTCCTTCCCCGCAGCCTTCCTTGCTCCCGGTGAGGCCGCACTCTTCACGAAGCACATCGAGCAGGCGAGCCATTGGGTGCGCTCCGACATTCACATCCGATCCATTGAGATTGAATTGCATCAGATGGTTGCCGACGAGGCGATGAGTTCCGGTGTCGCGGGAATTTCGCGGATGTCGCGGCCCATGAAGCGAAGCGCGTTGACCACCGCCGGTGCCGGCCCGTCCATCGGCAATTCGCCGAGACCTTTTGCGCCGAACGGACCGCCGGGGTAAGGATTCTCCATCATCACCACATCTATCTCCGGTGTGTCGAGCGTTGTCGGAATTACGTAGTTGGTGAGCTGCCCGTTTGCCATCGCGCCATTTCGCATCACGACTTTTTCCAGCAGGGCGTAGCCAAGTCCCTGGGCGGTGCCGCCTTCGATTTGTCCGCGGGCGAGGGCGGGGTGAATCGGCCGTCCAAATTCCTGTACTGCGGTGAGTCGGATGGGTTTGACCTCGAACGTATCAGGGTCTACCTCCAGCTCCACGACGTCGCAGCCCCAGCCGTATGTCGCGTACGCATCGCCGCGGTATGTGTTGTCGTCCCAGACAATCCAGGCGGGCGGCTCGTACATGCGTTCGACGCTTATCGCTCCGTTCGCAGCGAAATAATCGGCCGGGGAGAGGCCGCCGAGCTTCTCCTTCATTTCTTCCGCGCATTCCTCGAGAATTTTGCCGACCACCATGCATGTGCGTGAGGCCACGGTGGGACCACTGTCGGCAACTCGTGAGGTATCCGGTTGTGCGACTTCGACGTCCTCGTACGGAATGCCGAGCGCATCGGTGACAATCTGCGCGTGCATGGTGCGGGTTCCCTGCCCTATCTCTGTACTTCCCACCGCGATGCGGACTCCAGTTGGAGTGAGATCGAGGCGCGCTTTTGACTTGAGGTTGCGCTCACCTGCGCCGGTGAATCCAGCGCCGTGGTAAAAGAGAGCGAGGCCAATCGCGCGATTGGTCCCTGCCCATGCTTTTCGCTTGGCGTCGAAGTCAGTTCGCCGAACGGCCTCTTCAAGCACCATGTGAGCGCTTGTGTCCTCGCGCAGCACCTGACCGGTGGCAGTCACGTCGCCCGCGCGCAACGCATTCATTCGTCGCAGGTCCACGGGATCGATCCCGAGCCGTTCGGCGATTCTGTCCATGTGCACTTCCACCGCGAACTCCGTCTGCGGCGCGCCGAACCCGCGAAACGCGCCGTTGGGTGGAGTGTTCGTGAACACGGTACGGCCTCGAATGCGGATGTTGTCGCATCGGTACGGCCCCGCAGCGTGAATGCATCCGCGCGACAGGACGGTTGGGCTCAGCGTGACGTAAGCGCCTCCGTCCATGAGCACGTCGATATCCATCGCGACGAGCCTCCCCTCGCGCGTCACGGTGGTGCGATGCTTCACGATCGAAGGATGCCGCTTGGTGGTCGCGACCATATCCTCTTCGCGATCGTAGATGATCTTCACCGGCCGGCCCGACTTGAGCGCGAGCATCACCGCGTGCCCGGCAATCATCGACGGATACTCCTCCTTCCCGCCAAACCCGCCGCCGGTTTCGGTCTGAATCACCCTCACGTTCGGATGAGCTGACCCGAGCAGGCACCGCAGCGCCTTGATGACATAGAAGGGACATTGCACTGAACCATAGATCGCGACCCCACCGTCCTCCGGCACCGCGATGACACCGTTCGGCTCGATATAAACGTGTTCCTGGTGCCCGGTGCGATACTCACCCTCCACCACTACCAGCTGATGGCTCTCTGCGTCCTCCTGCGCCTCTGCCTCCTCTGCGCCTCGTCCCTTAATGATCTCGATATCCTTAAAGGACACACTCGATTTCTCCGGGTCGAACAAGGCCTCTCTTTCATCGTACTCTATCAATACCTTCGCCGCATTGAGCGCTTCCTTGTCCTCGTGCGCCAGTAACACTATCGGCTCGGCCATGTGCTTCACTTCCTGCTCGGCAAGAAACGGCTGGTCCTGAGCCATCAGGTCCACAGCGTTCTTCGCTGGCACGTCACGATAGTCCACGATCGTGAACCCCGTCGTGTCGAAGTCATAGCGAATTGACTTGATGCTGCCGCACGGAATGGACGACCGAATGGTTCGGCCGTGGAGCATGCCGGGAAAGGTGATATCGTCTGCGTATTTCGCGCCGCCGGTGGCCTTCCCTATGCCATCCTTGCGCGCAACGCTGTTACCCACTGCTTTCATCAGAGCAAAATGCCGTGACGCAGTGGAGGCGGCAAGATTGTCAGCCCCGCTCAACGTGCGGCAGAGCCCCCATGTCTGGACTGGCGCCAGTCCCCTGCTAACATTGAACCATGACCACCCACCGCGTCATCATCGACGCCCTCGCCAACTCGGCATCTGCCGGCGATGCTGTAGTGCTGGCAACCGTCGTTCGGGTAACTGGCTCCAGCTACGGCGGAGTCGGCGCACGCATGGTGGTCCGTGTGGATGGCACCACAATCGGCATCGTGAGCGGCGGCTGCCTGGAAACCGATCTCGCACTCCACGCACGCCAGGTTCACGAATCGGGGATTCCGAAGGTTGTCACCTACGACACCCGCGCCGACGACGACGCCGCATGGGGACTGGGACTCGGCTGCAATGGACTGATTGACGTTCTGCTGGAGCCACTTCAGCCAGCAGCGGCCGGAGCGCTCGCAGTACTGCTGCAACAGGCTCTTTCCTCAAGCGAGTCGTCGGTTCTCGCAACGGTTACCGCAGGCAGCGCGTCCGACGGGCCCGCACCTGCGTCGCACGCACTCTTCTGCGGCGATACGATCGAAACGACCAACGGTTGGGGAAATCGTTCGGTTCTGACGCTGGTAAAACAGGACATTCCCGAAGCGAAGGCAGAGCGGAGGAGAGGGCTCGTTCGGGATTATGACGGAGTCAGCGTTTCGTTCGAGGTCATCAATCCCGCAGTGCGCCTCGTTGTCTGCGGCAGCGGGCCCGACGTGGTGCCGCTCGTCCGGATTGGTTCAGAGCTTGGGTGGGATGTCACGGTTGTCGATCATAGACCGGTAGAGCACGCGCACCCGGAACGCTTCCCCGGAGCGAGAGTGGTCGAATGCGCAGACTCTTCGAAGCTCGCAGAGTGCGTCGCCCTGACTGATCATGTTGCTGCCGTGGTGATGTCACATCACTTCGAGCGCGATACGGAATACGTGCGTGCGCTGCTGGAATCCCCCGCCCGCTACGTCGGCGTTCTTGGTCCACGCGCGCGAGCGGAACGAATGCTCGAAGCGATGCGAGGCAACGGCTTTACACCCGTGACAGACAATCGCATGTTCGCGCCAATCGGCATCGACATTGGAGCCGAGGGTCCGGATGCCATCGCTCTGTCCATCATTGCCGAGGTCTCGACAGTCATGACGGGACGCGATGGGGGGCACCTGAAGAATCGCGCGGGGCCGTTGCACGCATCACACTCAGTGCAGTCGTCCAGCTGACTCAGCCCACGCGCAGCAACAATATCGCTGCGGTGATCCTCGCAGCCGGCGGTTCAACGCGCTTCGGATCGCCCAAGCAGCTGTTCGAATACGAAGGTCAGCCGCTTGTTCGTCGAGCCGCGACAACCGCCGCCGCCGCAGGACTAGATCCGGTGATTGTCGTTCTGGGCGCACACGCTGAGGAGGTTGCAAAGACCCTGGCTTCCATGGGCTCCCTTACACTTCTCGCCAATGCGGGCTGGCACACAGGACAGGCTTCGTCACTCGCACTCGGCATCGAAGCGTCCATCGCCGCGAACGCGGAAGCGGCAGTCGTGATGCTAGCCGATCAGCCGCTTGTTGACGCCCAGTCGCTCGAACGTTTCGTTACCGCCTTCCGCGCAGGTCATCGCGTGATTGCCGCGGCCTACGAGGATACCTTTGGAGCGCCCGTGCTGTTTGGCGCCGAACACTTCAGGGCTATCATGTCGTTGTCCGGAGATCATGGTGCCGGACGATGGCTGAAGGAGAACTCCAGCATCGTGACAACTATCC
>JBKJNN010000182.1:0-4785 GCA_046593625.1 Gemmatimonadaceae bacterium | reverse complement strand
CGCTGCGGCCCCTGAGACGCTGTTCCCCAAGGCGCTGCTGCATACCTCGACCGTGGCGCACATCCTGACGTCGAAGTTCGGGCTCGGCGTGCCGCACTACCGACTCGAGCGTGACCTTCTCGATCAGGGCATGCCTCTGGACCGCGGACTGATGAGCCGCTACGTGGAGCACGCCGGCAACACGCTCGGCGCGACGGTCGTCGCTGCGATGTGGCGAGACGCGATCGCGAACGGTCAGATGATCTCGACCGATGCGACCGGCGCGCTGATCCAGCCGACCAAGGCCAAGGCCAAGGACGGCAAGTCGCTCGGATGCAAGAAGGGTCACTTCTTCACCGCAGTCGTCGACGCTGAGGCGGTGCTGTTCGCGTATGTCGAACGCCACACCAGCGAAGCGGTGAAGGCGATCTTCGGCGAGTTTCGCGGTCTGCTCCAAGCTGACGCTAGCTCGGTCTACGAGATCTTGGCGCGGGGGCGCCCGCCCGACACGGACGACGGCATCACGCTCCTTGCTTGCTGGGCTCATTGCAGGCGCTACTTTTTCGAGGCCGCGTTGTGCCGGCATCCCGCCGGCGTGCAGGGCTTGATGAGGATCCGCGCTATGTACGCGATCGACGCGGCGGGGCGCCGCACGCCGCGCGAAGAGCGCACCACCTTTCGCGCCACGCATCTGCGTCCGCTCATGGACGACTTTTTCACGTGGGCAGCCTCAGCACGGGACCTCACGCCGGGGCGAAACCTCGCGACCAAGGCGCTCGGCTATGCGCTGAACCAAGAAATCGAACTGCGCAACGTGCTGCGCGACGGCAACATCCCACTCGACAACACGCGCGCCGAGCGCGCGCTGCGAAAAATCGTCGTCGGCCGCAAGGCCTGGATGTTCTACGGCACCGATACGCATGCCGAGGCGGCGGCGGCGATCTTCAGCATCATCGCAACCTGTCGGCTACACGGCATCGATCCGTTCGTGTACCTCGACGAGGTACTGCGCGTCCTGCCGGGCTGGCCGCACAACCGGTACCTGGAACTCGCGCCCCAGCACTGGGTCGCGACTCGAGCACTGCTCGATTCGGGGGAGCTCGAGCGTCCGCTGTCCCACATCACGGTCCCGCCGTCCGCCTCGTCCGAAGCGTCGATGCCCGCGGGCTGAACCGCCGACCCTACGACGCCGGCCCGCGACCACGCCACGTGTAGTTCACGCAGCGCTTACCGTAGACCTGGCCACCGACCTTGAACAGCATCGCCTGCGCGAGCGAGGTCGAGAGCGGGAGGCGGAGGCTGAAGTTGGTGCCACGGCCAGCGACGGACGAGACCTTCACCTCGCCGCCGAGGCGCGCGACGGTCTGGCGCACGAGATCCAGGCCGATGCCGCGACCCGCGAGCTCGTCGGCATCGCCGCGGACGGAGACGCCGGTGCCCAGTGCGTCGAGCACGTCGTTGTCGGTGGCTAGTTGCGCGCGAGCCTGCGACCAGCGGTTGGTGGCGACCAGCTTGTCGCGCAGCGCGGTGTCGACGCCGCGGCCGTCGTCGGAGACGACCTGCGCGAACGCCAATACTCTCTGAGCCCGTCTCCCTGGATTGCTCGGCTCGAATACTACGAGGCGGACGAGGTACGGCCTATTCGGAACCGCGATACCGCACCGGGGAATTTCCGTCGCGATGACGTTAGCTGGGTGAGTTCCCAACGATTCGATGCTCGCGATTCACTGACAAACCGGAGCTGACTTGCCCCCTCCTGAACAGTAGAAACAGGCATAGTCTATGGGAAGGAAATCCCCGCTTACCGTGTACTTCAGATGCTCGTTGTCAATGGTGTCAGGAGAGGGGCAGTGATCATAGACGCAAGCCTCGGCGCAGACCCCAGGCTCCGTCTGTCCGTGAACAGTGCGTCCGTCCATCAGTTCGATCGTTATTGCAAACGTGTCGTCAGAGGACGAAAGAATGCGGTAACTGGGGTACTCATGTTCAAACTCAATCGTCAGCTCGCCGAGAGTGACGATCTGTGCTTCACCTGATTCGACGGTGCTCACCTCCGCTGCCACAGGCGGCACGGGAAGCATGACCGTCGCGGCGAAAGTCATGTGTCGTGTGTCATCGCTGCAGCCGCTAAGCGCAGCACACAGAGCATAACTACTGATTAAATTTGACAAACCATCCATAGAGCCCTCCCAGACTTCCGCTTGGCGTCCTATGTGCCAGCACCGCTGTCGAGATGTGAGCCGACGGGTTGTTGTACATGTCTCCCGTCCCTGTCCATGCGGTCCCGTTCCACGGCATCGAGTATGAATAGACGGCGCTTCCGGCTTGGGTCACCGCGGCATGGTAGGTCTGGTCCGTGGGATTGAAGACAACGCTTGGCGTGTCGAACGGTATTGCGACAGAGCCGCCGTATGGCCCACTTTGCACAGTGGCGACTCCTGATGATGCGACAATGAATTTGAGCCACGAAAACCCGCCGCTCGCAGACCCGAACGCCGCTAGGCAGTCGCCACTAAAGTTAGCGTTGCTGCAAGCGACACTTGGTGGATATTCGGTAATGTTGTTGAATTCGGACACAACGAGCGAGCCGGCATCACCCGACACTGGAATTCTAACTACCCCCGTTTTCCAGTTTGCCTGCGTTACGATGCCAACCAAAAATGAATTAGAATAATAATCATAGGTAGCGGTCACACCGTATCCGTTAGAATAGATACCTGTGCAAACCTCGCCCTGCCAGGTGAGACCCCCATCGAGGGACCTGCGGTAGCACAACGCTCCATAGTTGAACGTATACAGCGCAGAGGGCGCAGTGGTGACTGATCCCAAGTAGGCCATCAGCAGCTCTGCCTGCGCAAAAAGAACGTTGCGCGCTGCGACCGCGGGCGGATGGCTGAGAGGTCTTCCAATATTCGAAAGGCCCCAGCTATTTGTGTTCATGCCAGTCTGATATTGCGCAACACTGAGTTGGCTGCGCCCACCTGCTGACGGAGCGTTGATAGGCCCATACTGCCATGGCACCACACGCGGTGTGACAGTAGAGGAAACAGACCCCATCCGATATGCAGGCCGCAGCTGAACAGCCGAGGAGATTGCTGAGGCGACCCAAGACGCCGACCGCCTTGCCTTCCAGATTCGTGAGAAGTTGGCACGTGGCAGATACCTCGCTTGAGCCATTTCTTTGTCAAAGTTCGAAAGTGGCCGGAATGATGATGGGCCATTTCCTTCCATTACGGTTCTCGTACCATTCGGCACTACACCCCCCTGTGATACGTACTCGCAGCCCGCGTCGCCAGGGTGTACCAAATTGAAGATCGCGTGTCCGATTTCGTGTTCGAGTACAATTACAAAGTCGGTGTTGAAACCTGGAGTTAAAGTGGTTGTCCACGGGAGAGGGGTATTGAAGCAGGACGGCGACGTTCCGGCAAACCTCCGGAAGTCGATGACTGCACCATTCCAGACACCATTGATAAAGGAGGGCCCAGTGTTTGCGATGCTGCTACCGCAGATTTCCGTAACGCCAACAAGGACAATCGCCCCGGCCTTAGATTGGGCGCTTGTTAGGCCGGCATAGCGAAGCCATATGAGCGACCCAGACTGCTCATTCCAATTCGCAATTGCTCGAGAAACTCCATTTGCCACGACGTTGATGCTTAGCCCAGTTGCCGTTGTGACTCTCCGATCCTTGTTAGTCCAACTGCTGTAATATGTGCTAATCCAGATGTCAATCACGGCGTCGGAACTCGGGAAGGACGCGTTCGGGACCTCCGAATTCGGAAACCATTTACAAATATTTCCCAGCTGAGCATGTGCCGGCTGCGGTCGTAGGGAAATGAGAAGCAATAGTGTCAAGATGACTCGCATCATCACTGAGCCTCCTCCACTACGATTTCCCGGATTTCGTCCAGCCCGAGTTCCGCGGACCGCACCCACGCACGATCGACGTTGAGTTCGCTCGCGAAGACGAGTTCTGGGCCATAAGAGGCATTCCAAAAGATGGCGACATAGGTTCTACCCAACTCCGCGATCGTGGCTTCTGCGTTTCCGACGGTCTCATTGTCAACCGTGCCGCCTGCACGGCGAAACTCCGCCGGAATTGCTCCGACGAAAGCATTCAGACTCTCCACACCGACCATTGTCTCTATGAAGGGCACATCGTCGATGCGGTAACTCTTTTTCCACGAGATTCGGACCACGCCGGCGGAAGTTGCATGGCGTGCGAAGAAGCGAAGGAGTTCACGAGACTCAGACGGTCGTTCTCCTGGCCAACCACCGGTAAAGGAAGACCCGGACGGACCTTCAAGACCGGGTTCCCACACCGCCGCATCGACTCCTGCGTCCTGCTTCTTCAAAGGCTCAAGTTCACTAAGTCGAGATTCACTGCGCGCCAACGAGTCCGTACTAGATTCGGAGCATCCGAACGCGAGTGATGTCGCTGCCCAAACTTTCCACATTCCTCCAATGTGCCAAGCCTTCACTGCGAACTCAATGTAATCCTGGTCTGCGTCATCTCCAATACTCGCATCTAGTCCGGGATCCGCAACAAGTTGTTGCTGCACATCGTCGACAACGTGAGACAGGCACTGCACGTCACTCGGGGACGCGAGCGACACGCGAAGTAGCTTTGGTGACATCAGACACCGTCGCTACTCGCCAAAGTAGGCGACCGTACAGACATCAGCGTGCTGCGAGCGCTTCGAGCAGCTTGCGACGCGTGATCGGTTTGGCGACCAGGGCACGTACGCCAAGCTCGCGTGCACGGCGGCGATGCTCGGGGTTCACACGCGACGAGATGATCACGATCGG
>JBKJNN010000180.1:0-3352 GCA_046593625.1 Gemmatimonadaceae bacterium | reverse complement strand
AAGACGCGCTCTCGCAGTACCCACCGAGTTCCGTGCTACCCGCAGCTCGCCTTCCGCAATCGCTCCCGCCTTGAACAGGTCTTCCGACTGCTTCAGGTTCCACTCGGCCGTTGCAAGGTCTCCCTCCGCTGCCGCCTTGTCGGCGGACGCGCTCTGAACGCCGCTTTGCTGTTCTGTTGATTCAAACCGCGCGAGCAGCTGGCCAACACCCACGCGATCGCCTTCCCGAACGTATATGCCCTCCAGGTCTCCCTCGAGACGTGCGCGGACAGACACAGTTTCAATTGGCCGCAGATTTCCGGTGATCGGAACACCGTCTATGATCGTTGAAGTGCGCGCTATCGAGACGTCGGTTGGTGCTAGCGTGAGGGTCTGGCCTCCTCGGCCTCCACCTGCAGCTCCCCCGGGCCCTGCAACCGGAGCGCCTGATGGCGGTCGGTCACCACCAGGTGCCGCACTCTCACTTCCAGCCTTTGAACATGAGATCGCTGCAACGGACGCGATCGCAACTGAAATAGCAACTACGGCGTGATTACGGTGCACTTTTCGTTGATGGAGGTAAGGCGGTGCGCGGTCCACCCGGAAGTTCAAATAGCTGAGGTGGCCGTCCAAGCGCACGCGCGTAGCTCGCCGCGGCCAGGTAAAGATCGTAAACCGCCCGCGCTTCGTTAGTACGCGCGACCGTGAGCGCAAGCTGCGCGTCGGCGACTTCAAGCTGCGTCGCCAGCCCACGCGAATACCGCAGGCTCGCCAACTTGAACGCCTCGGCAGCCTCGGCTGCATTCTGGCCCCGCGCTGCGAACAGCGCTTCTGCCCGATCCAGCTCGGCACGCGCTGCTGCGCCTTCCGACGCAATGCGCTCGCGCGTCTGCGCCAGCTGAAGATCGGCTAGTCGAGCCTGAGCCGATGCCAGATCGATCGCGCCCTTTGCGCGAAGTCCGTCGAAGATCGGCCATGCGATGGCGATTCCGAACGAGCGGTCGCGAAACCAGCCACCATTCTGCGCCGTGCACACCCGATCGGCAGCAGAACCTGCCGGGCAAGGCGCTGTCTCGAAGCGCCCTGCAGTTGTCGGGAAGCCGCTCTGCGGGAACGCCTGGCCGCCAAGCACTCCGTTGATACTAACTGTTGGAAGCAAGTCAGCTCTGGCTACCGAAATGCCCGCATGCCGAGCGGTCGAAACCAGCTGTGCGGATCGGATGGCTGCGCGATCGCTGGGACGATTGTCTGACTTGAGCTCCGATACCCACCTCACAACGCCGGCCGTATCCAGACGAGTGCTGAGCTTCACCGGCTGGCTGGCGGGAACGTTGATCAATCTTCTCAACTCTACAAGTGCAAGCTCCACGTCACTTCGCGCCTGGATCACAGCTGGTTGAAGATTGGCACGCTCTACTCCTGCACGAAGAACATCATACCTCGACGCGCGGCCCGCCTTCTCGAACTGCTGTGCCTGAACGAGTCGATCACCTGCAAGCGCGTAAGCAGTATCCTGGATCTCGGCGAGTCGGCCGGCGAAAAGGGCCTGCAGATAGGCGCGCTGCACATCTATAGAGACCTGAGCCAGCGTCTCAGTCTGGTCGAGCCGGGAAGCTGATCGCAGGCTCGATGCTGCCCGTGACGAAGCGACTACGCGTCCGCCCTGAAACAATGCCTGCGACAGCGTCGCATTCGCAGTGTACGTGTTAGGCTGATTGAAAATTGAATTAACTGCTGCGGCGCGCGCGCTTTCGTAGACGTGCGACTGATTTGTCGTCAGCCGAAGCTGTGGGAGCCCCGCTGCGCGCGCGATCGTGACCTGAGCGTCAGTGACTTCTACCTGCGCTGCTGCTGCGCGGGCTTCATCTCCGATTTTAAGCGCCCGGCCCAAGGCGTCGGGCAGGCTAAGCGAAACCGTGTCCGCACGTGGGGATAAGGCGGCTCCGCCGGTGCTCGTTGGACCCTGGAGCGCCAGCAAAAACAAAAAGATCGGCATCATTAAAAGTCATACGTCCGAGACTTCGCGGGCGTTGAGGTTTACAAATCCCTTGCCTGACCACCGATACCCGCAGGAACACGAGATTCGCAACGCGCAGAATCGCTGGTTTCATCCCCCGAAAACATGGAGGGAGTCCGCAGGGTCCCACTTCCCCGACTGTGGATGGAGTGACAAGTTGAGGCGGTCTAAGGCGCCCCTACTTCAGCCGGAGCGTCGTCCTTTCCTCCCCCCGAAAGAGCGGAAGCATGAAACTTCATTTCAGTCGGTTTCTTTACGGCACCCTGACTGTGCTCGCTATGAGCCTTTCAGCGGCGCTTCTACCCGCACAAGGCACCTCGACAGTTCGTGGCCGAGTCACCGATGCCGGAACTGGTAATCCAATTCCGGCGGCGCAGGTGTCAGTCGAAGGAACCCAGCTCGGCGCGACAACTGCGGCAAATGGCACTTTCACAATTTCCGGTGTACCCGCCGGTCCCCGCACCGTCGTTGCGCGGCGAATCGGATACTCGCCGCAGCGCCGCCAGATAACCGCCGGGGGCAACGTCGCCGACGTGAACTTTTCTTTGTCCGCAGCTGCAAGTTCGCTGGATCAGGTTGTCGTAACCGGAACGGCCACACCTACGGCCGTTCGCGCCCTCGGCACAAGCGTCGCCAGCGTTGATAATTCGCAGATTGCCGAATCGCGGTCCGTCACGGTCGACCAGGCAATGCAAGGCAAGATCGCCGGCGCGCAGATCACACAAAATTCCGGGAGTCCCGGTGGCGGTGGGCTCTCCGTTCGTCTTCGTGGCACGGGCTCGATCACCTCGGGTTCCGAACCGCTCTACATCGTTGATGGTGTAATTGTCGACAACGCGTCCGACCAGCTGATCGATTTCGGCGCACGCAGCAACGTACAGAACCGGCTTGCCGATCTTGACCCGAACGACATCGATCGTATCGAGATCGTTCGCGGCGCGGCTGCAGCGGCGCTGTATGGCTCACGAGCGAACAACGGCGTAGTCCAGATCTTCACGAAGCGCGGAGTGGCTGGTGCGCCGAGAATCACGTTTGGCTCGCGTTACACGACGGAGCGTCTCGCGAAGCGGCTGGCGCTCAACATGGCCCCGCTCGACGCGGCCGGAAATCCTGTCACCAGATACGATTACCAGGACGAAATCTTTCAGACAGGCAGCCTCAAGGACGTGAACATTTCCGCTGAAGGTGGCAGCGACCGGACGACGTACTACGCCGGCGCCAGCTACTCGGACGAGGAAGGTATCATCAAAGCGAGCTCGTCCGTCCGCCGCAGTGCGCGAGTAAATCTCTCGCAGAGAATCTCCGATCCTTTCAAGCTCAACATCGGCGCGAACTATGTCAGGACGCTCGCCGAGT
>JBKJNN010000116.1:0-46674 GCA_046593625.1 Gemmatimonadaceae bacterium | reverse complement strand
GCGTCGAAAAAGCGAGATACCTGCGTGAGCACTTTCCAGAGGCGACAATCCATGCACATCTCATGGTAGTCAATCCTCACTATCCCAAGGACGGCGAATTCGCCGAGATCCACCAGTATGCGGAGGCGGGCGTAGATGCCATCGCTTTTCACGTCCGCGCGTGCGCGAGCTACAGGGAGGCCGTCTCCGCGATCAAGATCATTCGCCGTCTGGGTGTGCGGCCGGGGGTGGTGATCGAGACATCCGATTCAGTGGATGAAAATCTCGAAGCGTTGATCAGGGAACAGGAACTCGACTGGGTGGTGGTGATGGGAGTGCCGATCGGTTACGGCGGCCAGGTGTTCCAATACTCTACATTGAATAAGCTGTCCCGGCTTCACGACATGTCGGATCGTCTTGGCAGAGACCTTCTCATCGAGTGTGACGGAGGCTTGAACCTCCAGAACATCGAACTGTGCCGCAATGCCGGCGGCCAGTTGTTTTCGGGGTGGTCGATCATCAAGGGTCAGAGCATGGACGACATGCGGCAAAAAGTGAGAGCCGTTCACTCGGCGATTTCCAGGGGCGCATGACAGCTTCGGTCAATGTGCTGATTCCGATGGCTGGTCAGGGAAAACGTTTTCGCCAGGCTGGGTACGATTCCTACAAGCCGTTCGTCGAGATTTTTGGAAAGCCGATGATCCAGTGGGTGCTCGACGCGTTTCCCGCGACTGTCACGAAGCGGATACTTGCGGACCGTTCGCTGCTCACGATGGAGCAGGTGAGTTACCTGGAGAGTCAGCCGGGTGTCGTCGTCCATTTTATTCAGTCACACAGCCTGGGTCCGGCATACAGCATCTACGCGGCGCGCGACGAGCTGTCGCTGGACGAGGCCTTCTTCATAGCATACTGCGACATTTTCTGGACGTGGGACTACTCGCAGGTAGAGCCGCTGCTGACAGAGGATGCGGTGGTTTTCACACGCAGGGAGTTCCACCCTCATCTCGTCGGTAACAGTTATTCGGCGTTTTGCAGGCCAGTGCCGGGCGATTCCGGGCGGCTCGAGGAAATTCGCGAGAAAGGTTCGTTTACTGACGACTGGATGAGCGAGCCTCTTTCAATTGGTGCTTTCTATGTTCGGGACGGTCGCGCGATGATGAGCGCGGTGGCCAATATGATTGAGGCCGACAGGCGAGTGAGCAATGAGTTTTTTCCCAGCCTCATTTTCAATGATCTCATCGCTCAAGGTCGGACTGTTCTTTTGCACGACGTTGATTTTTTCGTTCATTGGGGGGTGCCCGCGCAGCTGGAGGATCTCAGGATGTGGGTTCGTGCCTGCGCGCGGCTCAAGAACCTTCCGCCGGCTTTTGACACAGTCAACGTCTGCTGCATGGGTGGCGCGGGAGCGCGGATGCAGAATCACAGCGAGGCTCCCAAAGCTCTGATTCCGGTGAGTGGCGGACTGCCGATGTTTCGCTTTGTTGCCGACCATTTCGCGTCCAGATACGATTGCTTTCTCGTAAACCATTCGATGGCCCAACTGCTCGGAGCAAGTGGAGTTAGCGAGGAGCAGATCGTGGACATCGGGCCGCCAACCAATAGTCAGCTGGCAACGCTCAGAGCGGCTGGCGGGTTCCTTGGAGAGCAGACGCGCTTCCTCCTGACGTCGTGCGACGCGTTCGGAGTGTGGGACCGGGCGGAATTCGACGCGTTCATCGAAAGGGAGCGGCCAGATGCGGTGATCTTCACTTTCGAGCCGACCCTTCTTCAAACGGCACTCGGCGGGCATCATACGTATGTGGAGAGCAGTGGAGGTCAGGTGACTTCAGTGCACATCAAACATCGACCGAGCGATACCGCACAGGGTCTGGCGGGTTTCTTCTGGTTCAGGGACGGTGGCGTCTTTGGCGACCTCGACAAGATTCCCGAAGATCCGGCTCACGAACTGTGCGCAGATCACGTGCTGAAGTACATGGTCGATGAGGGCCGAAAGGTTGGCGCCTTCCAGCTCGATTCGTATGTGCATCTCGGATCCCCGGCGGAACTCGATGAGTTTTCCTTCTGGAACAGGTTCCAGTCGTGCTTTGCTCCGTAGGGATGGCGTGAAAGTGCGCGATGGTGATTCCAAGCCCGCGGAGCTGCCGGTCAAGCTCTTCAAGCGGCAGGCAGATTTCGAGAAATGGTTGTCAAAGTATGCAGGTTCGGCCCCGGGACTGTGGCTCAGACTCGCGAAGAAGTCGTCCACCCTGCAGTCACTCACCTACGGGGAGGCAGTCGAGAGCGCGCTGTGTTTTGGATGGATCGATGGGCAAGCGAAAAGCCTTGATGCAGACTCGTGGCTGCAACGATTTACGCCACGCACACCGAAGAGCATCTGGTCGAGGATAAATCGCACCAAGGCGCTGGAGTTGATTGAAAGCGGCCGAATGAGCGACACTGGCCTGGCCGCAATCGAGGTTGCGAAGCAGAATGGAAACTGGGAACGGGCGTACGACTCTCACAGCACTGCGGTTGCATCGCCGGATTTTCAGGCCGCACTCGATGCGAATCCCCGGGCCAAGGCGTTTTACGAAACCCTTGGAAGCCAGAGCCGGTATTCGTTTCTGTTCCGGATCCAGACGGCGGTGAAGCCGGAGACCCGGAAGAAACGGATAGACAAGTTCGTCGGCATGCTGGCCAGGCACGAGAAACTGTCCTGATCACCTGACACGGCAGGCCGCAGGTGGTTGAGGCAGCTATCTCGTATGGCGAATGATTCGGACCCTCACTACCTTGTCACCCGCGCGACGCACGGTTCATCTGTCGATGCAATCCGCCACACGAGAGGCCTCCCATGCGCAATCTCCTTCGTCTGATAGTCCCCGCTCTCACTGCAATAATTCTTGGCCCCGTGATGGCGGCCGCCCAGCTTTCGGTTTCCGGAAAGGTCACCGAGGAAAGTGGCCGCCCTATTCCAGGTGCCCAGGTACTCATCGAGGGCACGACCCTTGGAACAGTTGCCGGAGATGATGGGGCATACCGTCTCTCCATTCCCTCGCCGCGAGCTGGAATGGTGCTCCTTGTCCGATCCCTGGGGTACAAGCCCTCACGGCAGACGCTTTCGCAGACGTCGGGCACGCTCACTCAGGATTTCCGTCTGGCTACAGACGTGCTTCGGCTTGGCGAGGTAGTTGTGACCTCGTCCCGCGGAGAGACCGAGCGAAGTACACTGGGGACCACGATTGCAACGGTCAGCGCCGACGACATCTCGAAGGCAAACACTGCTCAACTCGATGCGGCGCTTTCGGGCAAAGTATCCGGCGCGCTCGTTCAGCAGAATTCGGGAACTCCAGGCGGCGGAACAAGCATTCGCATTCGCGGACTTTCCACGCTCAGCAGGAGCGCCGAGCCTCTCTATATAGTAGATGGCGTCATCGTCGATAACAGCTCCAATCAGCTAATCGACCTCGGCGGCTATTCGTCCAACCGGATTGCTGACCTCGATCCCAACGAGATCGATCACATCGAGATTGTGAAGGGAGCAGCGGCGGCAGCGCTGTACGGTTCGCGCGCCAACGACGGAGTCGTGCAGATATTTACCAAGCGAGGCAAACCCGGGGCGCTGCGCACGTCCTTCCGGACAACTTTCGAGAGTGCCGATGTGGAGGGCAGGCTGGCGGTGAATACAGCGCCTGTAGATGCGGCGGGGAATCCCGTTACCCGATATGACTATCAGGACGACATTTTCCGCCGGGCGCCGCGGGTGTCTACTACGCTGTCGCTGTCGGGAGGCGATGACAAGACTGCATTCTTCGTCTCGGGAACTTCGGAGAACCAGCAGGGCGTAATCCGCTCCACCAACTACCGGCGCCAGAATATCCGGGTCAACCTCGACCGGTCTATCAACGAGCGCCTGAAATTTGGACTGAGCACTGCGTACATAACGAGCAGGGCAGATGTAGTTCCCAACGGCGGGCTCACCTTCAACCTGGGTGTGCTGACGAGTTTTCTCTTTCAGCCCAACAGCTACAACCTCTACCGCGATCCGGTCACGGGTCAGTTCCCGATCGGATTCTCGCTGGCGAATCCGCTCGAGATGATAGCCAACTGGCATGCGCCCCAGGCAGTAGATCGCTTCATTGGCGGCATCAACATTACGGCCTTTCCCATCTCCAACCTGACATTCCAGTATCGGCTGGGTTTCGACGCATACACGCAGAATTCACAACTCTTCATTCCGAGAGGGTCATCGGCGCCATCGGTGCCGACAGGTCGATCCAGTTCCACGACCGAACGCGCACGGCTGGTGAATTCGGATCTCGATTTGAGCTACGTGATGAATATGGGCTCGCTCAAGTTCACGCATGGAATCGGCATGAACTGGCAGCAGCAGCAGGCAGATGTGGTTGCCTCGCGCGCCGAGGATCTGGCGTTGTTGACGCAGACGGTTCAGGGGAGCAGGCAGTTTACATCGGAAGGACGGGATGATCGAAGAACCCTTGGGTTTTATGGACAGGAGCAGATTGGCGTTGGTGACAAACTCTTTGTAACCGGCTCCCTCCGATCGGATGCCTCGTCGGCGTTCGGCTCTGACGTACGCCAACAGTGGTTTCCGAAAGTCGGCGCGGCACTCAACATTTCCCAGTATGACTTCTGGCAGGGTCTCTCGGGATTCGTGAGCACTGCAAGACTGCGCGCCGCCTACGGAAACTCGGGTGGCCAGCCGGCGGGGAGTTACGACAGGCTCTCGAATTACGTGTTCGAGCCCAATGGAGACCGTTCTGGCATCGTGAATTCGGTTCAGCGGGGCAATCAGCAGCTCAAGCCTGAACGCGCGTCGGAGCTGGAGCTCGGGACGGACCTGGAAATGCTGCGCGGACGTGTGGGCCTTGAGCTTACGTACTTCGACAAGAAGATCACCGATCTCATTCTGCCAAAGAGCGTAGATCCAACTTCGGGATTCATCTCCCAGCTCGCAAATGTGGGAGAGCTCGAGAACAAGGGGATCGAATTGTTGGTACGCACGTTCAATCTTCGCGGTTCGTTTCTGACCTGGAACTCGACGGCCACCTACGCCACCAATGATCCACGTGTCACCAGAGTCAGCGACGGCGGCGCGTTCTTCATCCCGGAAAGCTTTAACATCATCAGAGTGGCGGCCGGCGAGGCTCCGGGACATTTCTTCGGCACCACCTACGTTCGGGACGCGCAGGGCAACATCCTCAACTCCGCAGGCGTTCCAATCAAGGATGCATCCGGGAAAATCACAGGCATTCCGGCGATTGGCCCGAGAACAGTCATCGGCAATCCCAACCCTGACGGTTACTGGTCGTTGATCAACGAAGTGGGCCTGGGCAAAACTCTGACGTTCCGCGCGCAACTGGATGGAGTCCGCGGTGGCGACATCTTCAACTTCGACCGTAGGCTGCTCGAAACTCCCGCGTTTGGAACCGGCGCGGCCTACGGCGATGAACTCACGGGCCTGGTTCCGAGAGGGTATTTCCAGGCGAGACGCAGCATCTTCGAGGAATACATCGAGAATGGAACGTGGACGAAGTTGAGAGAACTAGCCGTCACTTACGCGCTGCCTTCGAGTTTCACGCGAAAGTTCGGTTCGCAGGGCGCGCAACTGACACTAGCCGGGCGAAACCTGAAAACCTGGACCGACTACACCGGTTGGGATCCAGAGACGAATGCCGGAGCTCAGCGTACGCTCGTTCGCGGCTTCAGCTTCGCAACCGTGCCGATTCCGAGAAGTGTAGCGCTCACATTCTCCACCAACTTCTAATCAGGAGGCGAGACGACAATGACTAATTCGACACCGAGCCGACTGATCACAGGGCGCCTGATCTGCGGCCTGATGCTCGCAGGCACATTGGGCGCGTGCAAGCTGGACATCACCAACCCCAATGCGGCCACGCAGGAGGGAGTGTTTACTTCCGTAGCGGGGATGCGCGCTCTTGCGATCGGCATGCAAGGGAGGTTCGGCAACGCCATGGAGGAGAACATCTCTGTTACCGGGCTGATTTCCGGGGAGTTCGGAAACACGAGTGCGACTCAGTCCACCACACGGGAGTTTCAAAACTTTCCAACGGCGAGTTCAAATTCCGCGATTGAAGAAACCAACGTGGATCTGCTCGATATCTGGGCAAAGAATTACGCTGTGATAAAAGCGGCTAACGACATCCTGGACAACATTGGGCCGCTCACCTTCGCACCCGGAACGCGCGCTGGCATGACCGGGCTTTCCAAGCTCTATAAAGCGATGGCGTACGGGCGACTCATCGAAGCATTCGAGAGAATTCCACTCTCTCAGGCGCCAAACGCCCAGTTCTCCGACCGTGCTGCGGTTCTTACGGAGATACTTTCGCTGCTTGCGAGCGCAAGGGCGGATGTCAGCGGAACGACACTGACCACCGAGTTCACCGGATCTATCCTTTCGCCGAATTTCGATCTGCTCAATACGATCAGGGTGATGCAGGCGAGGTATTCACTTGCCGCTGGGAGCTACGACGCTGCGCTGACCTTTGCGAATGAAGTTCCCGGCACTGCTTCGTCCGTCATTTCCTTCAGTTCCACTGACATCAATCCGTTTGCCGACCTGTTTCACAGGTCCAAGTTTTTCGGCGCTATCTCCACTTTCCGGACAAACGCCGAGGCGGGGGACTCGCGCGTGGCTCAGTTTACCACGGCCACTGCCTTTGCTGCTCTGGGTGGTGCATCGACGTTCGAGACGAACATTTTCCTGACAGATGCTTCCCCCATCCCGGTGTTTTCTCAGGACGAGGTAACACTAATTCGGGCGGAAGCTCTGGCGCGGCTGAATCGCCTCCCGGAATCAATCGCGCAGATCAACATCGTCCGCGCCAGAGCAGGCCTCGGCCAAAAGACTGCCGCGGATCTGCCGAATCAGGCGGCAGTGCTCGATGAAATCTTCCGTCAGCGCACCTATTCACTGTTTGCCACGGGACTGCATTGGGCAGATGAGAGGCGGTTCGGAAAGATTTCACTGGCCAAGGTGAGGTATCTACCGTACCCGTTGCAGGTGAGGGCAACCAATTCCAACACTCCAGCGAACCCGGCACCGTGAGTCGAGAGGAAAGGGGGAGATAGTCACAGATTCATCGAGGACGTCGATAGTCGGCCAATGTCGCTGAGCCGGCGGGTCCTCACGGCGTTGGTTGCGGGCCTGGCTGTTGGAGTGGCTGTCGCTGCGTCGAACAACGCATCGCTGCTTCGCATTGCACCGATCGCCGAAACGATCGGCACGCTGTGGGTCAACGCCATCAGAATGACGGTGATTCCGCTCGTGGTATCGTTGCTCATTCTGAGTGTGGGATCGGTAAACGATGTGAAGGAAGTCGGACGGACTGGGGCGCGGGCCCTGATGTTGTTCGTCGCTTTCCTCATTGCGTCGGCATCGATCGCCGGATTGATGGCGCCGTTTCTGCTCTCGCTTTTTCATGTGGATGCCGCGACGACCGCCGCGATTAGAGGCAGCGCGGGGACCGCGACGGCAATTACCGAAGGGATCAGAAAACTGCCCACCTTCAGCCAGTGGCTGCTTGAACTGATTCCTGTAAACCCGGTGCGTTCGGCAGCCGATGGCGCAATGCTCCCGCTCGTCATCTTCTCGCTTCTGTTTGCGCTGGCGAGCACGCGTGCGACGCCTGGCTCGCGAAAGGCAATCGTCGATTTCTTCCGCGCCGTCAGCGAGGCCATGCTCGTGCTCGTACGGTGGGTCATAGCACTCGCCCCAATTGGTGTGTTTGCGCTGATGCTGGGTTTGGCCGCACGTGTCGGCGCGTCAGCGGTGGGAGCGCTGGGGTATTTCGTCCTGGTGGTATCTGTAATTACCGGCGTGCTCCTGATAGCGCTTTACCCCGTGGTTGCAATCGCAGGCCGAATGTCCGTGAAGCGTTTCGCTCAGGCCGTTTTTCCCGCTCAGGCAGTGGCGTTCGGCTCCCGTTCGTCTCTGGCTTCGCTTCCCGCGCTGATTGCGAGTGCCGAAACCCGCCTGGCGATGCCGCCGGCCATAAGCGGATTCGTGCTTCCCCTATCGGTGTCGACGTTCAAGCTCGGCGCGCCGGTATCCGGAGTAGTTGGCGCGCTTTTCCTGGCGCAGCTTTACGGCGTGACGTTCACCGCGCTGGACATAGTGCTCGTGGGAGCAGTGTCGATCATACTGAGCTTCAGCACGCCGGGCATTCCCAGCGGAAGCCTCATTGTTGTGGCTCCGCTTTACGCCAGCCTTGGACTTCCCATCGAAGGAATCGGAATTCTGATTGCAGTAGATGTGATTCCTGACACCTTCAAGACTGTACTCAACGTCACCGCGGACATGGCAGTTGCTGCAATCGTTGCTCGCGGTGCTGAAAGGGAGCCCGGGACGGCAGGCTAACTCAAAGGGAGAACATCTGCGTGTACTTCACAATCACGCCGATTCCCGGAGCAACGGCCGGTTGGTCAGGCGTCGAGATGCGCTGCTGATTCACCACTATGAAAAGATCGCTCAACGGATGATGAATCAGGTTGAAGCGCATGTTGGCGTTCAGCAGATGCGCTCGTGGGTCATACTGAGCCAGCGCGTCGAAGAACATGTTGGTGGTGAACGAGTATGTCGCCCGCGTGGTCCATAACAGCGCGTCGAACTTTGCATTGGGCAAATCCAGGCTTGCCGCCGTATGCGACATACCGATTGCCGCGTTGAAGTTCGCTGACGGACGCAGCCCGACCTGAAGCTGCTGCGAGCGCTGCTGCCCCGTCCAAAGTCCGCCCGTAATCAGCGTGTATTGGAGTGATAGGGGTTTACTCAGGTTTGTTGCTCCCCGGAGCTGGTGATTGGTCCAGGCATATCCGCCAGCAGGGATCGGCGAAATCGACCGGTTGATTCTGAATGGCGTACTGATTCGCTGATAGTTGGCATTCACCGAGTACTCGACGTAGCTCCCGCTGTTAAGGAAGAAGGTGTACCCGGAATGAAGGTTCTTCGCGGTAACGTCTCCGCCCAGATTTTCGTAGTAGTTCCACACTGCATGGGGGTGCATCTCCCGTATGCCCAGCGGTGCCAGCCATGAAGGGCGCGGCCGAACACCTACATCCATGAGATATTTGCGCGTGTCGGTGCGGCGGAAATATCCGAGGTCGTCGGTGAAGCCCCGGCCCACCTCCAGAACGCCCACCTTGCCGTGAAAGAAATTGCCCTCGTGGTTGATAGAGCTTCTATAGGTATACTGACCGCCGCTCTTCGACGGCTTCCGGCTCAGAATACCGTAGCTGTTCCAGTCCCAGTTCCCCGGAAGACGGACGCTTCCATCTACTCCTGCGAGACGGTTCCAGTCGTTCGATCGCCCGAGTCCCTCGCGATCGAGGGCAATGAAGCCTACGTCAGTTCCCGGCAGGAGATTTCGGCGTACCCGCAATACTGAATAGCGGTTGGCGGGCTGGAGTCCTTCAGATCTGGTCTGCATGGACAACACGCCAACGTTGAATGACTGAGCGCTTCCGGTGAGACGCAGACCGATTGGAATGCTGAGCGGCCGCCCATCTGGCGCAAGTCCGATCCTTCTGCTGAAAAACAACAGCATGTCTTCGTCCGGTGTCGGCGCCGTTGTCACGCGATTATTGCGCGCCGCGTCGCCGACATAGAAAATACCCGAGTTCTCGAGAAAGAATTCGCGCTTTTCGGGGAAGAACTGGCTGAACTGGGTAAGGTTCACCTGCTGCTCGTCGGCTTCCGCCTGCGCAAAATCCGGATTCAGGGTGACATCTAGGGTCAGACTTTGAGTGAGTCCGTACTTCAGGTCGAGACCTGCATCGCTCTTTGATGCGAAGCTGGCTCCGCCCGTCTCCCGCACCGAGCGTGTGGCGGCGTACGGCTTCACACGAAGGTCGCGCGAAGCCCCCTCATGCACCACGCCGGTCAGAACACCAGCGAGCGAAACTCGCGAAAGGTTGAAAGCGCGGGGAACGGGAGCCCAGAAGTCGACCTCGTTCCGCCGCCGGATGTGCCTCGCAAAGTTGATCCCCCAATCGGGCGCGGAAGCAAAATCGAAACGCAATGTCCTGAACGGAATGGCCATCTCCGCCACCCATCCATCACCGACACGCCGGGTCTTTACCACCCACACCCCATCCCAGCTCGAATTCACCTCACGCCCTTCGTTCGCGATCTGACGGTCGGCACGCGCACCGTCCACGTTGGTGATGAAGACGTAGCCGTTGGTTCGATCCGCAAACGTGTCCAGCAGAACCTCGAAGTCATCCTGCTGCTCTTCGTTGAAATCCTTCTTCAGGTCATTCACTATCAGCCTGTTCGGCTCGCTGTCGTACAGGTAAGCGCCGATATACAACCGCTCGGCGTCGAACAGCACTCGGACTTCCGTTCGTTCGCTCGCACGCTCGCCTGTATGGGGCTCGCTCTGGGTAAAATCCGACGCGGGCGGTGCTTCGCTCCACTCCGGCTCGTTCAGTAATCCATCGATGGTGATTTGCCCCCGCGCGGGAAACGCCACCACGGTGCGGGGAGAAGCGGTTCCGCGCGACACCGTGCTCTGGGCGAACAGGGCAGGCGGGCAAAAAATCAGTAATAGTGCGAAGCGTCGATGCATGGCGAGCCAGTATAAGCGCTTGCCTGGCGCCCGGCTACCGTAGAGAGTCGCACCATTTAAGGCGAACGAGGTGATTTGCTCTACGTCGCGCCGTCCCGATCATCGTCCCGGTCGCCCAGCCAGCCGATTCGCCAGAACATCAGCATCATTGCACCGGCGAGGGCGCCCATAACGAGCAACAGTATTGGGTAGGCCCGTGGAAGATGGAGTTCCGGAATGGAATCGAAGTTCATTCCGTAAATACCCGCCAGGAATGTCAGCGGAATGAAGATGCTGGACATGATGGTCAGCAACTTCATCACATCATTGGTCCGCATGCTCACAGATGACAGATAGAGGTCGAGAAGATTGCCGCACAGCTCTCGAAATGTCTCTGTCACATCGATCAGTTGCACGGTGTGATCGTAACAGTCACGAAGCATGATTCGAACGGGCGGGGTGATCAGCGGCGACTCGTCGCGGATGAGGGCATTGACCGCTTCCCGCTGAGGCCACACAGCGCGCCTGATGTTGAGCAGCTGTCGCTTCGTATCGTAGATCTCTCGCAGGGTGGATTTGCGCGCCGTGGAGAGCGCCTTCTCCTCGAGATCCTCGAGCCGCTCGCCGACCTTCTCGAGCACCGGGTAGTAGCCGTCGATAATCGTGTCGATCAGGGCGTAGGCAAGGTAGTCGGGCCCGCTGTGCCTGATTGCACCGATTCCGGCATGAACGCGCGACCTCACAGGATCGAACACGTCGCCGCATCGCTCCTGTAGTGTCAGCACGTAGTTGCGCCCGATGAAAATGCTCACCTGCTCGGTCTCCAGCTCGGAAGTTGCCGAGTGAAGCATTGTCATCCGGGTGATGTAGAGATAATGGTGCTCGTATATCTCCGATTTCGGTCGCTGCGGCACGTTGACCGCGTCTTCGAGAGCCAGGGGATGCAGGTTGAACAGATCCGCAATGCGCCGCAGGAGGGATTCGTCGCCGAGGCCCTGGATATCCACCCAGGTTACGGGGTGGCCCGCGAGTATGCCCGGCACATCGTCAAGACTCATGAGTTCTGAATCGTCCACGGAGTCAGGTCCGTAGGCGATCACGCGAATCTTCGGCGGCTCGGCGTCTGGTGGAATTACGAGAGTGCCGGGACGCGAGCCGATCGGCGGATTCCGTTTCTTGAATAACATCACAACCCCTTTTTGGCTGGCGAACATTGGGAACTGAGCGTCGTTCGCGCAATACAGCAATGGAGCGGGAGGCCGTTGCATTCACTCGGGCCAGGAGACAGGTTCGGGAATGCACATCGTTTCTGTTCTGTCTCCGACGCCCGTGGTGGTGTCGTGGAGTGGCGGCAAGGACAGCTCGTTAATGCTCGAGCGGCTCATGGCGGATCCAGCGGTCCACGTTTCGTGTCTGCTTACAGTCATCACGACTGAGTACGATCGGATAAGCATTCACGGGGTACGGAGGTCGATCCTTCACCAGCAGGCGGCGGCTCTCGGGATTCCACTGGTTGAAGTAGAAATCGGTGCATCGGCGTCGAACGCTGATTATGAGCGAGCGATGGCTGTCGCGCTTGCCGGTATCAGAATGGCGGATTCGACAGCCGGGACGATCGCGTTTGGTGACCTCTTCCTCGAAGACGTTCGAACCTATCGAGATGCGCTGCTCGATCGCCTGGGATGGAGCGGCCTTTACCCGCTGTGGGGCGAAGATACCAGCCAACTCGCCGATTACTTCGTGAGGGCGGGTTATGCGGCAATACTCTCGTGCGTGGATACGACTCAAGTCGATTCGAGTTTTGCCGGGCGTGATTTCGACGCGGAACTGCTGACGGACCTGCCCGAGGGCGTTGACCGTTGCGGAGAACGGGGAGAGTTTCATACGTGCGTGTATGCAGGTCCAATTTTTCGCGAGAGGCTCTCATTGAAGACCGGCGAGAAAATTCTGAGAGACGGAAGGTTCATGTACTGCGACATACTCGAAGAGCCTGAAGTCAGAGCGTCCATTTGCGGCGTGGTTGATTCGGCAGGCGCACAGGGACTGCGTTGAATACCTGGGCCACATTGGCGGCTGAGCTCCAGCAATGGCAATGGATTGGAATTCTCATTGCGCGAATTGCTGTCGGAGTGCTCTTCGCGATAACCGGCTATGGAAAGTTGTTCGTGCCGGCGAAGCGCAAGGAAATGCAGGAGACACTCAGGAAGGCAGGGCTCCCTGCGCCCGATATGAGCGCGGTGGTCCTCTCGTCCATCGAGTTTGTCTTCGGAGTCTTTCTCGCGATCGGATTCTTCACGCCTCTGTCCTGCATCATGCTTATTGGAGTCATGATCGGGGCGCTCTGGACGACCGTGCTTCCGGGAATCAAGGCAACGTCCCCGATGGAGTGGGTGGGAAAGTTTCTTTTCCTTCCCGAAACGCTCTACCTGGTGATCCTCGTCTGGCTCTTGTTCTCCGGTGCCGGGCCCGCAAGCGTAGACTCGCTCATTCTGCCAGCCGCATAGTTTCGCGCAACGACAGTCGCCTCCGCCCGCCGGGGGTCAACCCCGCCGAATGTTTGTTGCAGCCGCAAGTTGACCCCGGTAGGTTTTCGCCTTCGCTCGAACCCTGACGGATACTTCCACGGAGGTTTAGATGGCGAGAAACGCACTGCTCCTGCTTGTGCCGATGATGCTGGCGTGTTCCAAGTCCGATGCGCCGCCCGCTGATTCTGCGGCGATGGCCGCTGCTCCCCAGGCCATGAATGTCGCCGGACGATGGAGTGTCAATGTCATGCCGGAAGGCAAGGACACGACTCTTCTCACTTTCATCCTCGATGCCACCAACGACGAGACCGGATGGAAGTTGACCATGCCCGGTCGTGAACCGATGGATGCGCGTGTACTTGTGATGAGCGCCGACAGCGTGGTGCTCGAAAATGGTCCGTACGCGAGCGCTCTCAGGAACAATGTCATGGTCACGACTCACAGTACAATGCACCTTGACGGAGAAAAGCTCGTTGGCCAGACCATCGCCCACTACAACACGAGTGGTCCGGATTCCGTACTGATGCTCCGAACCGAGGGAACAAGGCAGTAGCGCGAGGCACCATGCTCTATTCGTGACCGGACGGCCACGGGGCATCGCGTATGGGAAATTGGACATGCCGCGTCGGAAACGGCGCGGCGTGTCTCTCTCTGTTGTCCCGAGGTGATGTTGCTTCCGACTCAACGATGATACAGAGCTGCAGCTACTGCCGCCTGGCCGTACGAAATTCCCCCATCGTTTGGGGGCAGCAACGCGGGAGTCAGTACACTTAATCCCGATTCTGTGAGATGTGCTGACGTTGCCTCGAGAAGCCGACTATTCTGGAACACTCCCCCCGACAGCACTACAATACTGCAACCACGCTCCTCTGCGACAATCGCGCACACACGTGCCGTGACCGACGAAAGGCCGTTATGAAAACGCGCAGATACAATGGCGGGATCCACTCCCGCTTCGATGTCATGGGTAACCGCATTCACCATCTCACGCGCATCAATGACGAGTCCTCCACCGATTGCGCCGGTCGCAGCCGAAATCGGACTCATGTCGTAGCTGCCGGTTTCGCGGACGTGCGATAAAGCCTCGAGCTCAACTGCGGCCTGTCCTTCGTAATTGATCGATACAGCCACGCCGCACAACGCCGCAACGGCGTCGAACAAGCGACCCACACTGGTAGTGACAGGCGCCGAAAAACCCGTCTGCACAAGCCGACAAACATTCTCCCAAAGATCGGGGTCGATTTTTCCCGCCAGGGCCCGGGGAATTGCCGGTCGCTCCACACCGGTGCTCTCCACCAGCCATGCACACGCCATGCGCCAGGGTTCGCGCACGGCTCGATCTCCGCCAGGCAATCTCACCGGCCAGAGATGAGCAGCACGTTCGAACCCGGTCAATCCCCCAAAAAGGATCTCTCCACCCCACACAGTTCCGTCCAGTCCGTATCCACTTCCATCGAAAATCGCACCGACTGCCGGGCCAGTCTCACCGTGCTCGGCAAGGCACGCCGCGAGGTGCGCATGATGATGCTGTACGCCCACCAGGTCTACGCCCGCGCGATCGAGCGCATACGACGTCGACATGTAGTCCGGATGAAGGTCATGAACGACGACCTCGGCGTTAACCGAGAACAGCCGCTCGAAATGCCCAACGCCTTCATGAAACGACTGCAACGTCTCGTAGTTCCGCAGGTCTCCAACGTGAGGTCCGACCCATGCGCTCCGCCCTCTGGCCACGCAGAATGTGTTCTTCAACTCTGCCCCGCACGCCACCAGGTGCGGAGACTCTACGGGAAGGTCCAGCTTGCCCGGCACGTAACCCCGTGATCGCCTGAGAACTACGCTCTTTCGAACATTCCCGAGCACGACGACGCGCGTCACTGAGTCATCTGTCCTTACATGAATAGGCCGATTGTGTAGCAGGAAGAAATCCGCGATGCCCGCAAGACGTGCGAGCGCGTCAGTGTCATCGTACGCAATTGGTTCATCCGATCGATTGCCGCTTGTCATGATCAGAGGTACGCCCACTTCCTCAAGGAGCAGATGGTGGAGAGCGGAGTACGGCAGCATCACTCCAAGATCTGGCGACCGCGGAGCCACTGCCGGAGCAACGGACGCACCTGCCACCCTGGTTCCAAGAACGATCGGGCGGGCACGGCTTGTAATGAGCGCGATTTCTTCCGGGCCGAGACGCACCAGCCGTCCCGCTGATTCAATGTGCGGCGCCATCACTGCAAATGCCTTGTCCTCGCGGTGCTTCCTCGATCGAAGAGCGCTAACCGCCGTCTCGGCACTCGCAACGCAGGCGAGGTGAAACCCGCCGACGCCCTTCACCGCAACCACTGCTCCGGCGGTGAGCGCCCGAGCCGCCGCCTGTACACCATCCACGGCACCCTTCAGAGGAACCAAAAATCCGGAAGCATCAACAAACCTGACAACGGGTCCACAGTCCCCACAGGCATTCGGCTCAGCATGAAATCTCCGGTTCCCAGGATCGTGGTACTCGCTGGCGCACAGATCACACATTTCGAAACCCGACATTGTCGTGAACTGCCTGTCATACGGTGTGTCGCTGATGATCGAGAAACGCGGACCACAGTTCGTGCAGTTGATGAAGGGATATCGAAAACGACGGTCAGCAGGATTCTGCAACTCAGCCAGACACTCCTCGCAGGTTGCAGTGTCGGGCGCAACCTGCGTCTGCGATTCGCCGCGCGCGTCGCTCTCAAGAATTTGAAAGCCAGACTCGCCAGTCGGCTGCAGTTCCTCCCTTCTGACTCCCTCGATCGTTGCGAGAGCAGGCATCTCGTCGGCAATGCCTTCAAAAAACAGCTCGACCGACTCACCGTCTCCTTCGATCTCGAGCAGCACTCCCCGCTCATCGTTGAGGACGAAACCCGCGAGCATCAGTCGCTCGGCAAGACGGAATACAAAGGGACGAAACCCCACTCCCTGCACAGTCCCTTCGATTCGCGCGCGAACGCGACGCCGCACGCGCTCCCCGGTCAACGGACTCGCGTCACTCGGATTCAGCCGCTCGCTCCGCAACTCCTGCGGCGAGCTCCTCGCCGGACTCGGGTCTCGTTTCGCCCCAGACGAGCAACAGTCCCATTATGCCGTAAATCGGAAGATGGCCTGCGAGCTCAGTCCATCCGAGAAGTGGCAGCGTGAGATTGAAGGGAAGCCACAGCGCGATAATCACCAGGCGAACGAAAACGCCCGACATCAACAGCAGTCCGAATGTGAGCTCTACAACGCCTGCAATGAACAGGAACTCCGGATCGCCGATTCCCGACATTCCCAGCGCGGGGAAAAAGTTCAGATGATGCTCGGCAAGGAAGGCGAGCCCCATATCCGGATTCCACAGCTTTTCCGTAAACGCGACGATCACGATGCTCAAACCCGTGGTGATCCTGAGTGCGGTTACTGCAGTCGGAACCAGACGCGCGATCGGCCGGTGCAGCCGTTCCATCGCCATGTCGAATGCCAGCGGACCCCGCCCGGCTGCAAACATAAAAAAGGCGATTCCCAGAAACAGCACATGCTCCACAAGGCGCAGCGGACCAAAGTAGAGCGCTCCTCCGACCCACGCCGTAGCCATGGCAATTGCTCCCAGCCGGGTAAGCGCGCCATAGATGAAGCTCAACGCTGCAGCTATCTGGAGCAGTCCGAGCGCCGCGCCGATAAAAGTCTCGGGAAGCGCGAGATTCGGAACGAAGAGTCGGAGCCCGATGCCGCTCACCAGCAGAGTGACGGCAGTGTGAACGCCAATCACGAGCGGCATCCACGAAAGCAGGTCCTGATACTTCTCCCATTTCATACCCAGTTCGAGCGGGCCGGGCACGATTGACCGCCGACCATTGGCGCGGAACGCAAGCACTGCAAGTGCAGTTACTCCGAGGCCTATCAGAAGCGGAAGCCATGTGCGTGGCGAGAGCGCCAGATCATACCGTACAGGGAACCGCGCCTCATCGACAAACCAGCGCTCATGCAGCAGCAATGCAGGCAAAAACCCGATCACGAAAGTTCTCCGGTAGAGGAATCTGCTTCGATCAATTCGCGCAACGCATGCCACGCCGTCGCCTGAGCCTCTTGTATTCGAGGGATGTTTTCAGACCGCGTGACGATGACAAAATCTGCGAGTCCCTCACTCGCTATCCTGCCGCCATCATACCCAACCATGGCAATGGTGGTGAGACCCCGCCGCCTGGCCTCCGCGAGCGCCGCTATCACATTCCGCGAGCCGCCGCTCGTGGAAAACGCGAGGACCGAGTCTCCAGCCCGCCCAAAGGCAATGATCTGCCGCGAGAATATTGCGTCGGGACCAATATCGTTGCCTATCGCCGTGATGATAGACGAATCTTCGGTGAGGTCGAGCGACCTTCTTGGCGTCCAGCCGTCAGGGGGAAGGCGCAGGTCTGCAACTGCGTCCATGGCATCTGTAGCAGACCCCCCATTGCCAAGCACCAGCACCTTTCCGCCACCGTCAAAAGTTCTGCGCAACGCTGCGGCGGCGCTGCTCAGACTTTCCCCGTTTTCATCGATAGTCTGCGCGCGCAGCTTCGACACTTCCTCCGCCTTGAGCACCACCGATCGGGCTACATCCTTCAGCACCGACTCGAGATCTGTCTCCTGCTCGCCGAGAAAGGGATAGAGGAAACTCGACCTGCCGGCATCGTGACGCTCTCGAGCATCACGTCCCGAGAGCAGCCCTCTATGCTCGAAAAATACGTGCACCAGCTCCCACAGCACGTGATAGAGCGTCTCCACCATCTCCTGCCTGACAAACGCGTCATCACTCGGAGGATCGAAAACCCAGTCGGCCTCGGCGGGTGAGAACGCGACGGTCAGGCAACCGCGCTTTTTTGCCTCGGCCAGTGCCGCGAGCGCGTCGGGCATACCGTCTTCCAGTCCAAACGCGATGGCTATATCGCCGGGCTCGAGGACGAGCGCGGCCTGGAGTGCGAGCGGCCCACCTTCCACCGCAAGACCAATCGCTGGGAGAGCACGCTTTCCGACAATCACCGGATGGACAAATTCCACCGCTACGTGGCGGACATCAGACCGCGCCGCAGGTGACGAGCCAAACGCCACGATGCGTCCCCCGCGGGCGAAGCGCTCGGCCATACCGTGACAAAGGCTGGCAATCCTTGCGGCCTCGCTTTCGAAAAATCGCGAGCTGGCATCCGCGCGGATTTGCACAAGCCGGTTGAGATGCTCACCCATCACAGAATCCTCTGGGTGTTCCGGAGTTCAACTGGCTACGAGTGCAGAATGATACGCGAGCGACTAGCAGATTCGGGGAAGGGGATCCCCAACGAGAAGGTCCATCACCCTCTTGCCGCCGAATGCAGTTTCGATCAGAACCATCCCTGGCGGATCAGTCCTCACCTCTCCGATATCCGCTGCGTCTTCACACCCGGGCACTTTTCGCAATGCTTCGAGTGCAGCGGCTGCACTCGCGGGTGCGACAAACGCCACCAACCGCCCCTCATTCGCGACATACATCGGATCGATGCCGAGTATCTCGCAGGCGCCGGTTACTGCCGGGTGTACGGGGACGTCGCCTTCGCGAACCAGCATCGCAACTCCGGACGCGCGCGCAAGTTCATTGAGCACCGATGCCACTCCGCCGCGTGTCGCATCGCGAATGCAGCGAAGATCACTCCCGGCAGAACTCAGCAGGGCATCCACCGCGGGCCACAGCGAACAAGTGTCGGATTCGATTTCGGCGTCGAGTTCAAATTCTCCACGAGCCAGCATGATTGCCGTGCCATGTTCGCCTATCCTGCCGGAGACGATTACGCGATCGCCCGGCTGAAGTGATTCAGGCGAAAGCGTAGCGCGCTCGTCGATTATTCCGACTCCGGTCGTGCAGATGTACATCTGGTCTGCGTGACCGCGCTCTACCACTTTGGTGTCGCCCGTGACAATCTCGACGCCTGCTTCACGGGCTGCCTTGGCAATCGCTTCGACCTCTTGTGTCAGAATTTCCGATGAGAGTCCTTCTTCCAGAATTAACGACAGCGTAAGGAAGAGCGGACGCGCACCCGCGACGGCCAGATCGTTCACGGTTCCGTTGACCGCCAGTTCGCCTATTGAGCCACCTGGAAATCGAATGGGCTTCACCACGAAGCTGTCAGTGGTCAGCGCAATTCTCTGGTTGCCGACCGTCACCACTCCCGCGTCGGCGAGTTGATTCAACGTTGCGGACGCAAACGCCGGCACAAGCAAGCCTTCGATGAGGCTGCGTGTTGCCTTGCCGCCGGCTCCATGAGCCATCGTGATCTGCGGACTGTTGAACTTTATTGGCCGGGACCTGGCAAACTCAATGCGGCCCAGGACTTTTTGTTCGCGCTCGTCGGGAGGCGAGGGCTTCACGACGGTCATACTACCTGACGGTCGCGTGCAAAGCGTCCGTAGTTATAGTAGGCAGCGCATGCGCCCTCGCTCGAAACCATGCACGTACCAATCGGCCGCTCGGGGGTGCAGGCAGTGCCAAACACCTTGCATTCCCACGGCTTTATGACGCCCTTGAGAACTTCGCCGCACTGACACGCCTTCGGATCAGCAACGCGAATACCCGGCACGGTATACCGCAGCTCCGCATCGAAGTCAGCGTATTCCTCGGAAAGCTTGAGTCCACTCTGCGAGATGAAGCCGAGTCCGCGCCACTCAAAGTGCGGGCGAAGTTCGAAGACTTCACCTACTGCCTCGAGTGCCTTGATGTTGCCGTCATACGGAACCACACGGCTGTACTGGTTCTCCACTTCGCAGCGTCCTTCCGCGATCTGCTTGAGAACCATGTGCACGGATTGCAGCACGTCGAGCGGCTCGAACCCGGACACGACCACAGGTTTGGAATACTCACGCGGAATGAACTCGAACGGCCGGGCACCAACCACAGTGCACACATGGCCAGGTCCGATAAATCCATCGAGACGCAGATCCGGTGACTCCAGCAGCGCCCTGAGCGGCGGAACGATGGTCACGTGGTTGCAGAAGCAGAAGAAGTTCTTGATACCCTCTGCCTTGGCCCGCCTCAACGTGAGCGCAGTGGACGGCGCGGTTGTCTCGAATCCGATTGCGTAGAACACCACTTCGCGCGTGGGGTTCTGTCGCGCGATTCTCAGCGCGTCGAGAGGCGAATACACCATCCTGACATCCGCACCTTCAGCCTTGGCCTCGAGCAGTGTGCCAACCGAACCCGGCACGCGCATCATGTCGCCAAAACAGGTGAAAATCACCTCAGGGCGTTTTGCCACGGCGATGGCGTCGTCTACGCGCCCCATCGGTATTACGCACACGGGGCAACCCGGCCCGTGCACCAGCTCTACGTTCGAAGGAAGGAAGTCGTCAACGCCGTACTTGTATATGGTATGCGTGTGGCCGCCACACACTTCCATCACCTTGTAGTGCCGGCCTGGCTCGACAGTCGCGACAATTTGCGCAGCCATGGCCTTGCCGAGCTCCGCGTTACGGTACTCATCAACGAACTTCACGCATGCTCCGGGACGGGGCGATCAACGCGTGCGAGAGCCACGCCGGCATGGACGAGAAGCATGTCACCCGCAACCACGCCATCAACCAGGTCAACCTCCACCTCGGCCAGCTCACCTTCGGGGTCGGTACACCGGGCGAGTCCGTCGGTCGAGATTTCGCTGACGCGCATGAGTATTCCCTGATCGGAGCAGGTGATGCACCCGTATTCACGATCGCATGCGGCGCCAGCTTCTTCAGGCGTCATTCGATCATGCTCGTTTTCAGTTCGTCGAGTTCCAGCTCGTACTCCGACCCCATCTGCTCGAGAAGCTTGAGAGTCGCGTGCGCTTCCGCCTCGTCCACCTTGGACATTGCAAACCCGACATGGATCAACACCCAGTCGCCCGGTTGCGCGCCTCCGTCCTCTGAATCGAGAAGGGCAACGTTTACCGTGCGACGAACGCCGGCGACGTCAACTTTGGCGAGTCTGTGGATGGGATCGACTATCTCGACCACCTGGCCGGGGATTGCAAGACACATTCAGATTATCCCTCGAGCTGAATCGGCGAATGTAAACAAACGGCCCAATGACCGCACACCTTTGTACCGCTGATATCCAGCGGCGGTTGCAGGTGCTGCTGGAGAGTAAATCCGCGTAGCCCATGGCGGCAAGGCCAGATATCGAAGCTTGGCCATTCACCCTTATGGCGCGGCACCGTTCCGATGATATGGGTGTAGTCGTGACCCATGTCAAGCGACCTTGAACTGAACGTCCGATGGGCCGCGAATTGCCTATTTTCCTTCATCAGCCAGTCGCTGATTTTCTCACGCCGACACCGAATTGCATGCATACCAGCCAAATAGTTGGATTGACCGAGTCAGCTTCCATCCAGGACATCCGAGCCCAGTTCCCTGCGCTTGACCGAATTCACAATGGTCACCAGGTAGCATACTTCGACGGCCCGGGTGGCACACAGGTGCCGCGATCGGTCGGCGATGCGATGACGGACTACCTGTATTACCACAACGCAAATACCAACTGGGCATACCCATCGAGCGCCGAGACCGACGCAGCGCTCGCCTCAGCCCGGGAGACATTTGCTGATTTTCTGAACGCCGACGCGGACGAAATAGTATTCGGCGCAAATATGACGACGCTCACGTTCCATTTGTCGCGGGCAATAGGAAGGCAGTTATCTCCCGGCGATGAAATTGTCGTCACGGAACTCGATCACCACGCCAACGTCGATCCGTGGCGGGAACTCGCTCGCGACAGGGATCTGACTGTTCGCACGGTACGCCTGATTCCGGAGACCGGTCAACTCGACTGGGAAGATTTCGCACGCGCAATCACTTCCTCGACCCGGCTCGTGGCAATCGGCGCGGCTTCAAATGCGCTCGGAACCGTAAATGACGTTCAGCGCGCGGTGAACATGGCTCACGCAGCCGGCGCGTTGGCGTTCGTTGATGCCGTGCACTACGCGCCTCACCACCTTCCCGACGTTCGAGAGCTCGATTGCGATTTCCTCGCCTGCTCGGCGTACAAGTTCTACGGTCCCCACGTTGGAATTCTGTACGCAAAGCGCGAGCTTCTGGAGACACTGAAGTTCCCCCGCCTTCTTCCCGCCCACGACACAGCGCCCGAACGCGCCGAAACAGGCACTCTCAATCATGAGGGAATCATCGGTGCCGCGGCCGCGGTGGAATTCCTTTCGTCGCCTGCCGAGGTTGGTTTGTCGCGAAGGAACAACCTCGTCAGATCGTTCGAAGCCTTCCATGCACGCGGCAACATGCTTGTGACCGCACTGTGGAACGGCCTCGCTTCAATTGATGGTGTCACTCTTTTTGGTCCGAAGCCCGGGATGCCGCGTACGCCCACAGTTGCATTCACCGTGAAAGGTCTCGCGTCGGAGGATGTTGCGCGTATTCTTGGAGAGCGCGGCGTCTTTGTATCCCATGGGGATTTCTACGCCAGCACCGTGGTGGATCGGCTGGCCTTGGCGGACGGCGGTCTTGTGCGGGCCGGGTGCGCCGTCTACACAACCGAAGAAGAGGTGGCGCGGCTCATTGACGCAGTATCATTTTGCCGAGAGAATCAATCCCTTAACGTCGGAACCACAGGTCAATCGTGAGCGACAGCCGCAGCATCATCTTCGCCAACACCTCTGATGCGATCATCGAGCTCGATGAGCACGCCGTAATCACTGCCGCAAACCACGCCGCTGAACGAATGCTGCGCGAAAAATCGGCGACCATGGTGGGGGCCGGCTTCTGGAAGTTCTTCCCTGAAGCCTTGACGCCGATCGCCGAGACCGCGTTGGCGAGTACGCTGAGTGGAAAGCGTACGGTGCAGTTCGATTTGTTCTTTCCGCCTCAGTACATCTGGGCCTCCGTACTGGCAGTGCCGGCAGAGAAGGGAGCCGTGTTGTTCATGCGAGACATCACCGATCGCGTCCGCATGATACAGAAGGAAGCGGTGCAGGAGGGTGTGCGCCAGATAATCGAGGTTGCGCCGGTGGCTATCAGCATTGCTCGCGGTCCGGAGCATCGAACCGAGATGATGAATGCCAAGTCCCGCGACTTGATTGGCGGTCGAGATCTGATCGGCATGACTGCCCGCAAGGCTTTCCCCGAACTGGAGGGCCAGGGTATCCTCGAGACGCTCGACGAGGTCTACCGCACGGGAGTTCCATTCGAAGGCAAGGAGGTATTCGTCCAGTACCGGCCGACCGAAGATGCGGAAATGCGGGATGCTTATTTCGACATCAGCTATCAGCCGCTTCGCGATACAGCCGGAGCAGTCTCTGGAATTCTGACCGTGAGTGTAGACGTGACAGCGCAGGTACTCGCGCGCAAGCGCCTCGAAGAGCTTCTGCCCGATCCGAATAAGTGAAAACCGCACCTTCAGGAGACGGCTTCGAGCCGCTCACCAGCTACATGGAGTATCCGCCGGACGAGATGCAGCAGCGCTCGTCGGAGTTTGCTTCCGCAATGAACCGCCGCCGTACCACCCGCCAGTTCAGCGATCGCGAAGTTTCGCGCGCCGTGATCGAGAACTGCATCGTCGCCGCTGGAACTGCGCCGAGCGGAGCGCACCAGCAGCCCTGGCATTTTGTGGTCATCAGCGACCCTGACATAAAACGCAGAGTCAGGGAAGCTGCGGAAGTGGCCGAGCGCGAGTTTTATGCAACTGCGCCCGAAGACTGGCTGGCCGCGCTTGCGCCACTAGGGACTGACGCCGACAAGCCGTATCTCGAGCAGGCGCCTTATCTGATAGCAGTGTTCGCCGAACGTTACGGAGTGAACGAGGATGGCAGCAGGCGCACTCATTATTACGTGAACGAGTCTGTCGGTATTGCTTCGGGGTTTCTCCTTGCCGCGCTACACAACGCAGGACTAGTTGCGCTGACCCATACACCCAGCCCTATGGGGTTCCTGAGAGAGGTGCTGGAGCGCCCGGAGAATGAAAAGCCCGTGATGCTGATCGTTACCGGCTATCCGGATGATGCTGCAAGAGTTCCCAAACTCGAACGCAAGCCGCTATCTGCAATCGCAACTTTCCGCTGAAGCGGGCACCATGAAAATATCAGTAGTCAGATACTGGAACCTGGTCAGGTCGAGTTTCTGGTTCGTGCCGACCGCGATGGCAACCGGTGCTGTCATTCTTTCCTTCGTAACCGTTGCGATTGACCGCGCCGGTGCAGACGGGTTGCTGCGAAACGCAAACTGGATCTATTCGGGCGGCGCCGAAGGTGCGAGCGCAGTGCTCGGAACGGTGGCGAGTTCAATGATGACGGTAACGGGCCTCGTCTTTTCGATGACCCTCCTTACGCTGTCGCTGGCCTCGTCGCAGTTCGGCCCCCGTCTCCTTAGAAATTTCATGCGCGACACGACGAACCAGCTCGTGCTCGGCACCTTTGTCGCGACATTCATCTACTCCCTGCTCGTACTGCGCACCATTCGGCGTGCCGATGAAGTCGCCTTCGTCCCGCACCTCTCGGTAACGCTTGGCGTTGCATTCTCGCTCGCCAGCCTTGGCGTACTGATCTATTTCATCCACCACATCTCGATTTCCATTCAGGCAGACGAGATCATCGCGCGCGTGGCGAACGATCTCATGGAACAGATCGACCGCGAATTTCCGAAGGCGCCGACTTCCAAGGGGGGTGGAGACTCGGAACAGCGTTCTACCCACAGTATTCCCGAGCCGGTCGAAGCCGATGGAAAATCAATGAACAGCCGGCGCGAGGGTTATCTCCAGTACACGGATATGAAGGCGTTGATGGCGCTCGCGGTCGGCAATGACTTGCTCCTCCAGCTCGAGCGGCGTCCGGGTCAATACGTCGTCTCCGGCAGACCTCTCGCTGTTGCGTGGCCAGGTGAGCGGGTCGCGAAGGACGCCGCTTCAGGGATAGTTGCATCCTTCAGTCTGGGCACCAGCAGGACGGCCGGGCAGGATGTTGAATTTTCGCTGAACCAGCTCGTCGAGATTGCCGTCCGAGCGCTTTCACCCGGCGTGAACGACCCCTTTACCGCAGTCACCTGTGTGGACCGGCTCGGATCTGCGCTCAGCCTGCTGACCGAACGCCCTATGCCATCGCGTCACCATTACGATGACGCTGGACAGCTCCGAATTATAGCGCAGGAAATTTCGTTTTCCGACCTGACAGACGCGGCTTTCAATCAGATCAGACAGAACTCTGAATCAACAGCCGCGGTCACGATCCGGCTTCTGGAAACACTCGCGACGATCGCCGTCAACGCTCGACGGCCAGCTGACAAAGCGGCGATTATGCGACATGCGGAAATGGTCGCCCGCGGCGCGGAGCGGGGCCTTCCAGAACCTGAAGATCTCCGGGTGGTAATGGAGCATCTGAATGCCGTGCATAACGCTCTTGCCGCCCGCGTAGCGAAAGAGTCAGGCCCGTGATTTGTGCATCGGACCTGACTCCCGGAACCGAAGACTAGTCTGCGCTTCGCCCCGGCCTTATCGCCCCCATGCGCATCAAGGCGTACAGCACCAGGTCAGAAGCGACCAGCACCAGGACCATTGTTCGCAGGCTTCCGAACGACAGCGCTGGAATCAGTGACGCTACCGCCGCAATCAAAAGACTGATTACGACTGAAGCAGCCAGAAACTTCTCCGCTGAAGCGCTACCAGATTGCGATTTCACGATGTTCCTCCTCAGGTTGCCCACACACCAGCAATCAGGGACGCGGCTGCGCCCTTGATTGCCGCCGCCTCCAGAGCAAACTCACCCATCCACCACTGGGCTACCAGCACCCCGACGGCTGCTGCTGCATCCGCCTTCAGGATCTTCTTCGCCCTCGGGCTCAGCGAGTACACCACGCTCGCCGGTGGCTTCAAGGCCGGATTGAATATGCTGCCCGCAGTGCTTACGGAATACTGCGCCTCGTCGTTCCCCCTCCACGAACCCTCATTGACCTCCCAGTACTCGGCCGATCCGACAGCGATGGACCCGGCCCCCGCGACCGCACTGGCCTCCAGAGGGTCCAGCGCGCCGGCAGCGGAGTTGCGAATTCGCGATACCAGCGAGCTGAGTTCGCCGACTGAATTCGCCTGATCGATGGCGCTGAGAATCTGATCGAGGTACGCTGATCCGGTTGGTGACATATCGAGCCGAAGCCGAATGCTTGTCGGGCTCAGTTCGAGGGACCGGACGACACTCCCGCCGGTTTCGAGCGCCTCCTCGCACATGCCGTCAGTCAGTGTAAAATCATGCGTGATGGCTACGCCTCCAGACTTCGTGTACGACTTCTGAAATTCCTTGAGCGCGGCGAGCCCCGTCCTGCATTTGTCAAACCGGGACCTCACCTTGCTCTGGTTCATCTTCACGAGCCCATAAGCAAGAGCGCCGTTGTGATACTCTCCCATCCACGCGTGCAGCTCCTCGAGACTCTGGGGCGGAGTTCCGGGTGCAGGGGTGAACGCGCCCGGCGGACGAGCGGGAGTGATGGTATCTGTGTTGCACGCCACCGCGACAAGCGATGTACCCGCAACGACCGCGAGTGTGAGTGCGGCCCAGGCGATTCGCGTTCGCATTGCTGCCTCCTTTGGGTGAATTCGAAAGGGTGATTCCCGATCGAGCGCGAACCCTAAGGACGGCGATACTTCACTTCGTCAGCTTTCCGTTGCCCGCATCACTGATTGTTTCGAGCTCGCAGGATAATCATCGCATCCACCGTGAGAGGAACGAGGCCATTCGCCAGAGGCGCTCTCGATTTCGTTCGGCAGTCACCAATGGCTGCAACTGATTCAAGCCACGCAACGCTTCCCTCGTTCACAGCACAAAGATCGTCAAGGCGTCGCTCGAGATGTGCACCGAGAACACCCGTTGCGACATCACGGGCGCGGCGAGCCGACCGGGCAACTGCGATCCGCTCATGCGGCTGGGCCGCGCGCACAATCGCATCGATGCAGCGAACTGCTTTCGCTCGAGCCGATGATGCTGCGTGTCGCGGCCGAGGAGTGCCTACCGCAGCAGTTGCGGACAGCCAGGAGCCCAGACGCGCGCAGACATCCTGCAATTCTACACACGAAGGAAGTGCGCCTACGGCAGAGCAACTCCGCGCGAGCTCGAGCACGACCTGAGGGGCGTCTGTGATCGACTCACCTCTGCACGCGATTACCCGCCTGCGGCCATGCTCCGTGCACGCTGCCAGAAAACCGTCGAACTCAGATTCCATCGCTGCCGCAACCGCTCTGACCTCGTTCGTTTTGCTTCCTGGAGCCAGCCATTCGAGATAGAGTTCCCTCAACGCCTCCGTGAGAAGAGGGCCGCTAGCGGCGCCGTGCCCGGCTGCATTCCAGCCACCGAGCGCGGGAAAATTGTGAACCACGATTCCCGCTGCGTGCATTTTCCTTTTCAGGATTGACTCCATCCTGAGGACGTTCTCTGCACTCGCGGGCGGCCGCACCGCGTACGACACTATTCTTTCGTGCGCCGAACCAATCCTGGCTACTCGTCCAAGCCGCTGCTCCAGTCGCGCAGGCGTCCACGGCAGGTCGAGGTGAATCACTACTCCAGCATCCTGAAGGTTCACGCCCTCGCTCAGCAGGTCTGTCGCGAGTAGAAGTGAAATGGCATCACCTCTTTTCGCAGCGACTCTTCCGGAGGCGGTCGGGGCGAAGCGGCCGATGGCCTCTGCTCGGGGAATATTTCCTCCCCACACTCGCGCCCCAGACCCTGTCAGTGCCGCCACCTCGCCGTCCCCCGCAAGGAGCTTGAACATTCCGTCAATGGTATCGGCGTACTGGGAAAACACGACCACGCGACGGTCACAGTGCGCATTTCGAAGTTCGCGAATCAAATCCGCACGCTCGGCATCGGCGCCGGATCTGCCCGTCAGGGTTATCAGCAGACGCTCAATTTCTCGGCGGTGATTTTGTACAACGCTCGCCATCTCACTCGCGTTCGACACGGGATCCGCAAGTAAGCCGGGCAACGCCAGTTGCACGGTATCCTCACCGCTGATCCACTCCGCAAGTTCACGTTGCGATGGCAGTGTTCCGTCCTCCAGCGCAGCGATGAGGGCATCAGACCTGGCAAGTCGGCGTTTCAAGGCTCGCGCGAGCGCCGCATCACTCGACGCCCACTGTCTCAGCAGCGAATGCGTGATCAACGCGCCGCCGGCATCACCATCGCGTGGCGGAAGTGGTGGAGGAAGAGACAGGATCTGCTCGGAAACGTTGTGATGCTGGCCAATGCGGCACCAGACGAGTGGCTCGGTGCGTGGCATCGCCGCGAGAGAGGATGAAAGTCCATCGCGCCGGACTACGCACCGCGCCAGCTGTGCCGCGGTCATGGCGGTGGCCGCTTCCCCAAGAAAGAGTGACAGGAGGGCGAAGAGGTCAGCCCGCCGGTTGTGAATGGGCGTAGCGGTGAGAAGGAGTACATCGCTTGTTGAAGCGAGCAGCGCGAGCGCGCCGTAGCGCTGAGTGCGCGGGTTCCTGGCATGGTGCGCCTCATCCACTATGAGGAGGGAGTGGTCGCGCCGGGCGTCTCTCCCGCGGCTCAGCGATTCCAGAGAGATGAAATCGATGTTGCGGGTCGCCATTTCCGCGGCCCGCATCCACATCTCTCTCAATACTGCCGGCGCGACAACAAGCGCCCGCGCAGGGGGGTCAATGAGCGCCAATGCGATATATGTCTTTCCAGTTCCCACAGGATCGCAAAGCATCGCACCTCCGAATTCGTGAAACGAAGCGCGGAGACGATCTACCGCAGATACCTGATGCGACTGTAGCTCGATTTTTCCGAGAATGCCCGTGGCATCGGATATAGATGCGAGTGCGTGCAACGCAAAACATGCCCTGGCTTCGTCAGCGGTTGCGACTGCCAGAGCGGGAACCGAAGTCAGGCGTCCCATTCGAGCAGCGCCGACAGATTCGTTCCGCCAAGTGCGTAGGCGTCGATAACCGTGTCGAGTAATTCGTCGTCCGACGGCGCATCACCGGCGATTGCTCTCGCCGCCATTGGCGCGAGAAGTCTGCGGGCGCGTGTCCAATCGGCCGGGAGCGGAAGCATCGACATCGTCCAGCCCATGTAGCGCCTGTAACCACCTCTCGCCGGTTCCGCCACTACCGACAGCCATGCGGCGACGAGGCGCGAGTTCAGCAGCGCGGCCAGCGCGTGCGCATCCTCCAATTCCGGACAGCGAACGACGTAACAGGTGTTGAGCGCCACCGATCGATCTCCGGCCTCGAGTACCGCTGCCCTCGGCGACCTCCCAATGTCTGCCCACACTACCCGGGGCTTCGCCGAGTCGGCACTCTCCGTGCGAAAAAGCGACCACCATTGGCGGCGGGTGACCGCGTCACTCCGGCGCTCGAGCGCGCGCCTCCACCTCCTGAGCCTCCGCGCGGCCAGTTCAGGAAGCTCGCCGATTGGAAAGCCGTCGCGATCATGGGTCCAGAGAATGCGCCATCCGCTGTCCCCGCACTGCCATGGGCGAATGTGTTGCGCCTTGATCAGAGGTCGGAGCAGGCTCGTCTCGCACTCATCTGTCGCGCCGGGCTCGATGAGAAACGCGTCGTTGCAGCCAGTCTTCACACCAAGCAGGGGCCTGTTGAAAGGAGTGCGGCAGAGCGGTACACCGCAGCGCACAAGAGCGTCAAATGCAGATCGCACATCCTCAGGAATGAGCAGCCACGGACTTCCGCTGGACGGGTCGAGTGAAATGTCTGAGGGCTTCGCAGACCAGCTGCGGGCTCCACCCGGCGTTTCGACACTTACGGAAAGCGGGAAGCGGCGCGCGGTGCATTCGGAATGCACGTCCGTCCGGCTCGCGATGATGACTGATGGATAAACCGCCGCGTCGAAGAGCCCGGAAGACTGTGATCTGTCATGAATCGCGTGCATGTGCGTGCGCTCCAGCAGAAACTGTCGCGTGCCTCCTCCCGCCAGTGAGCGCCAGAGTTTCGCCGGAACCACGAGCGACATTACCCCGCATGGCCGGAGCAGGGAGATAGATCGCTCGATGAAAAGCGCGGCAAGGTCAACCTGGGACCCGAAGCCGCTGCCTGCACCGGCGGCGCGGGTGCCGCTTGCCCATGCCGCGTCACGGTATACGGTGAACCTTCGCCGAAGCTCAGTGCGAAACCCGCGTGCAATGTTGTGAGTGCGTATCCATGGAGGGTTTCCGACGACTATGTCAAAGCCCCCATTCGCCGCGACATCCGCGAAGCCCGCAGGAAAGGAGAAGGGAAGCGCACCGTTCTCCCTGAGATGCCTCAGGTCAGAACGAGCCGCTCGAAGCGCGGCCCGAATCTCCAGCAGTCGTGCCGACGTTCCACGCGACGCCGGGTGCCGGTCACCAAAGAGGTCAGGAGTGCGTAACACGGCGAGCGTTTCCTGGCGCTCGTGAACGAGCGAGTCGATGCGTGAGTTGCATGTGGCGACGGCGAAGCGGCGCTCGAGCAGATCGAGGGCTCTGGCGACGTTCCTCTTCGCCGGCCCGGTCGCGCGTGCATAGCGGCTGCGCAACGCAGAGACAGCGCGACTCCCCCTGATGCCAACGCCAGAGCGGAAATCGTCACCTGAAAGCGAATCCCCAACTCTGATGTTTCGGTCGAGATTGGGTAGGGGAACCACCCGGCGAGGGTCAGTCTGTGGATCCTCTATCGTCATTGAGAGCCAGAGTCGCAGCTCGCACAGCCAGACCGCCATCGGATTGACGTCGACGCCAAAGATCGACTGAGTGAGAACGGTACGCCTGATGACATGCAGTGACCTCAGGTCACCAAGCCGGACCAGAAGTGACGAGAGTTCCTCGAGCAGATGAACGAGAAATGCTCCCGACCCGCACGCGGGATCGAGTATTCTGCATGAGCGTGCCGTCTCCATCAGCGCGGTTCTCTGCCTGGCTGATGGTATCTGCCCGTGCAATGCCGAAGCGACGCACTCGACGGAAACGGTGCGTGACGACAACCCGTGCGCCAGCGCTGCTTGAGACACCTCCCGAACGAGGTTCTGCGGGGTAAAGAACGCACCACTCGACCTTCTGGTTTGTGCCGACATCAATGATTCGAACGCTCTTCCCAGCATCTCGGGGTCAATGGCCGTTTCCGACCATGTGGCTGCGTCTTCGCGTGCCGTAAAGCGGTAGCGTGTCAGGAGATTCCCGAACAGGGCACCGATCGCCTCGTCGCTGAAGCCGGAGTGCCGGGTGCGCGCTTCAAGCGAAGACCGCGAAAACAGGCCTCCGTTCAGGAAGGGAACTGCGCCGAATTGCTGCGCCCTCGAAGCGCGGTTTGCAGGGTGGGTGTTGAGGGTTCCGAAGAACAGCGGGTCCAGAACACGCCGGTGAAACCCGCCGCCAGACCCCATGCACTCGGCGAAACGGTTTACGAGGAAGCCACGATCGCGATTCAGCCATCCCCTCGTTTCGACAAATGACAGGAACAGCATTCGCGAAAGGCAGAGCAACGCAAGCTCGCTTGCATCGCTGTCGCGCACCACTGGCGTCACTGACGCCGCAAGCTGCTGCACTGTGCTCTCTACCGCGCGATAGAATCGTCGGCCAACTGAAGCGCGGCCGAGTACTTCGAGCCAGCGGCAATGGGTGAGTGAGTCTGATTGACCTGCGCAGCCGGCCAGTGAGTAAACTGTTTCTGTGTCGCTGTCCACGATGCTGTCGAGCTGAACGACAAGCGCCGAAAGGCGTGGCCGCGGCATTGCTGAGTCGAACGCCGCGATGGCAAACGCGGAGTTGCATGTGTCAACCGCGCCTATGAGCCAGAAGAACTGTGGCGCGCGCGCGGCGAGTCTGGCTGAGAGATGCTGGAGTGATTCGCGAAGATCGGGGCCACATCCTCTTTCGAACAGGAGAGCTCGCAGTGCGCCCTGCGAAACAGCTATGCGCGGGCGACTCAATTCGGAAGGAATGCCAAGCGTTTCCGAAGTTTCGGGGGGAATTGGAATTGCGCCGGAGCTGAACCCAAGCTCAGCGAAAAGGTCCGCGACGCCGTCCAGCGAATTACAGCTACGCAACAGTGCGCCAGCGGAGACGTGTGAATGCACGCGTCGAAGCTCACCCGTGCGCCATCCGGGGCCGACATCGTTCCAGCACACATCTGACTCAAAGCCTTCGGAACGCTGCTCCGGCGTACAGGCGAATTCGCTCTCTGGCGCATCGATGCGCCATTCGGTAAGGTGAAGGGCGAACCTGAATTCCCGAGGGACACATGATTCGATCAGCCGCCCTTCTGCTGCTGCTTCTTCCCGCGTCGGCAACACCTGTTGCTGCGCCTGCTCCTGCTCCAACAGTCGCACCTGTCCAGATCACCGAGTGGACCGTGCCCTGGGAGAAGACGCGCCCGCGCGATCCATATCTAGATAAGCAGGGACGCGCGTGGTTCGTCGGCCAGGCGGGGAATTACGTAGCGTATCTCGATCCGGCAAACGGAGAGTTCAAGCGGTTCGAGATAGAGGAAGGGACCAACCCGCACAACCTCATCATCGCCGAAGACGGAATGGTGTGGTACTCGGGCAACCGCAACGGCCGGATTGCGAAACTCGATCCAGCGACGGGCAAGAGCCGCATCTATATGATGCCCGACGCGGCCGCCAAGGATCCGCACACTCTCATCATGGACAAATCGGGCAACATCTGGTTTACCGCGCAGTTCTCCAACTACGTAGGTCATCTGGTCACGAAGACCGGCGCGGTTCATCTCATCAAGCCACCTACAAAGAATGCGCGTCCGTATGGAATCGTCATGGATCCGAAGGACCGTCCGTGGCTGGTGGAGTTTGGGACAAACAAGATCGCGATGATCGATGCGGCCACGATGAAGATCATCGAGTACCCCCTTCCCAATTCGAACACTCGGCCGCGCCGGATTGCGGTCACATCCGATGGAATGCTCTGGTATGGCGATTACATGCGCGGAATGCTCGGACGCTTCAATCCCGTAACGAAGGCCGTGAAGGAGTGGCCGCTTCCGTCTGCCGGCATGTCAATGCCGTATGCGATGGCGTCGGATGACAAGGGTCGCATCTGGCTGGCAGAAACCGGAGTTCAGCCAAACCGACTGGTAGGGTTCGATCCCAAAAACGAGAGCTGGTTTTCTGTCACGCCTGTGGCGAAGAGTGGAGGTGGCTCCATCAGGCACATGGTCTTCCACAAGCCCACGCGGTCGCTCTGGTTTGGCACAGATGCAAATACAATTGGAAAGGCAGTCCTGCCCTGAGCGCAGTTGCCGCTGAGTTCAGGTTGACACGTATTCTCTGCCTTTCCACGCCACTCGCTGGCCGCGCAGCGCTGCCCTGAGAAAGATGTACAGCAGCACGGCTGCTCCGATTGGCGAGATGAGCGCGTAGAACAGCGATTCGCCGAGGCCGCGGTAGACGAACGCCCACCAGATGAGCAGCGCGCTCTGTGAGAGAAGCGCCCACATCACGAGGGGCGCGGGCAGAGCCACCAGGAGGCTTGCAAGGAGTACGAGGGCCGGGACCAGTCCGAACAGCGGTGCGCTGATCAGAAGAAACGGGAAGAGCAACTTCCCAAACGCGCCGAACGGAACCGAATCGCGGCCCCCTGCGAAAACATTCTTGCCCCATCCGCGCACCAATTCACCCAGCGACGTGTACATCCGCGTGGACAACTGATTCAATCCCTCAGCCAGAACGACGTTCTTGCCGCGCGCAAAGAACCGCTGCGCCATCATCATGTCGTCAGCAACGTGCGACTTCACGAGCGAGTGACCGCCGAGCTCTTCGTACGAAGCACGTCGAACAAACAGGCACTGGCCGTTGGCAATCTTGTCAGACACACGCGGCGATCGTGTTACACTCTCGGTGCCGCCGTAGCGAACCGACATGATCGTGAAAATCTGCGGCTGAATAACTCGCTCCCAGAAGGAACCCAGCTCCTGCCGGCCCATCACCGAAAACAGATCCGCGTCGCGCCTTTTCATAGCGTTCACTGACCTGGTCAGCAGGTCGCTGCTGTGCTCTGTATCCGCGTCCGCAAACAGTATCACTGTCCCTGTGCTCGCCCGCGCCCCCTCGAAGCATGCCCACTGTTTGCCAAACCATCCGTCCGGCAATGGGGCCGCGTTGACTACTCGCAGCCGGGAATCTTCGGTGGCAATCGAACGCGCGATTTCTCCGGTGCTATCGTCAGAGTGATCGTCCACTACCACAACCTCCAGCACCGGGTAATCGGCGGAGAGCACCGAGCGCACGCAACGCTCGATTGAACGGGCTTCGTTGCGCGCGGGGATTATCACACTTACCAGTGGTGGATTTTCCGGAGTCGCTTCGCTCTCGCTGTCGAGTGGCTGTACCCTCCTCACCCGAAACAGCGTGACAAGAGGAGTGACAATCCAAGGAAGCGCGGCTAGAAGAGCAAGCGCGTTTCCATTCACGACGCGCCGTCGCGCATCAGGATGCCGGCTTCAGTTGCGTATCGAGCTGCCGGGCGAGGAGCTTCCATCCATCGCGAAGACTCGTAACTCGCGGCACCCAGTTCGCCGCCTGCCGAAACTTTGCGTTGGATATGCGGTGCGAACGTCCAAGCGTTTCACCGATTGAACCCATGGCCCTCATCACGAAACGCGGCATTGCCTTTGGCGGCTTTACACCAAGTTCAGAAGCGAGCAGATCAAACGCTTCGCGCCGACGCATGGGAGCGTCGTCAGTGACATTGTATGTACCGGCAGGCACGCTCATCGCTGCAAACACTGCAGCCGCCGCATCATCAGTCCAGAGAGACGACATGTACGCGTCGTCGGCACCAAAGTAGGGTGCAATTCCTTTCGTGACTGAATTGACCATGTCGAGAGTCAGCGACGAATCAGGCCCGTAGAGCATGGAGAAACGAAGGACTATCCCTGCACCCCCGCTCTTCGTGAACTCGTCAGCCGCCGACTCCGCATCCAGCACCGACATGACATACTTGGCAGGCGAGATCTGGACGTTCTCGTCAATCCATTCATCGGCGCGGTCGGGATACACCGGCGCAAACGACTCCTGTATGAAACGACGCGCACGCGTCGCAATCGCGGCGGAGGCAAGATTCTGCGACGCCTCTCTCCGGATGCGCGCATTTTCGTTGAACGCGCCAGGCATGAAGATCCGGCTTCCAGATGGTATGCTCGTCGCCACGTTGATCACGATGTCGTGACCGGCTACCGCGACCTCAACGTCTGCGGGATTGAAGAGATTGAGCTCGACCGCCACCGCGCCCTGCTTACGCAGGCCTTCCGCTTTCACAGGGGAACGTGCCACGCCCGTTACAGAAGCGCCTGATTCAACCAGTAGTGGAACCAACCTGCGCCCGATTACCCCGGTTGCACCCGCAACAAAAACCTTCACCTTCGCGCCCTCGCCTGCTAAGTATTCCCGCCCGTTCCTTCCACACCCCCCGCCGGCACCGTCGGTTCACCGCCTTTCGGCTCGCCGCCGAGTGGGATGGTTCCGCTCGTTGCGGAGCTTTGTTTGCCAGACTCGTCCGCCTGCTCCATGCTCTCTTCCCGGTTTCGAGATGTATCAGCACGCTCTGAGCCTTTCTGGTTCTCGCCAGAAACCATTGCCGGATTTTCCTCCCCGCCTGCCTTATCCACTTGTGTCTCCCAGTCGATTCAGTGATTCTGCTCGCAATGCACATACCACGGCGATTGACCCGCGGTAGAGCGATAGCACGATGCCCACACCTTCCAAGGCATGAAAACAAAAGTTCCCAGGATGATTCAACCGCTCGGCACCGGCGCCCGCGTTGCACTCGTCGCTCCGTCCGGAATTCTCCCCGATCCCGCGCATGTCGAACGCGCACGAGCCAACGTCGAGTCAATGGGATGGATTCCCATTGTCGGCGAAAACGTCTCCGCCCTGCACGGGTACCTGGCCGGAACCGACACGCAACGAGCCTCAGACTTGAATGCCGCTCTCAGAGACGAAGCCATCGATGCCGTCTGGTGCGTACGCGGTGGATATGGCGCGATGAGGCTGCTGCCGCAGATTGACTACACAGCGTTACGCGAAAACCCGCGGCCGCTGATCGGGTTTTCCGACATCACCGCCCTGCATGCCGCCATACATCGGGAATGCGGGATTGTCTCCTTTCACGGCCCCACCGCCCGCGGCGTGCTCACGGATTTCTCGCGCAATTCCCTACTCCGCGCGCTCGTGACACAGGTCGATTCATGCGGCATCGCACCGAATGGGCGCGTGCTTCGTCCCGGCCTCGCGCGCGGACGGCTCGCAGGAGGGAACCTCGCCCTCGTCGCGTCCCTCATGGGTACACCATGGTCAGTTGACTTCGAAGGAGCCATCCTGGTTCTCGAAGACATCGACGAGTCGGTCTATCGAGTGGACCGGATGATGCAACAGCTGCTCCTGTCGGGTGCGCTGAGCAGATGCGCAGCGCTCGTAACGGGAGATTTCCGGCCACCCGTCTCAGAGTCACCACTGGAAAACAGACGGCTCGACGATGTTCTCTCCGAAGCTGCCGACCAGGCCGGCATCCCCTGCCTTTCGGGCGCGCCTTTCGGACACATCGACGACCAGTGGACCATCCCCCTCGGCGCAATGGCAGAACTGAATACATCGGAATTATCTCTGCGCGTCGTAAGCGAGTGATTGCGCCCTGAAGTATCATTGAATGGACGGCACCGAAGGGCGGTGCCGCTGAAAGGAGGTAGCATGTCTCAGAAATCAGGTCTCGATCTCATCAACGAAGCGAAAGCCAAAATTCGCGAGGTCACTGCGGCCGAATCAGTCGGCAGCACGGACTCGGTCTTCCTCGACGTCCGTGAGCCGAACGAATACGCACTGGGTCACATACCCGGAGCCGTCTTCATTCCACGCGGCGTGCTCGAAACCACCATCGAAGCCGCCATACCACGCGACAGGAAAATCGTCATCTACTGCGCGAGCGGAAACCGGTCCGCCTTTGCCGCAGATACACTTCATCAGATGGGTTATTCAGACGTAGCCTCGATGGCGGGAGGATTCAGGGGCTGGGTTCAAGCCGGAGGCGAAGTTGAGTCCTGAGCGCGGGACGCCCGCGACCATCACGCACGAAGAGTTCGAGCTGTGGCGGGACAGAGGCGACTATTCACCACTCATCCTCCGCTGCGAAGCACGCTCGCCAGCCAACCCGCTCGGCACCGTCATCATCTGTCACGGGTTCAAGGGATTTGCGCGATTCTCCTTTTTCCCCTACCTGGCTGATCAACTCGCCGAGGCAGGCTACCGCGCGGTGACTTTCGACTTTTCCGGCAGCGGGATTGGGGACGATCGGGAAACCTTCACCAACCATGAAGCTTTCAGTCGCAATACCTACCTCAAGGAGCTCGAAGACCTGGACGCAGTCGTGGGCGAAGCAAGAGTCCGCAGCTGGGTAGACGACGGATATGGACTGTTCGGACATTCGAGGGGCGGCGGCATCGCAGTCATACAGGCAGCCCGCGATCCCGACGTCAAATGCCTCACAACATGGGCCGCCATCTCGGCAACCAACCGCTGGTCTCCAGACGTCGTAGCAGAGTGGAGAGAACGCGGACATATCGATATAACGAACTCGCGGACCGGCGACGTCATGCCCCTGGGGACAGAGCTGCTGCACGAGGTCGAGGAATTCGGCGGAACCTCACTCAATATTGCAGCTGCGGCATCCCGAGTCGCCTGCCCGTGGCTAATACTGCACGGCGACAAGGATGAAACGGTCCCGATCGAGGAGGGACAGCGGCTCGCTGCCCTCGCCCCGGCCGCCCAGTTTCGTGTTCTGGATGGGGTAAATCATTCGTTCGGTGGAAAGCACCCGCTATCCGACGTTAGCCCAGCGCTCGATTCAGTCACCCGGGGAACCGTGGATTTCTTCGCCCGGCATCTCGCCGGCACCGGCATCTGAGCGCGGGCGGTACCCCCAGAAACAATGCGAGCATCGCGCGCCTCGCAGGCGCGCTGGCCTCGCGCCAACCTCTGGAGTTGGATAATGCCGCCGCCCGCCGGGCTGCCGTTGCAATTCTGGTGAGGATCGCCTCCAACGCGGAGCCAGAGGTGCTCTTCATCAGGCGAGCAGAGTACGCTGGTGATCCATGGAGCGGCCAGGTGGCATTTCCAGGCGGACGTGAAGAGCCCGAGGACGGATCGCTCCTGGACACAGCCATCCGGGAGACTATGGAGGAGATGCACATAGATCTCCGTTCTGTAGGCGACCTCGTCGGTACTCTGAGCGACATCAGCCCCCGGACCAACCGCCTTCCGCTCGTGGTAGTGCGCCCATTCGTTTTCGCCGTCTCCGATTTACCCGAGCCGGTACTCAGCCACGAAGTGGCTGAGGCCATTTGGGTGCCTCTCCCGGCCCTGTTGGATGCCGCTTTATGGCGTGATACTGACGTCACAGCTGGCGGCATATCCATGACCCACTATGCATTTCACCATGGTGAGCACGTCGTATGGGGGCTTACCGAACGTATTGTCTCGGAACTGACCGGTTTGCTCGCTGACTGACCAACACGGTCTTGCGCTAAAGTTAGGATATCCTAATATTGGTGTGATGCACAACCAAACACAAAAATTGAATCGCACTAATAATAGATAATGGCATCTCCTCAAATAATGCCTCCGGACAAGGGATGGCGCCGAGCCAGGGTCACGCCATCCCTTGCTGAGGTTTACAAGACCGTTCCTGTTACAGGAAAAACATGGTGGAGGAAGCTGCTCGCGTTTGCCGGGCCGGGATATCTCGTGGCCGTCGGATATATGGATCCAGGCAACTGGGCCACCGACCTCGCCGGCGGAGCTCTGTTTGGCTACACCCTGCTTTCCGTCGTTCTCATATCGAACCTGATGGCCATTGTGCTTCAGGGAATGGCATCCAAGCTCGGAATCGTAACCGGGCGTGATCTCGCTCAGGCATGTCGTGACCACTACTCGACGCCGGTAGCCTGGTTTCTCTGGGTCCTGTGCGAACTCGCCATTGCCGCCACAGATCTCGCTGAGGTCATCGGTTCGGCAATCGCGTTGAATCTTCTCTTCGGAATCGCGCTGCCCGTAGGCATAGCTATCACCGCAATGGATGTCCTGATAGTTCTCTATCTGCAGAACAAGGGGTTCCGTCTTCTCGAAGCACTCGTCATTGCACTCGTGGCCACAGTGGGAGCCTGTTTCTTCTTCGAAATCATTCTCTCCAAGCCCCCCATTGCCGCGGTGATGAGCGGATTCATTCCGAGAGTCGAGGTCATTTCAAATCCCGCAATGCTTTACGTGGCGGTGGGAATACTCGGGGCCACTGTAATGCCGCACAATCTGTATCTCCATTCGTCTATCGTGCAGACGAGAAATTACCAGGACACGCGGGAAGGGAAGAAAGAGGCGGTAAAGTTCGCCTTCATCGATTCGACCATCGCACTCACCTTTGCGCTCTTCATCAATGCGGCGATCCTCATCATTGCCGCTGCGACGTTCCACAACACCGGACACAACGATGTGGCCGAGATTCAGGATGCCTACAAGCTTCTGACGCCGCTGCTTGGTGCAGGGGCAAGTACTGTGTTCGCGCTCGCGCTCCTCGCATCAGGCCAGAATTCCACGCTCACCGGAACGCTCGCCGGACAAATAGTGATGGAGGGCTTCCTTAACATTCGCCTGCGTCCCTGGTTTCGCCGGCTCATCACGAGATCGATAGCCATCGTCCCTGCTGCAATCGTCGCCATAGCCTACGGCGAAAGCGGGACAGCAAAGCTGCTGGTGTTCAGCCAGGTCATTCTCAGCATGCAGCTGTCCTTCGCCGTATTTCCCCTCGTCAAGTTCACATCGGACAAGGTGAAGATGGGCGAGTTTGTAAATCCTCTTTGGCTCAAGATCCTGGCGTATGTGGTTGCTTTCATCATCGCAGGCCTCAACATTTGGCTGCTGCTACAGTTTGTCCTGGGGGGGTGAGTGAGTGTATAGAAAAATTCTTGTCCCCGTGGAGAACTCGCCATACGACCACGCCATAATCGATCACGTCGTCGAACTGGCTCGTGTGTGCAGCGCTTCCACCGTTCTCATTCACGTCGCCGACGGCTGGGCGGCGCGCAACATCTCCGCACTGCGTCTCCGCGAGAGCGAAGAGATGAAAGACGACCGCGATTACATAGAGCGTGTAGCGTCCGAGATCCGCGCACGGGGCATCGAGTGCGAGGCAGTCCTGGCGACAGGTGACCCTGCCTCCGAAATCGCTCAGACCGCCGCGCGCGAAAAGTGCGACCTGATAGCCATGTCCACGCACGGCCACAAGTTCTTTGGCGATATCCTGCGCGGCAGCGTGGCTCATGGAGTCAGACACGAGTCCGATATACCTGTTCTGCTCGTACGGGGCAGCTCCCACGGACGCTCGGCCCCACCGGAGTGAAGAGCGGAAAGCGCGCGCATCTCAAGCTGGAGAGCGCAGGCGGGGAAGCTCTCACAGGACCCGTCGAGGATTACCTCAAGTCCATCTATGAAATCGGGCGCGGCACTGTGTCCGTTGCCACCAACGACATCGCGCAGCTGCTGGACGTTGCTCCCGCTTCGGTGAGCGGGATGGTGCGCCGCCTCGCCGATCAGGGGCTTGTGGCCTACGAACCATATCGCGGAGTAACGCTCACGGAAGCGGGGCGGCTTGCAGCGCTTCGCACGATACGCCGCCATCGAATCATCGAGGCATATCTCTCGGGCGCACTCGACTATCCCTGGGACCGCGTCCATGACGAAGCCGAGCGTCTCGAACATGCGGCGTCGGACGAGTTGGTTGACCGGATGGCTGCCGCGATAGGGGAACCTGAAGTCGATCCGCACGGCGCGCCGATTCCCTCACGCGACGGGCTGCTCATGGACGAGACGGTCTACCTTTCGCTTGCCGAACTCGGTGCCGGTTACGGGGCGAAAGTGGTGCGCGTGAGTGATGGAGATCCTGAAATGCTGCGCTATCTGGCCGAGATAGAGATCATGCCGGGTGCTGAGCTCGTGATTGTTTCGAGGGCGCCCTATGAAGGGCCCATCACCCTTCGCGTTTCAGGGAAGATTCTCTCCATCGGGCCGGTGCTTGCGGCTCAGGTGATGGTGGAGCCACTCACCGATATGGACGCGCCCTCGCACTGAAAGCAGTACGGTCGGGCGCCTCAGCGGGGGTCTTGTAACTAGCTTTCCATAGTGCTTTTTACGCTTCTCGCCGCCATGCTGCTTGCGCAGCAACCTGCACACCGAACGATTGCCATCGATGAACGCCTCGCCGAAGACGCGCGGATTGCGATTGGCGATAAGCTCGTGGTTTCTGCAAAGCCCGGCTCTCCTTTCGGCGACACCGTTGTCGTATCTGCTATTGTAAAACGGGGTGCAGATCCGGCGGAAATAGCGCGGAGCGATTACCAGGTGCGCCTGCACCTCGACCAGCTACAGGGCCTTGCCGGATACGGTGACCGGGTGGATCGCTTTGCGATTGCTACGCGCGGTGCGGATGCAACGGAAGCAGCACTTCGCGACATCAATGCCGCCGCCTTCGGATTCGAAGCACACCGCTCGCGCGATATCGCCGCCGAAACATCGCGAACGTTTCAGGTGGTGAGCCGCTTCCACAAGGCAATTGGAGTCATCACCATCGTCGCGAGCGCAATCTTCCTGTTGTGCATCATGCTTCTGAAGGTGGAAGAACGGCGACGCGACGTCGCGGCGCTTCGCCTGATGGGAATTTCAAGGGCCACCGTCATCAAGGGCATCGTGAGCGAGGCAGCGCTACTCGCCCTCGTCGGGTGCGCACTCGGAACTGCAGTGGCATGGGTCGCCTCTGCCTTCATCAACTGGTATTACCAGGGACTTTACCGCACGCCGCTGACGTTCTCTCTTATAACACCCTCGATTGTCACGCTTGCCGTGACACTCTCGATAGTGCTCGGCATTGGTGCCGGACTCCTCGCGTCAATACGCCTGGTGAGAACGCCACCGCTCGCACTGTTTGGGCGCTGAATGGTACTCCGCCTCGCCTGGTCGTCACTCAGCCGCCACCTCACACGCACGCTGCTTGCCGTGCTCGGAGTTGCAGTAGCCGCAGCAATGCTTCTCGATATGGTGATGATGTCCACGGGACTTCGCGAGTCGTTCCGCGAGCTGCTGCTCTCTCGCGGATTCCAGCTTCGGCTGGCTCCAAAGGGAACTCTTCCGTTCGACACCGACGCGACGATAGAACGTGCTGATTCCATCGCCGCCATCCTGCGCACTAATCCCGCTGTCATCACAATCAGCCCGGTGCTGGGCGGCACCATCCACATCCCGATACGCGGAACTGTAGTTACCAGCGCCGCGCTTGGCGTCAATCCGTCAGTACAAGGCGACTACGCACTGCTTTCGGGCTCCGACCCAATGGGCGCCAACGATATTGCCGTCAACGACGAATTCATTCGCGTGACTGGAGCGAAGCTTGGCGACACGCTCGATGTCGCCACTGGTTACAACCCGCAGCTTCGCACGTACGCAGGTTCGCGCAACCTTGTAGTATCCGGCCGTGTGAAATTTCTCTACGGCGCGGCGAATCAGCCCGCCACCGCTTTGCAGCTTTCCACACTTCAGGAAATGGGGGGCTCCGCGCGGGCACAGGACGCGTCCCTGTTCATGATAAAGGTGCGCGACGACGCGCAGGTCGAGAACGTGCGCGCCTGGATCGAGCGCGAGATTCCGGAAGTGAGCGCGTTGTCCATTGCTACTGCGCTGGCGCAGGTAGACCAGCGCCTCTCCTACTTCCGCCAGCTCGCCCTCATTCTTGGCAGCGTCAGTCTGTTTGTGGGGTTCCTGCTTGTGACCACGCTGGTGACCGTGTCCGTCAACGAGAGGATTGGGGAGATCACGGTCATGCGCGCACTCGGGGTCTCGCGGCTGCACGTGGTGCAGCAGATAGTTCTGGAGGGTGTTGCAATAACTGTATGCGGAGCTATCGCCGGACTTGGGCTGGGACTCATCACGGCTCGCTATCTGAACGGAATCCTCTCGGCGTTTCCAGGACTGCCAGTCGCGATCGACTTCTTTCTCTTTCAGCCGAAGGCAGCGTGGACGGCAATGGGGTTGCTTGCGTTGTCCGGGATCGCAGCCGGCATCTATCCGTCGTTCAGGGCGGCATCGCTTCCTATTGCCACAACGCTTCGAGAGGAAGCCATAGCATGAGTGAGAGAAAGACCGTTGTCGAAGCGCGCGATCTGCAGCGCGACTACGAATTCGGCGCCGAACGCGTGCATGCATTGCGTGGAGTGAGTTTCGAAATCGCGGAGGGCGACTATGTGGCGATCGTTGGCCCATCGGGGTGTGGTAAGTCAACGCTGCTCAACCTCCTTGGCGCGATAGACAGGCCAACGGGCGGATCTGTGCGCATCAGGGGCGAGGATGCGGGCACGATGAGCGATCGCGACGCTACCCGTTTTCGGCTGCGGAACATCGGCTTCGTTTTTCAGCGTTTTTATCTCATGCCAACGTTAACGGCGCGGGAGAACGTGGAGCTTCCGATGGCAGAAGCCGGGGTGAAGGGGGCGGAACGCGCGGCGAGGGCGGAGGAACTACTGAAGTACGTAGGTCTGGGTCACCGGCTCAAACACCGCCCGTCGCAACTGTCGGGTGGCGAGCAGCAGCGTGTTGCAATTGCACGCGCGCTGGCGAACAAACCGGCAATTCTTCTGGCAGATGAGCCAACGGGTGAGTTGGACGCAAAGACAGGGGCAGACATCATTGCACTGTTTGCGCAACTGAACGCCGACGGCACCACGATAGTCGTCGTGACTCACGATGAGGAACTGGCGGGCGCGGCAGCGCGAAGAATTCACATGCGCGACGGGTTGATTGCCGACTAGTGAATACTCTCATTGCGTTCCGCAACATCATCTACCGGCCGTGGCGGTCTGCTCTGCTTTTCTTTGGTTACGGAATTGGCGTTGCGGTCATGATCGTTCTGCTGTCGATAGGCGAAGCGCTGCTCACGCAGGCGCGCGATGAGAAACTCGTCGGCGGGGGTGCGATTACGGTTCTTCCTCAGGGACTCGACGTAGAGGTCATGAAGACCGGTGGCGTGGGCGGGCTGTATTTCTCAATTGACCAGGCGCGCTTCATTCACGATCAGCTGCTTGCATCGCCGCGCCTGGCTTCTTCTATTAGCGCGGTGGCTCCACAGATTGACGGGCGCCTCATCTATTTGCGGAAAGCAGGTAGTGGCGGGAAGGAAATAGCGGTGAGAGCCGCTGGTGAAATCCCGAGCCGGACTCGCGCAGTGAGGGGCGCTCTCGATTTCGCGGCGGGGTCATGGAACGATGACGAGGGCGACAGGCGATGGGCGAGCCCCTCGCTCGAGGAGCTGCGTCACGACATCGATCACTTTCATCTCCCGCCTGACAGCGCAGCCAATCGCGACAGTTGGGCAGAATGGCACTACTTCAACGTGCTGTCGCCCGACCGCAAGCGCTGGGTCTTCATCTCTTATATAGTTGCGCAGACTCCGGGAGGTGGCTTTGGTGGCAGCCTGGCCATCACTGAGCGCGAGGAAGGTCGGCGCTCCCGCAAGTTCGAATCACGCATTATGCCTGCGAACGTGGAATTTTCCACCACATCTGCGAACGTAAGGCTGGGCGACGCGCGAGTCACCGTACTCCCCAACGGTGATTACAGTGTGACGGGTTCAGCGGGTGGTGCAGATGGTACGGTGAGAATCGATCTCGTGGTGCATCCCGCACCACGCGCCTATTTCCCCGCCGCATCACTGGGCTCCGGCGACTTCATCTCGGGTTACGCGGTGCCGGCACTCCGTGCTTCTGCAAGTGGCAGCATCTGTGTGAACGCGACGTGCGAGAAATACGACGGGGCGCAGTCATACCACGATCACAACTGGGGCGTGTGGCAGGGAGTAACATGGGACTGGGGCGCTGCGCGTGCGGGCGACTACACAATTCTCTATGGAAGAGTCATTGCTCCTGACGCTGTGCGCGAGGCTCCGCTGTTCGTCTACCTGATTGATTCGTTCGGCTTCAAGGCAGTGATGCGGCCCGCATCGATTACATATGTGGACGGGCGCACTGCAGTAGTGAACGGCAAGTCGATTCGGGTGCCTTCGCGCGCAATTTTCGCAGACGTTCGCGGGGGTGACACGCTCAGGGTTGAACTGGATATAGAAGATGCCATCGCTACTGACATGCGGCAGTCAGTGCGTCAGCAGAAAAATGCGGTAAGAACGCACTTCATTCAGATGAAGGGAACTGCGACGATATCTGGCAGCATCGGAGGAAAACCCCTGAACGGCAAAGGGACCGGCTTCTTCGAAACCTACCGTTAAGCCGGCCCCATCAGGCATCTATCGTGACGTGTCTGAAACCCGGTCTGAAAGATTCTCGCGGCTGTTCTGATCTTTGTTGTCGGCTTCGCGATCAGTTACTGACATTCCGCTCGAATACGCCTCGTACGCAAACGGCTTCACTGCAGACCAGTCGCCATGGCGGGCACGAAGGTCATTGGTCCAGCCGCGCTGAAGTTCTTCCTCGATAACCTCGAATGTCTTGCCGTTGTAATCGGGGTTCTGGCTGGCGATGTGGCCAAGCTGGTACGCCGGGCGCACATCTTCATACCCGCGATCGGCAAGACGGTCCTCCCTCGATTCATAGGCCTGCCGGTATCGATCGTCCTCGGTCTCGTGAAACTTCGAGACGGCTTCGGACACCGTTCGCCCAGCCCACCATCCGCCCGCAGCACCGGCAATCGATCCAATGATTGCCCCAATGGGGCCTGCGGGAGAGCCTACGGCTGCTCCCGTCAATGCGCCCGATACACCCCCGACGGCGTGACCCACCTTGTCGCCCGTGCCGGGATTGTCGTCATGGCGCAGCACGCCACCAGTATGCTCGTTGTGCTCGTCATTGTGATCCATGCGGCCTCCTGAGTGTTCGGACTTCAAGGGTGTGTCCTTTGCACTGTCAAAAGGGCAATTTTGAGACCATGTACCGGGTACGAATGTGACTGAAAGCCAGGCGCAGATTCATATAGGAACGCAAGGGTGGAACTATGACGCCTGGGTGGGCCCGTTCTTCCCCACGGGAACCCGTCCGGCGGATTTTCTTTCCATCTATTCGAGGGCTTTTGCCTGCGTTGAGGTGGATTCCACGTTCTACGGCGTGCCTGCGCCAACGACGTTTCGCGCATGGTACGATCGTACCCCTGAGAATTTTGTATTCACACTGAAGCTCCCTCAGGAAATCACTCACGAGCAGCGGCTGCGCGATGCGCTCAACATCGGCGAATCGTTCTACGAAGGCGCCCGTGAACTTAAGGAGAAGCTCGGCCCGATCCTCGTTCAGCTAGGCCCCGATTTCGGACCCAACGAGTTGCCCGCTCTCGTTGACTTTCTGGGCGGCATTCCGACCGACATCCGATTCTCCATCGAATTTCGTCACCGCGGATGGATCACCGACGGAGTGATCGCTCTCCTCAGGGAACGCAACGTCGGGCTCACGCTCGTTGACGGGCGATGGGTTCCGCGAAAGCTCATGCTCTCGCTGGCCCGCAATCCCACCGCCGATTTTGCCTACATCAGATGGATGGGACCCAATAGACACCTGGTGGACTTCTCGAGAGTCCAGGTTGATCGAAGCCGTGAAATCGAGTCGTGGGTCGAGG